>JBJOKQ010000007.1:0-37422 GCA_046046005.1 Bacteroidota bacterium | reverse complement strand
AGTGTTGACAATCACGATTTAGTAACGATTCGCTATTCGCCAAACGGTGCCCAGCAATGGTTGCGCTTGTATGACAACTTTTCAGGTGATGATTTCGGAGCGGATGTTGTAACGGATACATCAGGGAATATTTACGTTACCGGATCCGCCTGGCGCGGCAGCGTGCTTGAATTTGATATTGTAACAATCAGTTATGATATGAACGGTGCATTACGTTGGGTTAATTTATACGATGAATTTGCTGATGTGGATCGGGGATATGCGATTGCCATTGACAACAGCAACAACATTTATGTCGCCGGAACAGGTTACAGCGGCGGTGTACTTGATTACGATTACGAATTGCTGCACTATTCTTCAAACGGATCTCTGATCTGGCAGCGTGAGTACGATAATTTTGCCGACAACGATTTTGCATATGATGTGGTTACAACTGTTACAGGAAGAGTAATTGTAACCGGCAGCAGCTATGGCGGAAGTGTGCTTAACGAAGAATATACTACAATAGTCTACGATACAGCGGGAACACAAATCTGGTTGAAGAAGTACGACAACTTTGCAGGCAAAGATGTTGCTGTTGCCGTTTGCGCAGACACATCAGGTAACGTGTATGTGTCCGGTTTCAGTTGGGACGGTTCCATTGACGAGTTCGATTATGTAACGATTAAGTACTGCGAACAACCAACGATTACAGTTGCTGACGATACGTTGTTTACCTGTAACGGAGACAGTGTACAAATCAATGTTTCCGGTGGTGCAACATGTACATGGACGCCTTCCGCGGGCTTGAGCAGCACAACATCATTCAATCCGAAAGCAGCGCCTTCTGTTACTACCAACTACGTTGTTACAGTACGCAACGGAACCGGTTGTCCGAGAAAAGATACGATCAGAGTCGTAGTGCGACCGGTGTATGCAAGTTCGCAACAGGTGTGGATCTGCACAGGAGAAACCTATATGTTTCCCGACTCCGTCATTTCCGATTCGGCACAAATACATGTGAGCAATTTGCAATCCATTTATGGTTGCGACAGTATCATAACCACAACACTGAACGTAGATACGCTTCAAATAGACACGACACTCACACTTACCGGCGCAACACTAACTTCCAATCAAGTTGGTGTAGCTTACCAATGGATCAACTGCACAACCGGTTTAACAATTGCAGGAGCTACATCACAATCGTATCTGCCTCCTGCGAACGGAACATATGCAGTAGTTCTCTCCGGAATTTCCTGCTCCGATACATCGGAGTGCGTACAGGTTTTGAGTGTTGGTATCGCATCGCAGTCCGCACAAAACGGGATCAGCGTTTTTCCGAATCCGATGAATGATATTCTACACGTTGAATGCAATACTGCAACTGCCGCGAACATTATTATTACTGATGCTGCAGGAAGAATTGTTTACACGCAACAATTTGTTGGTCATGCAACACAAATAAATACAACCGATTTCGCTGCAGGCGTTTATTTTGTGAATGTGAAAACGAATTCGGAAGAAACGATGGTGAAGGTTGTCAAAGAATAATTTGCCCACGAATCAAAACATCGCCCGCACCTGTGCATTGCCTGTGTGAATCGGTTTGTTGTCCGGTGTTTTGCGCCCTTCGTAACCGAGTGTAAGTTGCAGACTTTGTCCCAAACTTTGTTGCCAACCGGCGCGCCAGGTGAAGTTCTCTCCGGGTTTCAATCCCTCGAGCATTTCATATCCTGTAGTAGAACTCACTGTCCCGTTGTATGCGATGCGGAAGTAATTTAACTCTGCAGTGAATCCGCCTTTTGATGCTTTTGTATAGCGGAACTCAACACCGGCTTTCTGCAAATTGATGACTTCTCCGCCCATGTCCGCAGCATTGCGTTTGTCGGTGTAACGATAAAGCACACTGACGCGGAATGTGGTTCCGGGTTGGTAACTGATTCGGGGCTCCGCGTCGTAATAGTTGATGAAATAATTACGTGTGGAAAAGAATTGAGACGCGCTCGACTTCACTCCGCTCTTATATTCGGTTTGAAACAAAAACGCACGCGTGATGTTCCAACGCAAACGGATCTGATGAAATTCGTTGGAGCGCGATTCCAATCCGTTCGTGAGCAGATTCTTCCCCTGCACTTCCTGCCAAGTGTAATCCACACCGAACTTGCTCGAAAGCTGATTGAAGAAAATCGTGTTGCGTATAGTTGCGTTCAATGTCACAAGCGAAGTATCATTCGCGTCGTCCGTCTGCGGAATGTACGCATGCTCAAATTCCCGACTCATGGTTTTCTTATCCACGCGATACGAAGCCTGATCACTGAAACGTGCAATGAATTTCAGCAGTCCTTTTTTCTGTTGCCACGTCTGAGGCGCACGTAACTGAACACTCTGAGAAAACTGATTGGTGTACACTTTAACAAACTGACTCGTCGGAGTGTACACACGAATGAAACGCGCCTGATCACTGAATAAAGCAATCTCAAATTCGTTAAGCTCTTTCAATCCGTTGCTGTTGTAATCTGTCCATGCATAAGCACCTTGACCGGCAGGAACTTCAAGATAGAAGAATTCCTTCTTCACCTCCAGTCCCGAACCTGCTTCGTAAAATGTGCTCAACGAAATTGCATTCTTAAAAAGGCGAAGTGAATATTCCACACGACCTAACACTGTATTGTCCGGCTGCAACGTTGTAAGCGTGCTGTTGCGGATATTCAACTTGCGATAACTTGCAGTAATACTCAATCGCTGCGATTTCAGCTGATTCATTTGCAATCCTGCTCCGAAACTTTCTCCGTACGTGGCGGTTTGCAATGCGGTTTGCAATGGCAAATAATCCGTGCGTTGTTTGTAAAACAATTTCGCTGATGTTTTCGCAGAGTCGCCCGCCGCAATGTAACTCTCCCACTCCAGATAACCGAAACTGTTCGATTGCAGCGTGTCACTCCCGGGTTTTCGTATTCTGCTGAACTCGGTTTCTTCCCATCCACCAATCGAAAATATTTTCCCAATCGGAATGTTCAGATTCACGCGCTGTCGCTGAAAATCTGTTTTACCGTAAGCACCTGCAGAAGTTAACACGCTGCCGCGACCGGAAACAGAAAACTGTTTCTTTCTAAAAGAAAACTCCGCTCCGTTTTTCAATCCGGTGTACTGCGTTCCTTCATTGAATCCGCTGAATGTATATCCAACACTGTAACCTTTCTTCAATGAAGCAAGTCCTGCATTACCTACAAACATATGCTGATCTGCAGTCGGCACACGCGTGGCGCCCCATCCTAAATTCCAATCACGTTCAAATTCTATGGAACGATAGCGCTCTACAAAAGTGAAATAGCGACTCGCATATTCATATTTGATTCCGTATTTCAAACGCAATGAATCACCCGCCGATCTTGTACCGCTATAGGTAAATGTTCCTGCATAACCCTGATCATCGCGCGCATCCACATCAGAAAATGTATTCTTGTCGTAATTGCTCATAGCGACTTCCGCCCTGATCTCATTGTGCTCCGTTTTGTGCGAAGCCCCTGCTGTAACCATCTGACGCTTCTTTGGTGTTACAATCACGATCACAGGTTCGTAGTCGCCTTGCGGAATTCCACCAACCGGAGCAATCCATTCAAACACTTTTCCGTTGGCAGTTGCATTCACTTGCTTGTAGTTTCCGTTACCACTTCCGACAAACCAGAATGTACAACGCCAATGCGCATTGTCGGGATTAACAGACTGCACAAACACATCAGGATACAAAACGGAATTCACAAGTGTGTCTTTCTTCAGGTAACGCACTTCTGTATCTGAAAAACCAACGCTATCAGCACCGGGAATCACCGCGCGATTCAACGTGTCGCCCACAGCAGCAAGAATGAGAATGTCTGCATCCGTTAACGTTTGCTGCACGGGCTGATTCTTGTGATCCTGCTCCGAGAAAACATTCAGTGCAACTGTTGTTTTTCTTTTAGCGCTTTGACTGTTCCAATCAATTCCGGAATGCACCAGAGAGCGTGAATAGTTTCTGTCGCTGTACTGAAACTCAACAACAATACGCTTGTCTTTCGTAATGAGTTGTTTCGCCGTGAATGTAATTTCCGCAGTGTTGTAATCGATGATGTAATCATTCTCCTGTCCGCGCACCATCAATTGCCCGTCAATATAAACACGCTCCGTTCCTGAAAGCACAATGATGAACAATTCGTTCTCTGCGCCGCGCAATCTGTATGGACCTTGATTTCCTTCAACACCTGCAATAATATTTCGGGCAAATTTTCCCTTGGAAATAGCAACCGAGCCTGCTACAGTCAATGTTTTCTTAAGAGAATCATGGGGGGCGTACGGTACACGTGGATCCAATCCGATTTTAGCTGTAGTGGAAATTCCTTGTCCGCGCTTGTTGAACTTCATAAAATAGGAATCGCGCTTCTCCGTGAAGAAATCACCTGCAATCACTTTCGCTGTCGGCGAAGTCAGTTGAATGTACACACGATCAAATTCCTGCAATTGCTGTGTAGTTCCGTCTGCCTGTATCGGAAGATTGTCGTCCGTTGCCACCATCATCAGATCAACATTGTCAGTCAATCTTCCGCTGATCTGCAAATTCAGATTGGAGTTCAACGAAACATCACGGTTATTCCCGAATGAAATTCCCCTCGATAAACTTCCGCTTTTGTTGAGTCCGCCCATCGCAAACGGATCTTCTCCCTTTTGCTTTACCGGCGAATACAGAAACGGATTCACACGGTAATCCGGTTGTGCTGTAAGTTTTTCCTGCGATTTATGTGAGCGCGAAGCCGTAAGCAGAAACGGAAACACGCGGTATGAAACCATAATACTGTCGACTGAAATTTTCGTTTTCAGAAACAACTTTGCGTTGGCATAGTCAATGGAATAGTCGAGACTGTCGCGAAGTAGTGTATTTCCCGCCTTGACGTTTACGCTTCCGGGAATGATGCTCAGCGTATCGAGAGAAAGCGTATCCTTAGTAACTGCAATTGACTTCTGTTTGTCTGAAAAGAATGGCTGCGCGCCTGCGATCACAGAGCAGGTGATGAAAAACAGCAGGAAAACGGAGCGCAACTGCATGGAATGCTAAAAGTACGATTTACGGATTTGCCTTAGATCACTTTCAAGTGAATCGAAATCGTACTTTTGAATCTCTACAAACGCAGAATCATGACAAAAATTATATCGTACAATGTAAACGGAATCCGCGCGGCTCTGGGCAAAGGCTGGATCGATTGGGTGCAACAGGAAAATCCGGATGTAATCTGTCTTCAGGAAATTAAAGCGGAAGCAGATCAATTGGATCTTTCCGTATTCGAAAATGCCGGGTACAAACATCATTTCTGGCATTCTGCAGAGAAGAAAGGCTACAGCGGAGTTGCTGTTCTATCTAAGAAAAAACCGACGCATATTGAGGTCGGAGCAGGTCACAAAGATTACGATGCCGAAGGACGAATTCTGCGTGCCGATTTCGGTGATTTGTCAGTGATGAGCGTGTATTTTCCATCCGGAACCACAGGCGATGTACGTCAGGATTTCAAATACGGATTCATGGATTTCTTTCAGAAATACATTGACAAATTGAAAAAGAAACGCGGCGATCTTGTTATTTGCGGCGACTGGAATATTTGTCATAAACCAATTGACATTCACAACCCGGTAAGTAATGCAAAGTCCAGCGGATTTTTACCTGAAGAGCGTGAATGGATAGGCAAGTTTATTGACAGCGGATTCATTGATACATTCCGTCATTTCAATCCTGAGCCGCACAATTATACCTGGTGGACATTCCGGGCCAACGCAAGAGCTAAGAATCTCGGTTGGCGTATCGATTACCAAATGGCCAGCGACTCACTCAAAAAAGATCTTAAAGCGGCAGCTATTCTTCCGGAGGCCAAGCACTCTGATCATTGCCCCATATCTCTGACTATCAGATAATTACACAATTCGCAGATAGCGCAACTCGTGGAAAGTCAGAAAATCGTGTGATTTCACAGTAAAAATGCGCACTTTCTCTATTGCTTTTTTAGCTATTTTAGGCGCACTAAAACGCAGAACCAAGTCATTATGAAAAGATTTACCCGTGCCCTGGCAGCTGTTCTCCTTTTGGGAATGGTAATCACAGGTAGCAAAGGCTGTAGTGGTGGACCGGAGAATCATTCCGGAACACGTGTTGCCAAAGGTCCTGTTCAGTACGGCGGAGTTTTCCGCATGAATGAAATCGAAGATTTCCGTACGCTTTTCCCATTGAACATTGTGGAGGTTGTAGGACATCATATCGGCACTCAGGTGTATGAAGGATTGGTGAAATTCAATCAGAAGGATCTCACAATTATGCCTGCGCTTGCTACAAATTGGGAAGCACTTGACAGCAATACGCGTTTCGTGTTTCACTTGCGCAAAGGTGTGATGTTCCATGATGATGAATGCTTTGCCGCAACACAGGGCAAAGGTCGTGAAGTGACAATTCAGGATGTGAAATATTGTCTTGATAAACTTTGCACAGCATCACCGAATAACCAGCAATTCACTTACTCTTTCAAAGATCGCGTAGTTGGAGCGAATGAATATTTTGCTGCTACCGAGAAAAACCAATTTCCGGCTGAAGGAGTTTCAGGAGTGAAAGTGATTGACGATTCAACAATTTCCATTTCACTTCTTCATCCGATGCCTACGTTCCTGAATATCATGGCAACTCAGGGCGGATGGATTTATGCAAAAGAAGCTTTTGAAAAATACGGCGACGATATGCGTACGCATTGCGTTGGAACCGGTCCTTTCAAAGTGAAAAGCATCAAAGAAGGTGAAGCAGTTATTCTGGAGTACAATCCGAATTACTGGATGTTCGATGAACACGGCAACCGTCTTCCTTACCTTGACATTGTTCAGTTCCGTTTCATTAAAGACAAGCGTTCTGAAATCATCGCGTTCCGCAACAAAGAACTCGAAATGGTTTTCCGTTTACCTGTTGAAATGGCGAAAGACATTCTTGGTGAACTCGACGAAGCTAAAGTACACGGAACTGATTTCGTGATTCAGACAGCTCCTGCAATGAGCTTGACGTACTACGGATTCCAACACAAGCTTGCTCCGTTCGACAATCCTAAAGTCCGCATGGCATTTAACTATTCTATCAATCGCGAAGAAATCGCATTGAAGAAATTGAATGGAGACGCACTTCCGGGAACTCACGGGATTGTTCCTCCGAGCATCCGCGATTATCAGGCAGACAGTCTTGCAGGTTACACTTACGATCCGGACAAGGCGCGCAAGTTGCTTGCTGAAGCAGGTTATCCGGGAGGAAAAGGTTTCCCTGAAATCACACTGCAAATCAACAGCGGCGGCGGCGATCGTAATACAATCACTGCAGATTATGTTGCGCATCAGCTGAACGAAGTTCTCGGCATCACGGTGAAAGTGGAATCAATGCCGTTTGCTCAGCATCTTGAAGCTGTTGAAACAGGAAAAACAATGTTCTGGCGCACAGGTTGGGTAGCTGACTATCCGGATCCTGAAACGTTCCTCACGACGCTTTACAGTCAGCACATTCCTGCAGATCTGAACACACGTTCATCAACCAACTCCGTTCGTTACTCAAGTCCGCGTTTCGATTCTCTGTTCACAGCTGCTGTTCACGAAGGTGATCCTGCTAAGCGTACAGCATTGTTCAAACAAGCTGATCGCGTTCAGCTGGAAGATGCGGCAATCATGCCGATTTACTACGAACAGAACGACCGCCTTGTGCAAAGTAACGTTCGCAACTTCGATATCAATCCGATGGAATTCCGCGATATGACCCGCGTATGGATTGAAGTTGAAAAAGCCGAAGAAGGAAAAGACACTGCGAAGTAATTCTCCGCAACTCAATATAAAACTCCGGTAACCCCGGAGTTTTTTTATGCCGCAATTTGTCGGATCAACAAGCGTTTCACCAAGGGTAGAAATGTCTCATCAACAGGAATTGGCTTGCGACTTTCAGCGGCAAATACTGCAGGATTCGGTAGCGCTTCATTCGTGTGAATAAGTTCCATTTTGATAGACTCATACGTTACGGTGAAGCTGTTGCTGTGATTGCCCACAAACTCCGTCCGCAAAGCGCGCCACTTCGATTCAGCACTTTCGAAGATGCTGACTTGGTATTGATAAACGCGTGTCGTGCTGGTTGATTCGCGCAGCAGAACATAACCTTCGCTTTTGTAAATCGGGGAGATGCCAATAGGAAATATCGCGATGCCGCTTTCCACTTCTTCGTAAAGTTCGGTTCCTCCTTTCAGAGAATTCTCAAATCGTGGAATTGAGAATTCAAGAATCTTTTCGATGTCATTCATGATTTGTTCATTCTGCAACACAGGCTCGGTCATCAGGCGGAACTTCTCGCCGTCAATTCCTTTGACTTCCTTCGGGAAATTGCTTTCCAGATTCATTTTCCCGTCGCGCAAGCCGCATGCGTTGCGGTAATGATTCACCAATTCGCCCAGCGACGGATACAGCTGAATCATCTTGAAATGCTGTTCCACATTCTGAAGCCAGGCCAGGAGTACATACTTCTTGTATTCGAAGTCCAGCGTATGCTCTGTAATCCAGTTTTCACTCAGTTTATTCATAGAATTCATACTTCAGGCACATTTTATGCTGTATAAACGCAAAAAATATACTTGTTGTTACATCGTTACTATGAGCTGAATCAGGTTAATAACTTGTATTCGCGTCGGATACCCGTGGTGTACAACTTTTTATCTTTGCTACTGATTCTGAAACCCAATAACCATGACACGAAAACTGCTTGCACTTGCACTGATCTGCTTTTTTGCTTTATCAGCATGCGTTCCGGCGAGAAAATACGAGGAAGAAAAAACCAAACGAGCTGCTGCTGAAAAATCGCGCGACAGTCTGAAAACGCTTTGCTCTGATTACGACGCAAAACAAGCTGAACTCGACAAGCAAATTAAAGAATGCACATCTGAGCGCGACAAACTGAAAGTTGATACAATGGGTTGCGGAATGCGTTACCGTATTCTTACCATGCAGTACGATCAGCTTACAGCAAACTATGAGTTGCTTCTGAAACAGAACAAAGAACTAATGTCGCGTCAATCTTCGGAAAACTCTGCATTGGTGGGCAAATTAAATATGACGCAGGAAGAATTGTTCCGTAAGGAAGATTCTCTGAAGCGTCTTGACATCAGCCTTAAAGCGCAGAAACGTTCATTGGATTCTCTGAATTCGGAGCTTGCACGTCGTGAAAAACGTGTACGTGAACTTGAGCGTGCACTCGCAGCGAAAGACTCGGCAGTTGTCGCTCTTCAGAACAAAGTAAAAAATGCTTTGGCGCAGTTCGAAGGAAAAGGATTGACTGTATCTCAGAAGAACGGTAAAGTTTACGTTTCCATGGATGACAAACTGATGTTTGCTACAGGAAGCACTACTGTTCAGGGAGGAGGCGTGAATGCTCTCGTGGCGCTTGCCAAGGTTCTGAATCAGAATCCGGATATCAATATAATGGTGGAAGGACACACTGATAATGTGCCGATGAAAGGCAATGGAGAAATCAAAGACAACTGGGATCTTTCCGTAATGCGTGCAACTTCAGTAACGAAGATTCTTATTGCAAACGGAGTTGATCCGAAGCGTTTGACCGCAGCAGGACGCGGAGAACATTTCCCGATCGATCCTGCAAACACACCTGAAGCGCGTGCAAAAAACCGTCGTACTGAAATCATCCTGATTCCGAATCTCGACGATCTCTTTAAGGTTCTCGAACCGACAAACAAATAACATCAGAACCCTGCTTCGGCAGGGTTTCTTTTTTTCACGTATGAACAGCAGAAGAAAATTTATCCGCAACAGTGTCCTCGGCACGGGTTTGCTAGCGCTTGGCGTTAACAATAATGCGCAAGCGGAAACAGTTATTGAAAACCCAACGGCGCTGCTTCCTCCTAAACTTCGTAAAGGAGATCTCATTGCATTAATGGCCCCCGCAGGTGCGATCTTCAACGAAGATGCTGTTACAAAATCGCGAAGCGCGCTGGAGGCAATGGGATTTCGGGTGAAAATCGGAGCAACGGCTACAGCGAAATCGGGATACCTCGCAGGAGATGACGGATTCCGTGCGAAGGAGTTTATGGATTTCATCACAGATACTGAAGTAAAAGCAATTGTTGCGCTGCGCGGCGGTTGGGGATGTGCCCGTATGCTTCCGATGATTGACATGTCAATCATTCCGGATAATCCGAAAATCATTTGCGGCTTCAGCGACATCACAACATTGCTGCTTGCGATTTATCGTCAAACCGGATTGGTAACATTCCACGGCCCGGTTGGCAATTCGACATGGGAAGGTGCTACCACAACCAATTTTCTGGATGTAATACAAGCGAGAAAAACGCCGCTGGTACTTTCAAATCCGGAGATGAAAGTTATTGCACAAGGTTACGGATCAGGAACACTGATTGGCGGAAATCTTTCGATAATATGTTCTCTCATTGGCACATCGTTTCTTCCGGAATTCAAAGGAGCGATTCTTTTTCTCGAAGAAACAGAAGAAGAACCTTATCGTGTGGATCGTTTGCTTACACAGCTGTCGTTGTGCGGAATTCTCGACAAACTTTCCGGAGTGGTTTTCGGCACGTGCGCGAAATGCGAAGCGGAAGAACCTGAAAAATCATTCACGCTTGATGAAGTACTCGATCATCATTTTAAATCGCGAAGCTATCCTGTTGTAAAAGGATTTGCTATCGGTCATATCAAAGATAAATTCACATTGCCTGTTGGAGTGAATGCGGAGTTGGATACGAAATCAATGGCTTTGACGATTTCAACACAAGCTGTCAAATAAAACAAATCTCAAACCCATGAGAAAACTATTTCCACTCGTTGCTGCATTGATCCTTACAAATTGTGCCATTGCCCAAAACGACACAGTGATTTTCGCCGAACTCGGCAATTACAACTATCCCCTTTACAATTCAGTTTACAAACCGCTTTTCAATCGCAACGGCTCTCCGTATTTATACGCAGCTTCGAAAGAATATGGCTTTGTAACTTTCGATGTCAACAATTTGAATTCGCCGACACCGGTGAACAACATTGCAACAACATCATTCAATTCTTTGAAGCCAACATACGTACAGCAGAATAACAATACGCTCTATGTTGGTCTTGGCGATTTTCAAGGATCTGATCAGAAACCGGGATTGGCAACATTGAATATCACAAATCCCGCTGCGCCCGTAAGTCTCGATCAGTGGGATTCAACTGCTTGGTCACATGGCGTTTCTTCTGTTACATATGCCAACGGTTATGCGTATGTGTGCGCAATGGAAGATGGTTTGATCATACTCAATGTAAGCAACCCGAACAACATTCAGTTTGTTTCACATTTTCTTCCGGATACACTTTTCGGAAATCCGCCATATTCTCCAACGGCGAGGAATTGTGAGTGGAGAAATGATACGTTGTTGCTTGCGTTTGATGCGGGCGGATTACGAATGCTGGATGTAAGCAATAAATCGAATCCAATTGAGATCGGTCAGTATGTAAATACAACTCTCACAGCAGCAGCAAATGCCGCTTACAACGAAGTGGAATGGGTTGGTAATATCGCTTATGTTGCAGTTGACTATTGCGGACTCGATGTGATCAACGTTGCAAATCCGCAGAACATGTATAACATCGCATGGAATAATCCTTGGAACTGCACGGGATTCAGTTGGCTGGGCAGCGACGGACATGCGAATCAGTTGATGTACATTCCTTCTGCGCAGATACTTCTTGCAAGTGCAGGCGATTCTGAAATCCGAGCGTTTAATGCGCACAATCCTGCACAGCCGGCAATGATCGGTGCGTGGGGCGCAATGAATGATCAAGGCGGTTCATGGGGATTGGATGTTTACGGCAACACTGTTGCTGTTGGTCGCGCTGACAATCCAACAATTTGGCCGTTCGCTGCAGACACAGGAGGAATACAACTTCTGCAATGGCAATTCATTCTGGAAGCACAGGAAATGCAAACAGTTACATCGCCACCGGCGTATCCGGTTCCGGCAGATGAATATGTTATTCTTCCATGCAACAATCGCATTGAAGTAACGATTGAAATATTCAGTTGTACAGGTGCATTAGTATCCACGGAAAACGCATCTCAAAGCAGCGAAGGAGGCATTCACATTTCAACCGCGCAATTCGATTCGGGAATGTATTCGTATCGTATTGTAAGCGGGAATCAGATTACTCACGGAAAGTTTGCTGTGGCTCATTGATGAATGATGCAAATTACGCGGCAGAGCCTCTCAAGCTTGACACGCATTTGATGTACTAATCAATTGCAAATTGAATCATCTGAACATTGAATCATTTGTTGTCAGTGCGTACTTTTGCAATCATATGAAAAAAGATCTTGATGTTCCCGAAGTGCACGATATTGCCATGGCCGTTATTCTTGAAGAAGAGGACGGACAGAATGTGTGGAATGTATTCCTGATCAATCTTCATATTGTGCCGATCAAAAATGTGATTGTCGCTTCACGCGGCTACGGTGAACTCAATGGCAAGCGCAGAGAAACATCCACGTTGCGTCATTTCTACGAAGAGATTCCTGATCTTGAATTTACGCGTGTTGAACCCATCATGGAAAACACATTCGGGCTGACGAACGAATACTGGGTAAGTTTTTATATCGACGGGAAAGTGTATGACAAGAAATATGTCTTTCTGCCTGAGACAATTTCACAAAACAATTTTACGATGATTCCCCTGCTGAATGTGCCGGGAGTAATGATTCGTTGATTGACTCAGGTACGTATTATCTTCAGTGTTTTTCCTTCACACTTTATAAAATATACTCCGGAAGAAAAGAAGCTGATATCAATACGTTCGGCACTGTTTGACACTGTTCCGGATTGAATAATTTCTCCGTTGAGATCGATCACGTTATACACTGCACCCAATCTTGCACTGAGAAAAACAAAATCTCCGGAAGGTACCGGATAAACAGCAACGTCTTGCGCTGTAGCCCGCTCTTCGATACTCACGGATATACTGCAATAATTAATTCTCGGGTTTAAAGTTGAAGAACAGGGATAGCCGTATATAGTTTCCGGAAACCATGCTGACAGTGTATCCGAAACGAGCAAAGGGTTCAGCCCCATTGTCATGTTAATTTGCTGCGGATCTCCATCACCAAGAGCTGTATTTCTAGCAGCAGCATTTCCGTTGAAAGCCAGATCCATTAATGCATCGGTAAGACGGTATATCACATAATAATCCATTGCATCATAACTGGCCGTTGTGTTTGGCAATACGTGATCGGCAGAATAATTGTAACTCATGTAAACTGAAGATGTAACCATAACAATATCCTTGTCCGCTGCAGGAATGCTGATATTGTCAAATATATCAACAGCCATACGATGGTCGCAAACAACATCATTGTAAAATATAATCGATAACAGGAATGTATTTGACGGATAGCTCTGCAGTTCCGTTTGCGATATATCGTAAGAATACCACTGAGCTGTGGGCATAAGAAATCTTCCGGCCGATCCCCAGTTCAGTTCTTCGAACAGATCATAACCAATTGCAAAGCACGCTCCACCTCCAAATGAATGACCGGTCAATCCGACTTTCGTTGTGTCAATTATATTGGAGTAATTTCTCGCAGCGTGAATAAATCCGCCCGTCATATTTGCATATCGGGTAAGCGTTGGTTGGCTCGTAGGAACCGGGACAAAAACCACCGCATATCCTTTTGAAACAATGAAACGAAAATAAGGGTGGTAATATACCGGTGAAACACCTCCGTTGCCGGCCATGAAGAAAACAGTAGGAACTGCCTGAAAAATTCCCTGCGGGAAATAAACAAGACTTGTATCGCTCGGATCGGTCGGGTTGCTGAACGTAACTGAGTCCATTAGTTCATCCCCAAAACTGCCATATCCGCTGGCAGGAATTGGAATCGGGCCGGTGTAAACCTGAGCATACAATCCTTCCGATTTCACAAACAAGAAGAGAAACAGAACAAATAAAATGCGGAGCATTGATTGCAGAGGAGTAATGTTGGTCTGCTCAAAGTTAGCAAAGCGTTGTCGCATCTCGAATATCCGTTTACAAACGTTTACATTCGGATACAAACGTTTAAAATACAGATATCTCCGTCTATCTTTACTTGCTTTGCCGGCAAAACCAAAACTCATGTACAATCAAATCAATCTTGCCAACGTACTGTTTCTCGATATAGAAACTGTTCCGCAATATCCTTCACACAAAACCGTTCCGGAAAGCTGGAAAGAGCTTTGGGCGAAGAAAGCAGAAACGCTCAAGCGCAGTGAAACTGATAATGCAGAATCCTTATATCCCCGCGCCGGAATCTATGCCGAGTTCGGAAAAATCATTTGCATCTCCGTTGGTTTCATCGCCTGGTCGGAAGGAAAGGAAGTGTTTCGGATGAAGTCGTTTGCAGGTGATGATGAAGCGAAACTGCTTACCGACTTTGCCGCAATGCTTCGCGCGCATTTCAATCGAGATACGCAACGTTTGTGCGGACACAACATCAAAGAATTTGATATTCCATACATCGCACGTCGCATGGTGATCAACGGTATTGAATTGCCGGTGCTGCTCGATATTTCCGGAAAGAAGCCATGGGAAATCCCGCATCTTGACACAATGGAAATGTGGAAGTTCGGCGACTACAAAAGTTATACTTCGCTTAATCTGCTTGCAACATGTCTTGGTATTCCGACGCCCAAAGACGACATTGACGGAAGTATGGTTCATGTGGTGTATTATGAAGAGCGTAACATTGAACGCATTGTGCGTTACTGCCAGAAAGATGTTGTAACGGTAGTGCAAGTGGTTAAAAAACTTCGTCGTGAAAAGCTGTTATCCGAAGAGACTGTAATCATCACTTGACTCTATGATAGTTTGCTATTAGTAAGTGACAGCGCATGATTAGCAAGTGCACCGTATGATTAGTAAATGATTGGAGTCATTGATTAACTGAGCAGTACCTTTATGCAGTTGCGTTCAGGCCGCGGCAGAACATTTGAACCCTCTGTATCTAAACTTTATTAATTAAAGGGTTATGGGCAGGAATGCGGCTTGCTTCGCGTCATAACCATTAAAATGCAGACCTGTGACAGGTAAATACAAACTTTGAAAAACAGGTTCAGATTAATGACCTTTGCATAATAAAGTGACCTTGAAGAATCTAGTATCTATACTCTTACTTCATTTTATTTTCTTTTTCGGAGCTTGTGATGCGAGCGATTCTGCAAATGAAAAGTCGGACTCTGCATATCGCTCAGGTGATTCTATGAACACAACAGTTGGCAATCGACCCGCCCCTGAAAAGTTGCCGACCATCACCGCTGAAATTAACAATTCTATTCTAACGGCCGGCAAATTACTTGATGAAAGTCTGAATGATTCTGCACAGAAATTATTGCAGCAGGCATTAAGGACAAGTGAGCAGAACGGAGACGTTCTTATCGGAGAAATATTCCAAGCTCTGGGGAACTCGTACTATCGTTCGGACAACAAAGAACAAGCCTTCTCCTACTATCTCAAAGCCGCGGACGTATACGAGAAAGAAAACAACCACAATAAGATGGCATTCATTTATGTTCAACTTGCAGATATTGCGGACATATTCCAACGCTATCAAGTGAGCCAGGATTTTAAATTTAAGGCTATACGTGCGCTGGAAAATGCCAATGATACCGCAACGATAATAGACGTATCCAATTACCTTTCCTCGCTGTATTTGTTTACTCGACATCTTGATTCCACGTATCTCGACAGCAGTTACTATTATGCTTTAAAGGCGCTCGCCTTCAGCACCGGCAAAAATGAACGCAGAGAAAAAATGATGACGTTATTCAATAACGTTTCTGATTATTACTACGTAAAGGAGGATTTCAATCAGGCTATTGAATGGGTAAGGAAAACAATTCCTTACAGAGAATACCTGGCAACAGGACAGATTGTTCTTTACTACGGAAAAATAGCCGACTGTTACCTGAATCAGAAGAAATACAAAGAAACACTGCCCTATCTCGACTCCATAAAACAAGTGTTGCCGGTGATCAAGAGTTCATACTACCACATGACTTATTATTTACGCATGCATGAATGTTACAAAGGTTTGGGTGACTTTGAAACGGCATTAATAAACTATGAAAAGTATGCCGCTTTAACAGATAGCGTTCATCTTGAAGAAAAAGCTGCGGAAATAACCAAACTTGAACGACAATACGCACAAGCGAAGAACGAGCAGAAAATTTCCGATTTAAAGCAACAGCAGGAAATTGACTCGCTTAATATCAAGCTACTTACGTTCGGGATTGCGGGAGCTATTTTACTGATTCTGTTGATTGCCATTTTCTTTCGCCAAAACGTGATAAAAAATCGTCAAATCCATTTGGAAGCTGAACAACGATTGAATCGGGCCCGAATGAATCCGCATTTTTTCTTTAATACATTGAGTGCGCTTCAAACATCAGCCCTAACCGAAAAAGATTCACTGAAAATTGCAGACTTGCTCGCCATGTATGCACAAATCATGCGCAGCACTTTGGAAAGCACTTATGAAGATTTGATTCCGATTGAAGAAGAAGCAGATTTCCTAGGGACCTACCTGAAACTTCAGCAATTCCGAACCGATAGCAGTTTCGAATATTCAATTACTATCGGTGAAGCTATTGATCCCTCAGAGATTCTCGTTCCGGCAATGATTATACAGCCATTTGTTGAGAATGCAATTGAACACGGATTCAGCGGAATTGCCCAAGGCGGCAAGCTCGAAATTTCATTTGATTTAATCGGTGATGAAGTACGGATTAAGATCATCGACAACGGATCAGGAATGGGTAAATCTTCCGCGTACAAATCACACAAGTCGCGCGCAACCGAAATAACGAGAGATCGTTTATTCCTTATCAATAAGAAGTACAAGCGTAATGCAAATTACGCTGTTGTGGAAAATCCGGACGGACAAGGAACAGTAATTGAAATTAAACTTCCAATAATCTGATTTTATGAGAGCACTTATCATCGACAACGAAAAGCAAATACGTGACGGACTTGTTCAATTGCTGAAAACTTCGTGTCCTCAGATCAGCGAAATTCATGAAGCAACAGGAGTCGAGCACGGACTTGAAAGCCTGTACACGCTGGTTCCGGATATTGTATTCCTTGATGTGGAAATGAATGACGGAACAGGATTTGATTTGCTGCGGCAAATCAAACCCGGACTTAGCTTCGGACTTGTGTTCATCACTGCACATGACAAATATGCAGTGGAAGCATTTCGTTTCAGTGCAATTGATTTTCTGCTGAAACCAATAAACAGGCTCGATTTTATTGCCAGCGTGGAAAGGGTGATGAACCATCGCAAACGCGATGATATGCAAAGACAATTAAATGTGCTTCAGGAAAGTCTTGGTACACTGAAAAACACGGACAAGAAAATTGTACTGAAGGACAGTGAATCCTTTCACTTTATCAATGTGAGTGATATTATTCGCTGTGAAGCTGACGGAGCCTATACCAAATTCGTGATCTCCGGCAACAAGAACATTCTTATTTCGAAGGTGTTGAAAGAGTATGAAGAACTCCTTGCGGATTACAACTTCGTCCGAGTGCATCACTCTCATCTTATCAATACGCGACAAATTGTTCGTTTCGATCGTGCCGATGGTGGTGTATTGATGATGGCAAACGGAGATTCAGTTCCCGTTTCTCAACGCAAACGCGAACATTTGCTTTCAATACTCGGAAACTTGCTGAACTGATTTTAGCCCTCCGAATCAGGCGAAGAGAATTCTGCCTGCTTAATACAATCAACTCCGCACTCAACAAAGACCATCACTTGCAAATGCGGGGTCCTTCAGATTAAAAATGGCAATTAGTTTCGATCATCCTAAATACTCGTGATGATGAAACATAATAACCTGAAATCAATTGCTATTCTTGTGTTACTGTCTTGCAGCACTGCTGCTTTAGCACAATACTCCCGAATGGGTTCTAATGCCGGAAGCTCATATCTATCCTCTTTCCAGAGAATGGAGGCCGGCAGTGAGCGTACGTTCGAAATCCGTAATGGGAAACTGTACGGATACGGAGGAAACAGTATGGGAGAATTAGGTAATGGGTCTATACAAAATGTTCTGAGTCCTACACAAGTAAACAATGACTCTAACTGGGTTATCATTGCCTCAGGTCATAGTCATACGATGGCGATCAAATCCGATGGCACACTTTGGGCTTGGGGAAACAACGCAAACGGTCGATGCGGACTGGGATCATTAACAAGCACAAATGTTCCCATACAAGTTGGAACTGATAATGATTGGGTTTCCGTTTCAGCGGGCGCCATACATACTATGGCAATTAAAGCAGACGGTACTCTTTGGGCTTTCGGATCAAACAACACCGGAATGTTCGGGTCGGGTAACACCACTTCCTCAACAACACCGGTGCAGGTAGGAACGGATAACAATTGGAAACGCGTACAATGCGGTGTACAATTTACATTGGCACTTAAGTATGACGGAACCGTGTGGGCAACAGGCGAAAATACAGAAGGGCAACTTGGTAACGGGAACAATACAAACAGCCTGGTATTTGTTCAATGTCCGATCACAGAAGTGGTTTCCATTGCTGCCAGTTACAAAAGTTCTTACGCTATTACTGCAGACGGAGCTTTATACGCATGGGGTGACAACGCTGACGGCCGACTCGGAGATGGAACTACGACTGACAGAAATTCTCCTGTACAAATAGGATCAGCTAACAATTGGGTACAGGTGAGCGCAGGTGAACGTCATACTCTGGCTGTTCAGGCAAACGGCACACTTTGGAGTTGGGGATACAATCAATACGGTGAATTGGGAATCGGTAGCTTAACGGACCAGTCTTCACCTGTACAAGTGGGTAACGATAGTATGTGGGTTGCAGTCGCAGCCGGAACGTATCACAGCGCAGCTCTGAAGGCAAACGGACAACTTTATACTTTCGGCAGCAATGTATTCGGCGCTCTTGGTGACGGATCGCTGGCGGCGAGTAACAGTTCGCCCTACAATGTTGCAGGACCGACATTGTCGTGGGTAACCATCAATTCCGGCTACGAATACAACATTGCACTGAAAGACGATGGTTCCATTTGGGGTTGGGGTGGTGCCGGGGCCTTTGGCGATGGCAATCTGACCAATGCGCCAGTCCCTTTTCAAATTGGCACAGAGAGAAACTGGGTTGTAATTTCAACAGGATGGGGACACTCTCTTGCAATTAAAGCCAACGGCACACTGTGGGCAACCGGAAATAACAATTACGGAGCTCTTGGAGTTGGTGATAATACCAACAGACTTTCATGGACGCAAGTTGGCGGCAACAACAACTGGACACAAATTTCAGCAGGAGAAGAAGGATCAATGGCGCTTAGCTCTAACGGTGCCTTGTGGACCTGGGGTAATAACTCATTTGGAACATTAGGCAATGGTAATTCGTCCGATCTCAATACTGCGACAGCAAATCCTTCAACGGCGCGGTGGATAAATATTGCCATGGGTAATTTTCATTGCCTCGCGATTCAGGCTAACGGAACCTTGTGGTCCTGGGGTAGAAACACTTTCGGACAAGTAGGAGACGGAACCAGCGGAGTGAATCGCAATATGCCTCTGCAATTGGGGAACACCACAAGCTGGGCAGAAATTTCATGCTCCCAGGCACATTCACATGCATTACAGGGCAATGGTGCTTTGTGGGGCTGGGGCAATTCGCTCAACGGAGAAGTAGGAAACAACTTAACCGGAATAGAATTACTGCCGGTGCAGGTTGGCGCAAGCGAACATTGGTTGCATGTAACAAATGGGTATGATCATTCCGGTGCAATTAATGCACAGGGTAGTGTATTCATGTGGGGTAACGGAGCAAACGGACAACTTGGAGATGGAAGCGCAGCGACATTCGCTGTACCGCTCCTGATCGGAACGCTTACTCCTGCTGTATTTATCGAAGTCGGATCCTATCATTCAAGTGTCATTAACGGACAGCGAAACCGAATCTGTCAAACAGGTCGCAACTCGGGTTATCAAATGGGAGATAATACCACTGTTATCCGGTTAGCATTCCTCTGCGATCATAACACATGTGTAGCGCCTCAGTTGTTGGCTATCTCTGCCTCAGACACGCTGATTTGTCCCGGAAGTACCGTTACACTCACTGTCGACAGCGGTATTCTGAATCAAGGAACACAGTGGACATGGTACAGCGGAAGTTGCGCAGGAACTGTAGTTGGCAACGGAACAACATTGAACGTAACTCCGCAAGCAAGTACAACATACTTCGTGCGCGGTGAAGGCGGTTGCGCAAGTGCAGGAAACTGTATGCAAGTGACGGTGAATATTATCAGCGTATCGATTGACACAGCGATCACTCAGAACAGTGTAACGTTAACAAGCGCGCAATTCGGCGCAACATACCAATGGATCGATTGTTCAACAAATCAGCCGATATCCGGCGCAACATCACAATCGTACGCCGCAACCGCCAACGGGAATTATGCAGTGATTGTAACGATGAATACGTGCTCCGAAACTTCATCCTGCTATGCTGTTACTGATGTTGGTGTTTCGGAAACTACTGCGCCTTCGTTTACACTGGCTCCGAATCCCGCCAATGATAACATCACGATTATCGCCGGAACAAAAATTTCGAAAATCAGAATTACAGATGTACTTGGAAATGTGGTAACGGAAAACCAAAGCAATACCAATACTGCACAAATTGACATATCTATGCTGAGCGGAGGAATGTATCTGGTAGAAATACAAACAGCTGAAGGTATCGCCACAAAGAAGCTCATAAAGAAATAAGTGCCGGGCAGCTATAAAGCGGGAGTGATCCGATGTAATTACTCCCGCTTTTGTTTTAATATTGATCATATATTTCCCTAATGAAAAATCTTGCGCTGATTCTTTCATGCTTTGTTTTTGCAATTGTACTGCAAGCTCAGCCCTCATTGGCATGGGCAGAGAAAATCGGAGGGGCAAATGGCGATTACGGAAATTCAGTAGTTGCAGATAATTCCGGGAATATTATCAGCACAGGGCTTTTTATCGGCACTGCAGATTTCGATCCGGGCGCAGGTACGTACAATCTCATCTCTTCTTCAGTACAAGGCAATACCTATATTCAGAAAGTTAATGCAGCAGGTACGTTGATCTGGGCACGATCCTTTTCAGGCGGAACGCACAACACAGGCTACGGAATTGAATACGATAATGCAGGCAACATCTATATCTGCGGTAGCTTCAACGGCACAGTTGACTTTGATCCATCCGCTGCAGTGTTCAATGCCTCATCGGTATCAGGCGCAGATGTGTTTATCGTAAAGCTGACTTCATCAGGCAATTTTGTTTGGGTGAGAACATTTTCCAGCGGAGGAGCTTCAGGTGATGGTGCATGGAAAATCAAAGCATCCGGGAATAATCATTTGGTAGTCGTCGGCAGTATTTACGGTAATTGTGATTTTGATCCGAGTCCGGGTGTAATGATGGTCACAAGTTTGGACTCGTTAACCGAAAATATTTTTGTAATGAAACTGGACACTGCAGGTCAAACCGTATGGGCACGTGGCGTTACAGGAGCAAATTGGCAAGAGGCCGATGATGTACATTGCGATGTGAATGGTAATGTTTACGTTGCAGGGCAGTATACTGATACCGTCGATTTCGATCCGGGTTCGGGTGTTTATGATTTGATTCCTTCCAATTCTTCTTACGAAGGATTCATACTTGTCCTTGACCCGAATGGTAATTTTATTCGCGCACAAACTATTGCTTCACTTTCTGCTTCGGTTTGTCTTTCAATTACTGTTTCTCCGAACGGAGATGCAACTATTGCAGGTCACTTTTGGGGTACTACCGATTTCGATCCCGGTCCAGGAGTTTACAATCTCGCCTCAACAACACAAGGCTCATTGTTCGTTATGCGATTAGATGCTTCGGGGAATTTTCTGTGGGCCATCTGCGCGGGAGGTAGCGGAGGTGATCTGGCGAGAACGGTTGCGGAAGACAGTCAGTCGAATATTTATGTGGCAGGAGAATTTCAGAGTACTGTTGATTTCGATCCGGGTCCGGCAACTTATAATCTGACGAGTAACACTTTTAGCAGAGACGTGTTCTTTCTGAAACTTACCTCCACGGGTAATTTTGTTTGGGTTACCCAGTTAGGCAGTAATATGTCAGATTACTGTTTTGATATCACTACTTATGGCACAGCCATAATAACAACAGGACGTTTCGACGGCACCGCAGATTTTGATCCGCAGGCAGGAGTATTTTCAATGACGCCTTCGGGCAGTGATGCATTCGTTATGAAATACACACAATGCATTGCAGATACAAGCGCAATCAGTGTGTCAGGATGCAACAATTACACTCTCAATAATCAGAATTATACATCCAGCGGAACATACTACCAAAGTTTACTATCTGTAAACGGATGTGACAGCGTTGTGCAACTCAACCTCACAATCGATACCGTGAACACTGCTGTATCCATAACAGGAGCAACGCTTACTGCTACTGCATCAAACGCAACTTATCAATGGATCTCCTGCGAAACGCAACAACCGATTGCCGGCGCAACATCCCAAAGCTTCTCTCCGTCTCTCAACGGAACTTATGCTGTAATTGTAACGCAAAACAATTGTACAGATACTTCAGCGTGTCAAACTGTTTTGAGCGTTGGCATTGCAGATCACAACAACGAATTCAGTTTGTTCCCGAATCCTTCGAACGGAACTTTCGAACTGAAATCAGTTTTGCCGACAGAGTGTATTGAGGTTTACTCAATGAGCGGCAACCTCGTTTACAATTCATTTGAAAATGAAACACGAATCAATTTAAACGAACACCCAAGCGGAATCTATCTTCTCCGATTCAAGACTTCTGCAGGCTGGTCATCTGCGCGTCTAATCAAATTGTAACAACCGCTTCTTACTGTTGAACTGTACTGTCAGAACACATATCCTGTTCCGTAAAACAATCCGAAAGCATTAATGCCGATGGAATAACTGGAACCGACGTACATGATGAAGTCTTCATTCTTAAGAAAACGGAAGCGGCCGGCTACAACAGGAGCGAATCGCAATTTGCCTCCCCGATCGATTAACAAACTCGCCAACGGACCTGCTTCAAATTCAAGAACAGATCTTTCTCCGAAACCAAAACGAAACGCACGAAACTCCAAACCGGTTCCGAATGTCGGCGAAGCCCGTTCGCTCACCAGAACGGTATCTACCAGAAACTGTTTGGCTTGCGTAGCGAGATTAAAGAACACAGGCACTTTCAACTTCTTCTGCGGACGGAACTCTGCGAAAAACAAAATGGCGTTCGTTGGCAATATCACCGCTTGATTTTCTTTCAAATCAATTTCCTTACTGTTTGAAATAAAGAGTTTGGATTGCCCGAAACTCAATTCAAACAGGCGCTTCTTTTCTTTCACCGTAGAATCAGGCTCGTTGGCCGCAACAATGCTGCAACAGGACAAGAATAGAATTATTGTGTGCGTTATATTTCTCATATCAGAGTTGTTTTGATGGTGTGGAAGTTAAAGAATACTCTGTGTATAACCTGCGTGTTGCAATCTTATCAACGAGAATTCGTAATTTGTCTACCTCTACACTATGAAACTCCATCACGCCCCTCTCCGACTTCTATACACTTTCCTGATCGTGTTCCTCTTCTCTCTTCCAGCAAGTGCGCAGGATCTGCTTGGTTACGGTCACAGCACATATGCAGGAATTGCAGGTGCGGCATATAATCCGGCATCACTTGCCGATAATCCTTTCAGTATGGATATCATGCTTTGCGGAGCAGGTGTTGAACTGAGCAACAACTATGTCGGCATCAAACGTTCTGAACTTCGTAATCCGAACTTCGGCAGCAGCAATTTGTATTTGCGTTCAATCAAAACAAAAAAAGCAGCATTCTTCAGAAACGAAATTCTTCTGCCCGGCATCATGTTCAGCAACGATAAGTTTGGCTGGGGTGTAGATATTAAAGTGAGATCATACTTAAACATCGACGGCGTTCAACCTGAACTCGCACACATTGCTGCATTCGAACTCAACGATCCACCGAACTACTTTCAGGATTTTGAGAACAAGGATCTCGGTGTTTCGTTCATGAGTTGGGGAGAAATCGGCGGCACATATGCGAAAGTGATTCGCACAGGAGCGGAACATTTTCTCGCTGTAGGTGCACGACCTAAATTTCTATTAGGACTAGGAGCCGCATATGTTTATGCCGATGACCTTGCATACAATTTCAGCAGCGACAGCACTGTTACCGTTGTGCGCGGCGATTTGAAATTCGGGCACTCCGATAATTTTACTTTCGATGGAGGCTTGGGCGTAAGTTGGAAAATGGGATTCAATCCCGGAGTGGGAATTGACGCAGGCATCGTTTATGAATTTCGTCCTGATGATATGCAGGATCACGACAAAAACAAAAAGTTCCGCAAGTGGCCGGGTTATCGTGAACGTCCTGTTTACAAATACAGAATTGCGGCAACGTTAATGGATCTCGGAGTAATCCGCTTCAAACACGGAGAGTTCAGCGATCACTACACCATTGACGCACAACTCTGGGATCTCGACGATAATACTTTTGATACTACAGCTCCGGCAGCAATGTATAATACATTCGAATTGCGTCAAGGCGGATCAAAACAAGGTAAAGGAATGTGGATGCGTTTGCCATTGGCCTTGAATGTGCAATACGATTATCTCATACGTGAAAATCTGTATGTGAATGCAACAGCTTTTACTGCGTTATATCTACGCAGTTACGATGGCAAGCGTGTACACGAACTCACACGTTTGAGCATTACACCGAGATGGGAAAAACGCTGGTACGCTGTGTGGGCTCCTGTTTCATTCTCGAGAATGGGTATTGTTGCGCTTGGTGCAGGTTTCCGACTAGGACCACTAGCTATTGGAACAACGGACATTCTCGCATATGCATTCCGCAACAAAAAAGTTTACGGCGCTGATCTTTGGTTTGTTTTGAAAGTGCCGCTATTCCCTGTCGGTAAAGCCGCGACGAAAAAAGGTAAGACCAAATCGGGCGGCAAAGTGGACGAGTGTGCGGATTAAGAAAAGATAAACCTGAATTTAAGCAGACAATTATGTCACTTCTTGAACAATCCATTCACAATTACTTCGGACTGATGCAGTCCGAGGACTTACAAATGGTGAGTGCGTTGTTTCATACTCACGAAATGAAAAAGGGAGATTACTTTCTGAAAAGCGGCAAAGCGTGTGACAAGCTGAGTTTCATTCAGAACGGGTTGCTTCGTATATATACTTTGCAGGATGGAAAAGAAGTGACTCAATGGATTTCCTCTCCAGGGTATTTTGTTACCGATCTTTCGAGTTTGATGTTCGACACGCCTGCGCGATGGAACATACAGGCGCTTACGGATTGTTCGCTGTTTACAATCGATAAAGCTGATTATAAAAACATCGGCAAGCTGGTACCGGGGTGGCATGAACTGGAAAAACTTTTCATCGCGAAATGTTTCACAATACTCGAAGATCGCATACACAGCCATTTATCAATGAGCGCGGAAGAACGATACGCCTATTTCTTCGAGCGCAATAAAGAACTGTTCAATCAGGTTCCGCTTCAATACATTGCATCAATGCTTGGAATGACTCCTGAAACCTTCAGCAGAATCCGCAGAAAGCACCTTTCCTGATTCCTTGATTTAAATCAAGCGTAAGTCGCGCTGAGCACAGCACCTTTGTTCCGTTAATAATCAACGGACATGGAAAAGAAACTTCACACCGAAATCACTATCAACGCAACGCCTGAGCGCGTTTGGGAAATTCTAACCGACTTTAAAGCATATCCGCAGTGGAATCCGTTTCTCAAATCACTTGAAGGTGACGTGCAAATCGGAAAACGCATTACCGTTAATATCACTCCGCCTGATGGAAAAGCGATGACATTCAAACCCGTTGTTCTGGAATACAAACCCCATGTTGAGTTCAAATGGCTCGGGCATTTGTGGATCAAAGGTCTGTTCGATGGAGAACATCGTTTTCAACTCATACGCAACAGCGACAACACTACGACCTTCATTCACAGTGAAAAATTCAACGGTATACTTGTTTCACTTTTCAGCAAGATGATTGAGAACAATACGCGCAGAGGATTTGAAGCAATGAACCGGGAGTTGAAGAAGTTGGCGGAGCTGTAGATTAAAATTGTCAGTATATGAAACCAATTGAATTCAGGCGCTTCAGATTCCGGAGTAGAATTAACCACGGAGAAACGGAGGAACAGGAAATCGAATCCGAGTTAGTCCGCTAATTCTCCACCAAATCCGCGACATCCGCGTTCTATTTTCCACACGCAAAATTCTTCGTTTAACACAATGGTAGTTTTCAAAATTACCACGGAGACACGGAGAAATAGTAATCCGCGGGTATCCGTGTTTTCCGCCCCCAGAGCCTGCCGAAGGGTCCGCGTACTATTATTCTCGGGATTGCTTGGTGAACTCGCAATGATCCGAAATTCAAACCCCGTGCTTCTTTCTCAGATACGCTTTATTCTCTGCTGATAGATTTTCATTCGCAACAAACGCGTGCAGCCTCACTTTATCAGGCGAACGCTCATAAAGCAGTTTGTAAATCTCCCGAATGGAAATTGAGTTTTCTGCTCTTTGCATAATTTGCACTTCATCCCCGGCCTTCACTTCTCCGCTTTCCAGAACACGAACATAAATTCCCGGGAACTGGTCGTAACGAAACGCATCAACAATTTCCTGAGTGCCGAAACGGATACCAAGCTTGTAACACGGTTGTCGCGGCTGCGCAACCTGAACTCGTGCTGTACCAATCTGCAAAATATCTCCTGCCTTCAACTCTCCTTCGTCGAGTCCTTCTATTGTGAGATTCTCTCCGAATAATCCCGGCGCTGCATCAACAACAGGAAAACGTGATGTCCAATAAGTATAACGATCTGCCGAATACAAGTAGCAGGCTTTATCGGCGTCACCGTGATGCACTTTATCGGCAACAGTGTCATTCAGAACTCCGCCAGGCGTAAGCGTAATCTTATTTTGCACGGCTTCTTTGTAGTAACCCGTAATTTCACTCTTACCGTTAACGATGATTTCTCGCGGCTTACTGATGTTAACCGATATCACTTTCATTATTCCGCCGTGTTGCTGATGAGTTTTTCTCTGTATCGTGTGAAGATACTTGACTTCGAAATGAATCCTGCATATTTACCATTATCGATCACAGGAAGATTCCACGCGCCTGTTTCATCAAACTTCTTCATCACTTCGTACATGCTTTCATCGGGATGGATAATTGCTGCCGGTTGGCGCATGATCTCTTCACATGTCAGTTGATTGTACAACTCCTGCCGGAACATCACTTCACGAATACCATCAAGCATTATTACTCCTTCCAGCTCGCCTTCTGCATTCACTACGGGAAATACATTGCGATGCGATTTCGCCACAACTTCCACGAGCTCTCCAAGTGTCTGTTCCGGTTGCACACGATTGAAATCGGATTCCACAATCCGTCCGACTTTCATCACACTGAGAATATTCTTATCGCGATCATGCGTGAAGATCTTCCCTTTCTTCGCCAGTGCTTTCACATCCATGCTGAATGGTTCGAAGTATTTTACGATTGTGTAACTGAGTGCGGAAACAATCATCAACGGTATCATCAACTCATACCCTCCGGTAATTTCTGCAATGAGAAATATTCCGGTAAGTGGCGAGTGAAATATTCCGGTAAGAATTCCCGCCATTGCTACAATTGTGAAATTAGCAACAGGCAAGGTTGTTATTCCCGATATGTTCAGTCCGTGCGAAAACACAAAACCAAGATAACCACCAACAAACAATGAAGGAGCAAAGTTTCCTCCGTTGCCACCGCTGCCGATTGTAATTGCTGTTGCGAATACTTTGATGAGCATTATTACTGCAATGATGATCAGCACGTAAATTTCATTGTGCGCAAATGATTCGAACAAACTGTTCGACAATAATTTTTCAGGATGTTGATCGGCGAGTATCTTGATGCTTTCATAGCCTTCCCCGTACAACGAAGGAAAACACCATATAAGTCCGCACAGAATCAATCCGCCGATTACAGCATTCATCCACGGAAGCTTTTTTCGCCTCTTGAAAAATCCTGTGATGCGGGGAAAAACTCTTGAATAATACACAGACACCAATCCCGCGAGCACGCCAAGTAAAATGTACCAAGGCACATTGTGATAATCGAATGCCTGCTGCAATTTGAATCCGAGTCGCGCATCTTTGTCAAGAAGAACGAGTGAAAGCAATGCTCCTGTTGCAGAGGAAATCATTACGGGAATGAACAATGAAATCGTTACGTCGGCAAGCAATACTTCCAACGCAAAGAGCAATCCCGCAATGGGCGCATTGAATGCCGCTGCAATTCCGGCTGCTGCTCCGCAAGCAAGCAACAATGTTCTGTCTTTGTAAGTAAGACGATATGTTCTTGCATAGTTCGAGCCGATGGCCGCACCGGTTGTGACCATCGGTGATTCCAATCCTGCTGAACCGCCGAAGCCAACTGTAAGCGCACTCGTTACAACATGCGAGTACATCTGATCCGCCGGAAGTCGCGAGCCTTTACGTGCAATAGCCTGCAACACGTTCGCATTACCACGACCGAGTTTTCCTTTCAGATGTTTTTGAACGAAGAATACTGTAAGCAGAATTCCAATTACCGGAAGCACAATCGGAAGGATTCCTGTCCAACCGTCACCGAAATCATAGGTTGCTGTCTTCTGAAAAAAGTGTACAGTTGATTTCAGTATTACAGCAGCAATTCCGGCAGTGAGTCCCACAAGAATTCCGGACAGTATAAGAAACTGTTTTTTATCGAGACGGTTGTGCAACCACTCAATACCGGATTCAATCAAGCGAACAGCTTTCTGCAGCATAAAATGAAGTTAATACAATCGCAGCAGAATTGAATAATCTGCTTACGTTCTTCTTCTGTTTTGTAAATTACTTCTTAACGAATCAAGTTGTTCTAAGGCACTTTATGAGCGTAACAAGTAAATGCACGGCAAAAAGTGCTGAAAACCTCTGTGTGATGACTTTGGTTTTCTATGTGTCTATGTGGTTCCGGAATAAAGCACTCACTTAGGCTCATAAATCAACTCGATCGCCCCACTCTTGCCATTGTCCGAAACAAGATTCACGTTTCGCTTTTTCTTCCCGTCCTTAATCACAACAGCTGCAGTATTCGGCGGAATTTCTCCGAGATTTTCTGCATACATCACAAAAACATTACTGCCGGGCTTGAGCTTCACTGTGAAACGACGCTTATGTTTACGCAAGCGTAATTTGTGTTTGATCATCTCATTGTTCATGTACAACGACACAATGTCCCCGTCAACTTCATTGCGATCCCAAACAATAATCTTCACTCGTTTATTGTGAACCTTGAATGATTCCTGAACGTCAACTTCCCGGGTTGTGTCTGCCGTTGCGTAATAATCCGGAGGAGGCGTTGTGGTGTCAACATCTTTCACCTTCGGAACACCATTGAATGTATAACGCAGATTGAGCATTACAACAGCTCCTGTATATTCAATCGTAGATTTTCCAACTGATGTGTTACTCTGAAAAAACTCATACTGATCGGTATACGTCGCAAACAAGGGCAAATGTGCAACTACTCCGAAATCCAGTGTTCGGTCATAATCCAGTTGATATTCTCTTCTGCCTGCTTCAATGCTGAACAAATAACTTTGTTGACGCGCCTTCACCGTTTCCAATCGCATTCCCGTACCATTCTCGGTCCAATCTTCACGATTGCCGAGTTCAATCTTCGAACCGAAATTTCTATGATAGAAAGATTGACTGAATCCGATTCGCGTATACCAGAATTCACGAGCATAAGGACCGCTTGGTCCGCGACGAAAAGCGTGAATGTATGAAACACCGTAACTCACATATTTATCCGTCATTACCCATCGTGCAAATGTGTCACGCTGATAGGTGAAGTAGAACGGAGTTACAAAAGTGTAAGTTGCTTTGTTCTGCTGGAATTGCACTTCGAAACCGCCGGTCTGTTTTCCGCCCTTGTAACGATAGGTTATTCCTGCATGAATTCCGAGTGAAGTATTAGCAATTATCGAAAGTCGCTTGCGACCGAGATTATCACTCACAACTCCCATTCCGAAATTGGTGGTACGCATGAAATGATTATCTCCGCTGATCTTGTTCATCTGATGCGGAGCAAATCCTATCATTCCCACATTGAACCCGGCATTCCACATTCGCTTCGGCAACTGCGGAACGGGAAAGCCGTTTTGAGGAGCCTGAGGCGGTGCCGGGACCTGTGCGTGAGCAGTCGCCCACACGAGCAGACTAATAATTAATATTCCGAAATTCGGGAATTGCATCGTGTAAATATACAGCGATTCGGAACACTTAGAAAACATCATTTCAATTATCAGAACACTTTACTACCTTGCATCAAACACCTATTGAGATGAAACTGTTTTACGCAATACTTTTCACTGTAATTTCATTACAGGTTCAGGCACAAATCTGCACCGTCGACACATCTTATACCGCTCCGGGAATTTATCCCGATACGCTGCCAACAGCAACTGTAGGTCAACCTTACTCAACGGATATTACATTCGTTTTACCGCTCGATACAATGGGATATGATTTCACGAACTTTCATATTCTCACTTGCACATTGCCCGTTGGTTTGACATGGCAATGCAGCAATGCAGCGAACGGATGTAACTACGATCCGTGGGTAAATCAATATGGATGTGTAAATGTGTCGGGGACGCCTCTTCTTGCAGGATTTTATCCAATCGACGTAACGGTTATTGCAGATCTCACCATCGCCTCCGGAATTCCTGTAACCTTCCAGGTTTACATGAATGTGATTCCAAGTACTTCTTCTTCATCAAACAACGGATTCTCAATGACCGGCTTTGAAGGTTGTGCTCCGATCACCGTCAACTTCACCAATAACAATCCGGGACTTCTCGGGTATTATTGGGATTTCGGTAATGCCAATCAATCCACCGCTGAAAATCCCGCTCCGCAAGTTTATACGCAACCGGGCGATTACATCGTGCATTATGAAGCTTACAGTGATACAACCACCTACAACTTTTACACGCTCACAGGAATCACTATTCAGTCGATTCAGAATTCCTCATCCGTTTGGGGATATCCGGTAGATGGAAATCCTGATCTGTTTGTGATCGTGAAAGAAAACGGAAATCCTGTTTATCAATCTTCATTCTATCAAGATCAGTTTCCGGTTGTGAGCTGGACAGGCTTGAACGTTAACATGAATCCTGCAAATACGTATGTGCTCGAAGTCTGGGACGAAGATGATAACGAATTCGGTTTCGGCTCAGACGATTTTGTTGGAAGCCACACAATGTCGCTCAACGGATGCAACGGATGCGCTGCCAATATTTCGGTTGTAGATTACACAGTGAATCACACAGTGGTTCCTCCGTCTCCTTCAGTAATTACTGATGATACCATTCATGTTTACGGCTATCCCGGAATTCCGAATATCGTTTATGATTCACTGAATCACGTGCTGACAACCGATTCCACACAATACAATCTGCAATGGTATCTCAACGGAAGTCCTTTGCTGGGAGAAAATAGCGGAACAGACACTGTTTGGGTGTCCGGAGATTATTTTGTTGTTGCCGTGAACCAATGGGGATGCGCGTCATTCTCCGATACCGTTCTTGCAGTGTATTGCGACACATCATGGCATCCGACAATCATACAAAACGGAACACAACTTTCTACCATTGACACAACAAACAACACGATGCAATGGTATCTGAACAACAGCCCGCTTGTCGGACAAACGGGTGATATGGTGAACGCGGTGATCAATGGTACTTACACCTTGGAAGTTACCAACCAATACGGATGTGTGTTCACTTCAGATCCTGTAATTATTGATGTGAGTGTTGCAGAACGCACGCAACAAGGTTTTGCAATGATGCCGAACCCCGCAAGCGATATGCTGACGCTCAATTTCGCTGATGGTTTCGGCGCCGCACAAATTGCTATCACTGATGTAACGGGACGCACGGTACTCACAGATCAAGCAACGCAGCCGACACATACTGTTGATGTTTCTGTATTACCTTCCGGAACTTATATCGTCAGTGCAAGTAACGGACAAAAATCGTTCAGCGCACGTTTGGTAATTGCACGATAGTTCCATTGGAAATTCAATCTCTGAATTCATGTGCGTCATCCATGCGCACTCATTATCTTTGCAGCATGTCAGTAAACTCAATTGATTCTTCAAAAGCTCCGGAACCTGTCGGACTTTATCCGCATGCAAAACGCGTAGGCAATCTTCTTTTTCTTTCCGGTGTAGGTCCGCGCGAACGCGGAACGAAGAAAATCCCGGGCGTAGAATTGAATTCCGACGGAACTATTGCATCGTACGACATAGAGACGCAATGTCGCAGTGTTTTTCAGAACGTGAAATACATTCTGGAAGATGCCGGAAGCAGTTGGGATAAAATTGTTGATGTAACGGTGTTTCTCACCAATATGAAAGACGATTTTCCCACGTACAATCGTCTGTGGGCAGAGTATTTTGCAGGAAACCCTCCTTGCAGAACCACACTTGAAATCAATTGCCTTCCTACCCCGATTGCAATTGAACTGAAAGTGATTGCAACTATTGACTGAATGACCAATTGAAGCCTTCGCTGTTTTCGCTCATGATTCTGTCCTGCGTGACATTCGTCTCCTGCGACAACGTTATGCACGAATACATCGCACAGTCAGGCGGTATTGAATACAACATTCCGGCTCCTCTGGATTCTTCTTCCGATTTCGAAATTGTTGTTGACGCAGAAATGGATTTTCCTGTTCTGCACGGAAACATTTCCATGCCTTACGCAGATGCAGAGCGCATTGAATCGGTTGAAATGCATCTGCTGAATGACAAAACCGTTTTATCCACCACGGATGAAGCCTTCGAGGTAAGTTGGTTCAACAATTTCACGGAGTTGAAAAGCATGAATGATCTTGATAGTCTTGTGACGCGTGTGCGTGCAGATACTTCCTTGAGCGATAAAGATTATCCGATTCGCTTGAAATTTGTGAAGTCGTACAAAGACACGGAACTGCACGATCAGCTGTCCGTTCATCTGCGAATTAAAACCGATATCGGAATTCAAGACACCACGGTACTTTTTACACTTTCCACGTCTGAAGATCATAGAGGGTTCCGTTTTCACTGATGAAAAAGCTGTTTTTTATTCTTCCACTGTTTGCGCTGTTTGCCGTTTCCTGTGAACGCAGACAACAGGTTCTTCACGAAGGGTCTTCCGTTGTTGACGACAGTTCTGTCGTGCAATGGAAGGAATTTCTCGATCATGATACTTTCGTGCGTGAAGTGAGATCGCAGGGAAAAATAATTCTGATTGCGAAAGCAATGAGTGAACAGGAGTTCCGCGACAGCACGTTCACTGAAACGAGTTATTTCTCCAATGGAAAACCACTTGCGTTGCGCAGCTTTTCGAACGGAAAACAAAGCGGAAACTGGAAATCGTGGCACGAAAACGGCAAGCTGAAATCCAACAGCGTCGTTTCGAATGGAGAACTTCGCGATTATCTTTCTTACTACGAAGATGGTAACATTGCGGTGACAGGCTCGCGACTTCCTAACGGAACAATGTCGCGCACCGAACGCTGGAGAAACGGTAACCTGAAAGAAGAATTCACAACCGACAGCACCGGTAGAGGAAATTGCGTTAACTATCACATGAACGGACGCAAATCAGCAGAAGGAAGATTATTCAATTTTACACCCGATAGTGTGTGGCACCGCTGGGACACATTAGGTGTATCTTTGCCGGACACTGCGTATGGCATTCCGATTCTCCACTAATCCGCTCTTGCTGTTTGTTGTTGCATTGTCCGCAGCACTGCTGATTCCCGCATTGTTCATGGATGGAATGTTCATGGACGGTTTGCTGTACACCTGCGTAGGTAAGAATCTCGGAAACGGTATTGGTTCATTTTGGGATCCGCAGTTTTCCGTTACGTACATGCAGTCGTATCACGAGCAACCTCCGTTGATGTTCGGCTTGCTTGCAGTTTTTTTCAAACTTCTGGGCAATGGATTGTACACCGAAAGAATTTATTGCCTGTTGATGGCAATCGCCTGTTTCTTTGCGTTGCGTTTCGTGTGGAATGAAATCTTTCGCGACAGCGAAAAACGCAGACAACAATTCTGGCTGCCTGCTCTTTTCTTTTTCAGCTCTCCGGTAACTTTCTGGGCGTACGCGAACAATGTTGAAGAAAGCACAATGGTTGTGTTTGCTTTACTTTCCGTAGGATTTCAGCTTCGAGGTATTCGAACAAATGGCAACGGAACAGTTTGGTTTCTTCTTGGAGGAATTGCCGTCACACTCTCCACACTTTGCAAAGGTTTACAAGGCGGTTTCCCGATTGTTGTTCCCCTGCTTTGGTACATTGCGGTTCGCACAATGAATTTCCGGAAAGCAATTTCAGCCAACTTTATTGTTGTCCTCGTTCCTGTCTTATTCTACACGTTTGCTGCATTGTATGAGCCGGCTCGCAACAGCTATCTCTCGTATTTCAACGACAGAATCGCGACAACCTTTTCCATAAGAGAAACAGCAACTACTTCTTCACGTTTGTTTATACTCTACGAGTTGTTGCTAGACATACTTCCTGCGCTGGCGATCAGCGCCGTGATTGCGCTTACTATGCGACGGTTTTCCAACGAACTCCGCAGCAAATCGGTTTTCTTCTTCGTGCTCGGAATGTCAGGAATTCTTCCGCTGATGGCAACACTTGAACAAAGAGGATTCTACCTGGTAACAGGTCTGCCTTTCGTTGTCATTGCGCTGGCCTTGCCTTTGACAGCTGCGGCTGAAAGATTAACGCAACTCGTATCGGAACGAAAATATCTGATGCGCACATTGTATTCATTGTCGGTGCTTACCATTGCAGGAACCATTACAGCCACAATTCTTCTGGCCGGAACCCCGAAACGCGATAAAGACATGCTGCATGATGTCAGGTTGATCGGGGCCGTAATTTCCAACGGGGCAACAATCGGCGCTGATCCTGCCTCTGCAGCTAATTGGAGTCTTCTGGGTTATCTCAACCGCTACCATGATGTAAGTATTGACCGCAATGGAGCTGTTTTTGACTATCATATTGCGACCCATGGCGCGCCCATCCCGGAAGGCTACACCAGAATTACCCCGGGAAGCCGTGTGTTCCACCTTTACGCGAAAACTTCAGCTCCTTCCCAACGCTGAACAGTAAACCTGCAGATTTCCCACCGCAGACTGTAATTTACTAACTTCGCCATCCAATGAAAAAGTACCCTGAATTCAACGGATTGAATCTTCCTGCTGTAGCCGACGAAGTGCTGAAATACTGGGAAGACAATCACATTTTTGAGAAGAGTATTTCCTCGCGCGAAGGAAAAGATCCGTTTGTGTTTTACGAAGGACCTCCTTCTGCAAATGGCATTCCCGGTATTCACCACGTAATGGCGCGTGCCATGAAAGACATTTTCTGCCGCTATCAAACGCTGAAAGGTCGCCAGGTGAAACGTAAAGCCGGTTGGGATACCCACGGTCTTCCGATTGAGTTGAGCGTGGAGAAAACTCTGGGCATTACCAAAGAAGATATCGGAAAGAAAATTTCCATTGACGAATACAACCAGGCCTGCCGCAAGGAGGTGATGAAATACACGCATTTGTGGGAAGATGTAACCCTCAAAATGGGATATTGGGTTGATATGAGTGATCCTTACATCACTTACGAAAACAAGTACATCGAAAGCGTGTGGTGGTTGCTTCAGCAGCTTTACAAAAAAGGCTTGCTGTATCAGGGCTACACCATTCAGCCTTATTCTCCCGCTGCAGGAACAGGTTTGTCTTCGCACGAATTGAACCAGCCGGGATGTTACCGCAATGTGAAAGATCGTACGGCAACTGCGATGTTCAAGGTTATTTCGGATTCCGAATTGCGGATTGCGGATTTACCGGTATACATTCTGGCTTGGACGACTACTCCGTGGACACTTCCATCGAATACTGCACTCGCAGTTGGCAATGAAATTGAGTATGCCGCTGTACGAACATTCAGTCCGTTCACACATCAGGAAGTTGTGGTAATTCTTGCGAAAGATCTCGTAGGTAAATACTTCAACGAAAAGAATGCGGAACTGAAATTTGAAGATTACAAGCCCGGAGACAAAGCAATTCCTTTCAGCATCATTTCCACACTGAAAGGATCGCAACTCGTCGGACTTCGCTACGAACAACTTCTCCCTTATGCATTGCCGCACGAAAATGCCGACAAAGCATTTCAGGTGATTGCGGGTGATTTCGTAACCACTTCTGACGGTACCGGTATCGTTCACATCGCTCCTACTTTCGGTGCTGATGATATGCGTGCAGCAAAAGCTGCCGGCGTTCCGCCGATGTTGGTGCTCGACGACAACGGAAAAGCAGTTCCGCTGGTGGATCTGCGAGGAAAATTCCGTCCGGAAGTGAGTGATCCGCAATTCGGACTCGCAGGCGAATATGTGAAGGAAGATTATCTCTCTGATGCCGAAAAAGCCGCGGATCTGGCGAAGCAGAAAGAATACATGAAGTTCCTCATTTCGGATACTTCTAAACTGAATTATCTCAGCGTTGATGAGCGCATTGTTCTGAAACTTCAGAACGAAGGCAAACTCTTCAAGAAAGAAACATACGAGCACAGTTACCCGCATTGCTGGAGAACAGACAAGCCGGTGTTGTACTATCCGCTCGACAGCTGGTTCATCAAAGCCGCGTCAATGAAAGAACGCATGGCGGAGCTGAACAAAACCATCAACTGGAAACCGGAAAGCACAGGAACAGGTCGCTTTGGCGAGTGGTTGAACAATCTTCAGGACTGGAATCTTTCGCGCTCCCGCTATTGGGGAATTCCGCTTCCGATCTGGACCAGCGAAGACAAGTCGGAAGAGATCTGCATAGGTTCTGCAGAAGAACTGAAAGCGGAAATCGATCGCAGTATCAAAGCCGGTTTCATGACGAAAAATCCGCTCGGAAGTTTCACTCCGGGGGATTTCACAAAAGAGAATTACAACACATTTGATCTGCATCGTCCGTATGCGGATGAAATCATTCTGGAACGCAACGGAAAGAAACTCTTCCGTCAAAGCGATCTTATCGACGTTTGGTTCGACTCAGGAGCCATGCCGTATGCACAGCTGCATTATCCGTTCGAGAATAAAGAACTGATTGATAAGCGCGGTTATTATCCTGCAGATTTCATTGCAGAAGGTGTTGACCAGACACGCGG
>JBJOKQ010000006.1:0-37741 GCA_046046005.1 Bacteroidota bacterium | reverse complement strand
AAAAATTGCGAGTTCGCTGTAATGAACCGCTGTCCTGACGCGAGTTGAATTCCATATCCGTCTTCGTTCCCGAGACCTGTTACTCTCGTCCATAGTGTGTCACCATACTTGTCTAAGCGTAACGTGTAAATGTTGGTATTGGTCGGACCGTAACTGCGGGTTGTTCCATTAATAATAAAACCGCTATCCGGCAATTGCACAATTGCTCGCGGTATTTCCGTTACAATACCTCCGTAACTTTTTACGATTTGAGAAAAACCGCTGACTTGTATCAGCAGAAAAAAGAACAACAGGAAATGTGATTTGGGGCGCATACTCAAATATAAGCAAACACATGTTGCATCACCATGACGCGCAGTGGCAAAAACAATTTCCACCGATTACACGGAACTGAAAGAATGCTTATAGTAAATCCGTCTGCGCCGTGTGCGGTAAAACTATCCAATTGTTTGAGCAAAGGGCAGACTGAATTTTAAACATCGTCTGCCCCCTATATGAACGCTGAAAGTATTATATGAATACAGTATTGAAAGCTCAAGGCTCTCTGACTTCCCATATAAATTCAATCCAGTATCCGGACTCAACCGGCGCCCCTTTGCGCAAAGCAGGTTTCCACTTTGGCATTGCACGAAGCATACGAACGCCTTCCATATCGTATTCGTGCGTTGCACTTTGAAAAACAGCTACCGACCCGATTGTACTGTCGGGCAGCACTGTAAATAGCAGAATAGTTTTAATTGGTTCAGTCGGCTTTCGAAGTGAATCAGGGATATTCGCTCGCTGTGCGAAAAAGTTCATCATCTCCTCGTATCCTCCCGGAAATAATGCCGGCTGTTCTACTGTAGTGAATGTCATATTATATCCGGAAGAAGCGAAATATGTCGCGAAACTTATAGCAGAGGTTGGAGGGATAATGCCTGTAAATGTAACCTTACCGTAGTTCAGAATCTCATTGTAAAAAGGGAACAGATCAGAAGGCAGGTACTTTAGTCGTTGTGCTTCATATGCCTTCGTGCCAAATTGCAATTTAACTCCCGCGTCAGACCATATCTGCTCCGGCACAGTATCTCTGCTATTGTATGGATAAGACCGAAAAACAAGTACTCCCGCTTCATTCCATATCTCAAGCTTCGAGTCATATTGGTCATTACGAAAACGTGTCTGCAATTTTCGTTTACCATTGGAATACCAGGTCTCGTATGATCCGGTTCTTCGCTTGCCCACTAAGCGACCGGTTGTTTTAGGCTTACCTCCATCAAAAAACTCTTCCATGGAATACAGTAACGAATCACGATCCACAACATGTTGATCAAAAATTATTTCCTCGTTAGCATTATACTTCTTTAAATTGATAACCAAGCCCCGCTCATAATACGACTCTTCAATAAGTTTGAATGTAATCGAATCTCTAACTGTATGCTGACTATCCGGGAGCGAACCATAATAACATCGATCCGAATACAACTTGCCATCAGCGGTATACCTTCTGCTACGCCCGTATAACTTCCCGTATAAATACTTTTCCTTAAGTATTACAACCCCGTTTGAATACTCAATGTGATCCCCGTTCTCTAATCCAAGTGAATAGGATGTTTCGTAAGTAAGTTTTCCCAAATGGAATTTACGTTCATCTCCGTGCTTTATTCCTTCAAGGTATTCGCAAAAGTAAATCGGCATGGTATCAACCGAAGTCCTTGTCGCGATCAATGTGTCGTACTCAAACCAGCCTTTATCGCGTTGTTCCCGGGCGATTATTCCTTTTGAAAATAAACGCCCCTTAGTTGAATACAACCACTGCATGCGCACTCCCGGAGACAAATATTTTTCACGGAGCAGTAGTACGCCTTCGGGACTGTATTTCAATTTTACTCCTACCTGGCGACCATTTATGTCGAATTGTTCAACTGATATCAATTGTTTGCCCTTATACTTCCTCCACTCTCCGGACCTCATTCCGTTACGGAAACTTCCCACTTCCACGGTATCTCCTGTGAGAGAAAATTCGATATATCTTCCGTGATGTTCTCCTCTCTTGTAATTTTCTACCACAGTGAGTTTCCATACTTCTTTGCCGGAGGCATCAACCGTTCTGATCCTCGTTTCCCATTTACCTTGTTTCCCGGAAGAACCCTGAGATCCTGTGACGCGGATATCAGAATCAGATTCAATCTGCGCTTGCATTACAGTACTGAATACCGAAAGCAAAACAAACGTGTAAAATAGCCTGTTCATAAATCAAACCCGAAAGTTAAGATTTCAGAAACAACTTCAATAAGGTTCTTTGCTATAAATCAATTACAGATCAGCCTGGCCACGCAGATCTTACGTATTGTGCGGATCGCGACACACGTATTTCTTCTTCGAATCCAACAACAAAATGATCTAAAATATTTAATCACATACGCATTCTGAATCGCCTTCCGCTTGACAGACAAATGCATTAAGGAATTAAATCCTCGCGTTCGCGGAATACGCAGCTTTTTTAAACGTGAAATTCAACTGCTATTCTCTGCGGCATCTGCGGCAAACTATCATAGCCACAGATTACACAGATCTCTCAGATTTTTTTCGCGTGAAATTCATCTGCGCTTTCCGCGACATCTGTGTCCTGCAAATTCTCGCGTGCTGTCATTTGCAAATCGACTCATTTGCACATTGACCCATTTGCACATCAACCCATTTACACATCGACTCATTTGAGCATTGAATCATTTGAGCATTGACCAATTACATCCCAACATACTTCATCATCTCCTCCTTCTTCGAATCAGAAGAGAATTTACCTCCGTAAAAAGATGTAACTGTTGATGACGACTCGTCTTTGATTCCGCGCGACGATACACACAAGTGACGTGCGTCAATAATCACCGCCACATCTTCTGTTCCGAGTATGCGCTGCAACTCCTGTGCAATCTGCATGGTCAATCGTTCCTGTACCTGCGGACGCTTTGCGAAATAATTTACAATGCGATTCAGTTTCGACAATCCGATTACAGTTCCTGAAGAAATATAGGCAACGTGTGCTTTTCCGTAAATCGGCACGAAGTGATGCTCGCAATTACTGTAGAAGCTGATGTTCTTCTCCACCAACATCTGATTGTATTTGTACTTATTGTCAAACAATGCCACTTTCGGTTTCGCTGCCGGATTTAATCCTGAGAATATTTCCTGCACATACATTTTCGCTACGCGATCCGGTGTGCCTTTCAAACTATCATCCGTTAAATCGAGTCCGAGAGTTTCCATGATCTCACGAAAGTGAAATGAAATCTTTTTCATCTTCTCTTCATCACTCATTGCAAATGCATCTGCACGCATCGGCGTATCCACCGACGTACTCGCATGCTCATCTCCGATTTCTTCCGCAGTCATCTCACTCAATCTGATACTGCTTCCGTTCAGTAACCCGTTTATGCTGATTTCTTTAGTCTCCATATCTCGTTCGTGTTTCATCTTTTTTGAAAATACTTGCACAAACATAGTGTTTTGTTTGATCTTTTTGTACTTTTGTTAAACATTAAATTGTTAAAGAAAATGAAGCATTCGCTGTTTATTGACAGTTAAACATGCGCATTATGCTGATTATCAGAGCCTCTGAATATATTAATACTGTTTAATCTTATTACTTAAATCATAGACATGAAACTCGAACGAATGGAGTACCGCCAAGTGCTGAAAACCGACCTGAAAACGGCCTGGGAGTTTCTGAGCGCACCGGAAAATCTGGGGAAAATCACACCGCCGCACATGCAATTTAAAACACTCAGCGGAGGCGGAATTCCTATGCACGTCGGACAAATAATCCAATATAAAATCAGTCCGTTTCCGGGAACACGCATGAACTGGGTTACCGAAATCACTCACGTGAAAGAAGGAGAATTCTTTGTGGATGAACAGCGTTTCGGTCCGTACGCATTCTGGCATCATCAGCATCATATCAGCGCGCATCCCGATGGTGTAGAGATGCTCGACATTCTGCATTATCGTGTTCCGTTCGGCTTCATCGGAAAAATTGTAAATGCAATTCTGATACGAAGTCAGGTGAAGAAGATATTCAGTTATCGTTATCAGGTTCTTGAAAAACTCTTCAACGGAAAATGAAACAGGTGAACGTTTCTTCGCTCTCTGCAGAAATCATCGATCGCATTATTGAGATGGCGTGGGAAGATCGTACTCCATTTGATGCGATTCGTGCGCAATTCGGAATTACTGAAAGCGAAGTGAAACGAATCATGCGGGCGCAACTGCTTCCGAAGAGTTACGCCAAATGGAGAGAACGCGTTGAAGCCTGCAAAACCAAACATGCAAAAACGAGAAGCGAAGAAATCTCCCGATTCAAAAGTTCAAGACAACGCGCCATTTCTTCCAACAGAATTTCAAAAAGCAAATGATGAATCAACGCAAATACATTTTCGCAGGAGCTAATTCAGCAATAGCGAAATCAACAGCTCAATTGCTGCGTGATGCAGGACATTACGTTATCGGATTGAGTCGAACAGATGTTTCAGGGCATTATGATGAAACGTTTATCGTGAATGATTACAACGTTAAAACCGCATATCCTGCGATTGAAGCACCGATAAACGGTCTTGTTTATTTTCCGGGATCGATTCGTCTGAAACCTTTCGCGCGGATTTCTGCTGAGGAATATCTCGACGATTTCCGCATTCATGCTTTAGGAGCGGCGATGTTCACTCAACAATATCTTCCGAATCTGAAGAATGCAGAAGCTCCTTCCATTGTGCTGATCAGCTCTATTGCTGCACGCACGGGACTAACCTTTCACACTTCCGTTTCCATGGCGAAAGGCGCGGTGGAAAGTCTGGCGCTTTCATTGGCAGCAGAACTGGCACCGACAATTCGTGTGAATGCAGTTGCGCTTTCGCTGACAGAAACACCACTTGCAGGATCGTTACTGAACACCGACCAGAAAAAAGAAGCGTCAGCACAGCGACATCCTTTGAAGAAAATCGGAACAACTGAAGATCCCGCTAATGCAATTGCGTTTCTGCTAAGTGAAAAATCAGGTTGGATCACCGGAACAATAATGCCGGTTGACGGCGGAATGAAATCTCTTCGCGTATGAACAACGTAAAAACGATTCAGCTCTCCGATTTGTCTGCCATGGAACAACGCTTCCGGGCCACGTTCATTAATTCTCTCGGCGGATTTAAAAGTCTCGCTTTAATCGGAACAAAAAGTAAAAGCGGACAAACCAATCTCGCAGTCTTTAATTCACTGTTTCATTTGGGCGCGAATCCTGCAATGTTCGGTTTGATAGTCCGCCCTGATTCCGTAGAGCGACATACACTCACCAACATTCGCGAAACAGGTTTCTTCACTGTGAATCACGTCAACGAATCGATCTATAAAAAAGCGCATCAGACTTCCGCGCGTTATCCGGAAAGTGTTTCCGAGTTTGATGCAACACATCTTACGGAACTGTATGAAAATAACTTTTACGCTCCTTTTGTTGCAGAAAGTAATGTAAGAATCGCCGCACAATTTACGGGCGATGTTCCGATAGAAGATAATGGCACCATCATGGTCATCGCGAAGTATATGAGCATTTCTCTTCCTGAAAATTGTATCGGACAAGATGGTTTTGTTGACCTGAATGCAGTCGGAACAATTACCTGCGCCGGACTTGATGCATATTACAGAACAGAACCCATTGGTCGTTTGTCGTATGCTAAACCGGATCGATTGCCGGAGAATATTTAACGCATGAAGTCAAACGGCAAAACAGTAAAGAAGCAAAACCTTCCTGAGAAAATATGTTCGCGCTGTTCGCGCCCTTTCTCCTGGAGAAAAAAATGGTCGCGTTGCTGGGATGAAGTCAAATTCTGCAGCGATGCCTGCCGCAATCAGAAATGAAAACACTGCGTCTCATACTCGGCGATCAGCTGAATTACAATCATTCGTGGTTTGCGGGTAATGACGACAACATCACATACGTGTTGATGGAAATCCGTCAGGAAACAGACTACGCACATCATCATGCACAGAAAGTAATCGGAATATTTGCAGCCATGTACAACTTCGCGCAGTTTCTGCGAAAGCGCGGACACAACGTGATTCATATTCTCATTAACGATACTGACAATACGCAATCGCTTACCAAGAATCTGGATCGAATCATCTCTGAAGGAAATTTCACCAGTTTCGCATATTTATTACCCGATGAATTTCGACTTGACGAGCAATTGAAATCCTATTGCGCACAACTTTCAATTGCAAATGCAGCACACGACACCGAACACTTTTTGAGTTCACGTTACGAACTCAAAGAACATTTTGGTGAGTCGAAACATTATCTGATGGAATCGTTCTATCGAATGATGCGACGCAAGCACGGCGTGATGATGGACGCCACTCAACCCGAAGGTGGCAAATGGAATTTCGACAGTGAAAACAGAAAAGCGCTGGGTAAATCAACGGCTGTTCCCGAACCATTGCTGTTTGATCACGACTTCACAGAAATATGGAATGAAATTCAGAGCTCCGGCGCAAAATGCATTGGCAATCCGGATGCTGAACATTTTTCGTGGCCGGTTACGAGAAGAGAATCTTTGCAACTGCTTCGTTATTTCACGGATCATTTGTTGCCTTTGTTCGGAACGTATCAGGACGCCATGAGCACGCAGCATTGGTCGTTATTTCATTCGCGGATTTCATTTGCGATGAACATCAAAATGATCAGTCCCGCTGAAGTGATTGATGCTGTTGTTGCTGAATGGCGTAAACGTCCGGAAGAAATTTCAATTGCGCAGACAGAAGGTTTTGTACGTCAGATTCTCGGTTGGCGTGAATTCATGCGCGGCGTTTACTGGGCAAACATGCCGATGTTTTCAGAGATGAATTCCTTCCGACATGAAAACAATCTTCCGTCGTGGTTCTGGAATGCAGAAACAAAAATGAACTGTCTGCACAATGCAATAAAACAAAGTCTCGAACATGCTTACGCACATCACATTCAACGCTTGATGATCACCGGAAACTTTGCGCTGCTTGCAGGAATTCATCCTGACGAAACCGACGCATGGTATCTCGGCATTTATATTGATGCATTTGAGTGGGTTGAAATCACAAACACGCGCGGGATGAGTCAATTTGCCGACGGAGGAATTGTTGCGACCAAACCGTATACCTCATCAGCGAATTACATCAACAACATGAGTAATTACTGCAAGAGCTGCGCTTACAATCACAAAGAAAAGGTCGGTGCTGATGCGTGTCCGTTCAACAGTTTGTATTGGGACTTTCACGCACGTCATCGCGAAGTGCTGAAGAAAAATCCGCGCATTGGAATGGTTTACAAAAACTATGATAGAATGTCGCAGGAACTGAAAGCACAAGTGCACGAGCGTGCAGCGTGGTGTATCGATAATCTTGATAGTTTGTAGTCCCTGGCAAAGAGAATTGAGCAGGACATTAGACGTTAGACATTAGACGTTAGACTATAGACTATAGACCTGGGTAAATCGTATTGCATTATGCGAAACTTATGCACTCCTATGTTCCTGTGTGTTTCAAAATGTTCAATTCGCAATCCGTAATTCGTAATTCGTAATTCGCAATCCGTAATTCACAATCCGTAATCCTCAATGTCAATGCACAACATTTCTCCTGATCGGATACTCCCCATACAATTGAAATCTCACACTGATAATACATTTTCTCGCAGTCGGGTTCCCGTTTTTTGTTGCCGGTTGCCATGGCGGCATTCCTGATACAATTCGAAGAACTTCTCTGGAAAGCCCTGTTGCACCCGGAACATCCTTTATGACTTTCACACTGTCAATACTGCCCCCGCTCGTTACTGTAAACTCAACATACACGATACCTTCAATTTCGTTTTCGAATTCCATCATCGGATAACGCATGTTCCGCTGAAAGTATTTCTCTCTCGCTTCTTCTCCGCCGATAAATGAAGGAACATTGCCGGGCCTGTCCCAATGAGGATATCCGGATGAGATTACAATAGGGTCCGAACCATTCGATTCTCTTGAAACACGTAAGATCAAAGTCGGAAATACAATTGGTGCATTTGGATCAAATCGTTCAATTGCGTGAGGAAGTAACTTCAATCGTTCTTCATATTCTGCTGTTCCCGGCTTTAGTTTTTTTCCGTTGTCGCTCCATGCTATTTCAGGCAGTGTGTCTCTGCCGTAACATGGAAATGCCTTCAGAATAATTACACCTTTCTCATTTCTGAGCGTGTAAACTGAATCCGCTATTCCATCTTTCCAGAACATTTCCTCTGCAATCTTACCATTTCGGTGATACGCGATTTGTTTCCCATGTCTTGCTCCTCTTTTTTCGTAGTAAACAAGACTGTCCTGTGTTTCACTGTATTTGTAAGTGTTTCGGTAGATCAGATTGCTTCGATCAACAATTGCTTTCTCGTGCCAAATCAATAACGGATAACGCACATAATACGAAGTGTCAACAATACCATTGGTATAAACATGATGTTCACTTGTTTGCCCCGATGCTCCATCGTTAATCCATTCGTGCCCATGCTTCACTCCGCCCAGGTAATTCGTTTCTCTGAACAGGTTTCCGTTACGATGTTCCGTCTGTTTACCCTGCAGAACATTATTTACGTATGTTGACCAGACTTCAATTTCGTTTTTCGTATCGTAGTAGTATGCAACATCATTCTTCAATCCGAAATTGTAATAGGTTTTTGCAACAACGGTTCTCCCTTCATACTTGATGGTCCATCCGTGCAGATTTCCCATGTGATACGCACTCACTTCTCTGTAAAATGTATCTGATGTTCCGGGAACGTAAGCGTACTTACAGGTCGCGCCGTGCTGCAGACCATTCTTAATACCGAAACGCGCTGTGATTCGCGCTGTGTCGTCGTAATATTCAACTATTCCTTCCCGCGGAGCAGTATACAACTCACGAAACAATACGCGCATCTCCGGACTGTAACTTATCTGCTCACCGATAGGATTTGACAATGTATCCAGATGCTCAACACGCATAATTGAACCGTTCAAGTAAAACCTTCTCCAGCTCCCGCATTTCTGGTTTTTGTAATACTCACCGGATTCCAAAGTGTCGCCTCTTTCATTAAATGCGACAGTGGGTCCATGCAACTGCCCATTACAATAGTTCTCAATAGACTGAACCTTTCTCTTTGTAATGTTTATTCTTTTACCCGAAGGATAGTAACATTTCCAAACACCGTGCTTCTGACCGTGTCTGTACGATTGTACACTCTGCAAACTGCCGTCGCCGTAAAATGTGCGGAATTTTCCATTTTTCGGTATTGATCGGTAAGTGCCGCAACTGAAACAGCTCGTAATCAGAAAGAGGAATGCCAGAAATCGCATCATAAACATCATTCAAACTTATGACGAAATCACGATACGATTCCACAAATCTGAACGCAAAACATTACACCGCATTAATCTTGATAATGTTTTCTTAACTTCACACTTCGCTCAATACCAATGAAAAAACTGCTACTTGTATCTGTGCTGACTTACTCAGCATCACTTTTCGCACAAACGTATACGGCTACACCGAACAGCGCTATCAACGATTACGCCACGACGGATTATACGTTGAATGTAACCGGACTTTCACCGTCCGCAATTGACACTGCAAATTTCGGGTTGGAAACCATTTGCATTGATCTTACGCACACATGGGACAGCGATCTTGATATTTTCATTATTGCTCCCGACGGAACAACAGCAATGCTGACTTCAGGTCAAGGTGGGGCCGATGATAATTACACCAATACTTGTTTCAATGTTTACGCAACGCAAAGTGTAACACAAGCATGGGCACCTTTCAGCGGTACATACAAACCGATGGGACAAATGGGTCGCGTGAACAACGGTCAGAACGGAAACGGTACATGGACACTTCGCGTAATCGATACGTATCCGGCTGACGCAGGAACTATGATTTCCTGGAGTCTTACATTCGGAAACAATCCGGCAAACTATTTCTATATCACTGCATCCAATCTTCCAATCTTCGTGATCAACACAGGCAATCAATCTATTCCTGATGAACCGCGTATCATGGGAGATATGGGCGTTATCTGGAATGGTGATGGTAACAGAAATCACATGACAGATCCTTTCAATCACTACAACGGGAAAGTAGGAATTGAAACACGCGGCGCGAGCTCGTCCGGCTTCCCGAAAAAATCATACGACATTGAATTGTGGGATGTGAACGGCAATGATATCGACAGTGCTCTTTGCGGATTCCCGAAAGAAAGTGATTGGGTATTGAGTGCGCAATACACAGACAAAACGCTGATGCGCGGCATGCTCACATTCGAACTTTACAGAAGCATGGGTTGGTATGCGCCGAGAACGAAGCCTGTTGAATTAATCATCAATGGAGAATATCTCGGTGTCTATATCCTGATGGAAAAAGTAAAAAGAGATAATGACCGTGTAGACATTTCAAAACTGCAACCGACCGACATCAGCGGTGATCAACTCACAGGAGGATATATTCTCAAGATCGACAAAAACTCCGGAAGTTCGGATCCGGGCTGGAATTCTCCTTACTTCCCATGGCCAAGCGGAGATTCCATTTACTTCAATTACTATTACCCCGATGGCGCCGCTTTGATGCCGCAACAAATCAACTACATTCAATCTTATGTAGACAGTTTTGAAACAGCGTTGATAGGACCTTCGTTCATGGATACCAGCGTTGGATATCGTGCATACGCGGATATCAATTCATGCGTTGATGCATTCATCATTCAGGAACTGACCAAGAGCATTGATGCTTACAGAAAGAGTTTTTATTTCTATAAAGATCGCGACAGCAAAGGCGGAAAATTGGTAATGGCTCCGATTTGGGATTACGATCTCACTTACGGCAACTGCGATTTCTGCGACGGAATGAATTACGCCGGTTGGCAATACAACTTCAATTATATCTGTGGAGGTGATTATTGGTTGAATCCATTCTGGTTTGAACGTATGACGCAGGATTCCATGTTCAACCAACAGGTGCGCTGCAGATGGGAAGAACTGCGTGGATCGATTCTCGATTTCACTTATCTGGACAGCCTCATTGACACTACCGCACTTCTGCTCAATGAAAGTCAGGATTGGAATTTCATGGTGTGGCCGATAATGGGTTCTTACGTTTGGCCGAACTACTACATCGGACAAAACTATCAGGAAGAAGTGGACACACTGAAATGGTGGTTGCACAATCGTATTCTTTGGCTCGACAACAACATACAAGGCAATCCTGCGAACTGCAATCTGATAGGAGTGCCGACGAATCCAAACAATGCAGAATACACCAACGGATATCCTAATCCTTTCACGGATCAGATCAACTTCACCATGTTCCTACCGACAGCAGGAGAAATTAATGTATCTGTTTTCAATGCGGCCGGACAGGAAGTAATTGACCCGATGAGTATTGCAGGTGCGCAGGGAACAAACCGCATCAACGTTCCTATCAATGAAGATCTTTCTGCAGGAATTTATATAATGACCGTGCAATGTAACGGAAGAAGTTGGACACAAACTTTGATTAAGAATTAACCGGGTCAGTACAGATTGAATTTCGCTAATCAACATTCAAAACTGATGCAGAATCAAATTAATTTCCAGTTTCAGGAAAACATTTATGAATTCGCTGAGCGCCGTGATTCAGTCTCTATTTTTGCCATCACAAACTTTCTTATGAATAAAATCGCTTTGTTTTTTCTCGGTCTCGTGTTGAGTCCATTCTTGCACGCACAAACGAATCACTGGGAAACTGCTGTTTTTGAAAATGACACATGGCGTTATGTAGTTCCGACCACGGAGCCTGATACTAACTGGAGAAAAATAAGTTTCAATGCATCGTCGTGGCAACAAGGTCCCGGCGGATTCGGATTTGCTGATGGTGACGACAACACGACCATAACACAGAACGTGTCTGTGTTTATCCGCATCACATTCAATATCGCTGACACTTCTAAAATTTCAGCTGCCATTCTTAATGCCGATTACGACGACGGCTTTGTAGCGTATCTCAACAACACTGAAATCGCGCGCGTCAACATGACGGCTGCAGGAAAGCCGCCTTACAGCGATCTTGCATCAGCTAGTCACGAAGCGGTGATGTACACAGGTGGAAATCCGGATTACTTCAACATCAATGAGAGTACATTGGAAAATATCATGGTGCCCGGAACAAATGTGCTCTCCATTCAGATTCACAATGTAACTGCGAACTCATCTGATCTGTCAGGAAGATTCTGGCTGAGTTTCGGAATACATGATGCAAGCATTTTCTGGAGCACACCGCCAACGTGGTTTACAGCTCCTGTTGATTTTACAGATTCCAATCTTCCGATTGTTGTGATTAATACGGGAACCGGAACAATTGTAGACGAACCGAAAATCATGGCCGACATGGGCATCATCTACAATGGAATTGGCAACAGAAATAATATCAACGATCCGTTCAATAACTATAACGGTAAAATCGGAATTGAATACCGAGGATCTTCATCACAATCCATGTTTCCGAAAAAATCCTATGGTTTCGAAACATGGGATGTAAACGGAAATCAAATCGACTCCTCTATTCTCGGTATGCCGAAAGAAAGCGACTGGATTCTTTCTGCGAGCTACACTGATAAGTCGTTACTGAATAATTTCATGACGTATGATCTTGCACGCACATTAGGATGGTACGCACCTCGCGGGCAACATGTGGAGCTTGTGATCAATGGAGAATATCAAGGAGTTTACATTCTCATGGAGAAGATCAAGCGCGACAATGACCGTGTTGACATTGCAAATCTGCAACTCACAGATATCGCAGGCGACCAACTCACAGGCGGATACATTATCAAGATCGACAAAGGAACAGGCAATGGCGGCGGCGGGTGGACTTCTCCTTACGCTCCTGACACAAACATCAACGGACAAACTATTTTTTATCAATATGAGTATCCTTCTGACGTGACCATTGTTCCGCAACAGGAAGCGTACATTCAAGCATATGTCGACAGTTTTGAAACGGCACTTGCAGGACCGAATTTCACTGACACCGCTATCGGTTACTCGAAATACATCGACGTGAATTCGTTTGTAGATTACTTTCTTCTGAATGAAATCTCTCGCAACGTTGATGGTTATCGCCTCAGTACTTATCTGTACAAAGACAAAAACAGCAATGGAGGCAAACTCACAATCGGACCATGTTGGGATTATGATATTGCGTGGGGCAACGCCAATTACTGCAATGGAAGTGACACTTCAGGCTGGGCCATTGATTTCGCTAATTCATGCCCCGGCGATTACTGGCAGATTCCGTTCTGGTGGGACAGATTATTACAGGATACGTCGTTTCAGAATAAAGTGAAATGCCGTTGGGAAGAATTAAAGCTAACTGCACTTTCAGTTTCTTACCTGTACAATTACTGCGACTCGATGGAAACACATCTTACAGAAGGTGCAGGAAGAAATTTTGCCACGTGGCCGATACTCGGAGTTTATGTGTGGCCGAATCCGTCTCCGTTCCCATCTGATTATCCGGGTGAAATTGACGAGTTGAAAAACTGGATCTCTTCGCGTTGGAACTGGATGGATGCAAATATGCCCGGAACCATGAGCGGATGTAACCTGACGAATGTGAATGAGAACAGCAGCAACACTGCAGAAACCTCCAACGTATATCCGAATCCATTCACAAATGAAATCAACTTGTCGGTTTACCTTGCCCGTGAAGAAAATCTAACCGTAACAATGTTCAATTCGCTCGGACAGGAAGTAATCGTTCCTGTTGTACAACAAGGAGTACAAGGAACAAATAACATTCGCATTCAACTGCCGGCTGATCTGCCTTCCGGAATGTATTTGCTTAAAGTGCAAAGCGGGCAGAACTCCTGGACGCAACAGTTGATTAAATAATCCAACAACGAAGTATGAAAAATATATTTTTCTTAGCATTGATTACCATCAGTGCGGCGTGCTCTGCACAAACATTTACTGCCAACCCTAACAGCGCGATCAACGATAACGCAACAACGGATTACAACCTGACAGTTTCCGGTTTGTCACCGTCAACAATCGATACGCTTAACTTCGGATTGGAAACTGTATGCATTAATCTCACGCACACGTGGGATTCCGATTTGAACATTTACATCATTGCTCCGGACGGAACATCATCCGCTCTTACCATGGGACAAGGCGGCTCAGATGATAATTACACGAACACGTGCTTCAATGAAAATGCTTCCCAATCTATCACTGCAGGAAGCGCGCCGTTCACCGGAACATTCCGCCCGATGGGAGAAATCGGTCGTGTGAATAACGGACAAAACGGAAACGGACTTTGGAAGCTACGAGTAATTGATACGTATCCCGCTGATGCCGGAACCGTAATTTCATTCAGCATTACGTTCGGAAATAATCCTGCAACTTACACACCATTTACAGATTCCAATCTTCCGATCGTAGTGATCAACACCAATAACCAGTCTATTCCGAATGATCCACAGATCATGGCTGATATGGGAATTATTTACAACGGTGTTGGCATTCGTAACAACATGACAGATCCATTCAATCATTACAACGGAAAAATCGGAATTGAAATCCGTGGCAACTATTCTGCGGGACTTCCGCAGAAACCGTATCGCTTTGAAACATGGGACATCAACGGCAACTCAATTAATGTACCTCTTCTTGGAATGCCTGCAGAAAATGATTGGGCGCTGCTTGCAACTTACAACGACAAATCTTTCGTGCGTAATACATTGGCAAATCATTTGTTTGATACAATGGGACATTATGCAACACGATCTGAATTCGTGGAAGTTGTGTTGAACGGAGAATATCAAGGCATTTACATGTTATCTGAAACCATCAAGCGTGATAACGACAGAGTGGATGTTGCGAAACTGAATCCAACTGATATTACGTATCCGCAGATTTCAGGCGGATACATTATCAAAACAGATTACTGGGACAATACCAACTCATGGCAAACAAGCTACAGTCCTATCGATCATCCGGGATATCAAATTCATCTGGTTTACGATTATCCATCACCGACGGTAATCGTTCCGCAGCAACAAACATACATTCAGACGTTCATTTACGATATGGAAACCGCTCTTTACGGACCAAACTTCACGGACACGTCTAACGGTTATCGTAAATACATCAGCGAGCGTTCTTTCATGGATTACTTCTATGTCAATGAACTTGCACGCAATGTTGACGGTTATAAGAAGAGTTGTCACTATTACAAAGAGAAAGATGATTCTGCCGGAAATATCGGTAAACTGAAAGCAGGACCCGTGTGGGATTTTGATTGGGCTTGGAAAGATATTTGGGACTGTTCCATCTTTCAGGCAACAGACGGATCAGGATGGTCGCATCACATCAACGACTGCGCAACAGATAATTACTCGCCGGGATGGATGATTCGATTCCTTCAGGACACAACGTTTGCGAATGAATTGAATTGCCGTTGGTTTGATTTGAGAAGAAACATTCTCGACACAACTTACATGTTTCATTACATCGACTCGATGGCGGCTTACCTGAATGAAGCACAACAACGTCATTACGCCTATTGGGGACACATGGGTGCCGCTACCGGAACGCCGGAGATTCAGGCGCCGCGTCAATCATATCAGGAAGAAATTGATTCCTTGAAATCGTGGATTGCGCGACGCATTGTTTGGATGGACGCAAACATGCCGGGAACTTTGAACGGTTGCAGTTTTACTTCAATAAATGAAACACCTGCGTTAAACAACTCTCCGGTGAATGCATACCCGAATCCGTTCACAAATGAAATCAACTTCAGCATCTATCAGGATCATCCGGAAAAGATTTCGGTTACGCTGATTAATTCGCTGGGTCAGGAAGTGATTGCGCCAGTGACAGTTCAGGGATCAACGGGTACAAACTACGTGAACGTGCCGCTACCGGCAGATCTTGCAGAAGGTATTTACGTAATGCGCATCAGCAGTGGCAACAGAATGTGGACGCAAACACTGGTACACTAAGAACCTGCGATAACACAAGTATCAGGAAGATTTGTACTTGCTCCGGTGGAGTTCGTCCGCTTCTTCAATTGAATGCGACACGGAGAGATCCGTTTCTTTCTTCGCCATCTCACTTAATCGTTTGTAATACATGCTGAGTGTGCGCAGCTCTTCTTCACTCATTTCCTCCACATCAATGAGTCTGTTGCTTGGACCTTTCAATGATGCCACGAGCTCATTCAACTTCAGATGTATTGCACGCGAGTCTTTATTCTGCGTGCGCTGGATCAGAAATACCATTAAAAACGTAACGATGGTAGTTCCGGTGTTGATCACCAGTTGCCATGTGTCGGAAAACTGAAACAAAGGACCGGTGATCAGCCACACAACTATGATCAGCAGTGCCGCAATAAACGCAGGAGTTGTTCCTGTGAAATACGTTGCATGCTGTGATATTCTCTCGAAAATATTAGGACTGACTTTCTTTGATGCTTTCATGACGAAAATGTTGGTCATGTAAATGTACATCCGATCGTGCGTCAAGTGATAAGTTTGTATCTTCACTATGATGAGATCTGCACTGATCATTGTCATTTTTCCTTTCGTGATGCTGACACACGTGTTACATGCACGTAGCGTGATTACATTTCAACCATCCGATTCTTGCGGTAAAGATGCGCTGATAGCCAACTTATGGCCAGACAACAACTACGGCACACACGCTGACTTCATTGCATGTGCATGGACGAATCAATCCGCGATCAGCAATATGAGAGCATTGATCGAATTTGATATCGCCTCAATTCCTGCCGGCGCCGTAATAATCAATGCCAAACTGGATTTGTATCACTATACCAGTCCTTTCAACATCGGTCATTCCAATATGTCGGGACCTGCTGATTGCTGGCTCGAAAGAATAACACAATCGTGGACAGAAAGCGGAGTAACATGGAACAATCAACCTGCCACTACTGCTCTTAACAGAGTTAATGTGGTCGCTCCTTTGGTAATGAACCAGAACTACACATTAAACGTAACGCTGCTGCTTCAGGATATGCTCAACAATCCTGCAACATCATACGGTTTCATGTTGCGTTTACAAAATGAAAGCTATTACCGAAGTTTACTCTTTGCCAGCAGCGATGCGAGCAATTCTTCTTTTCATCCCAAGCTCACGGTTGAGTACGATGTTCCGATTCTTCCTCTTGCAGGTTGCTGGAACAGCATTGTAATTACTCCCGATTCCGTTTCCGGAAATCCGGTTATCGATCCGTTGATTGCAATTCCGAATGTGTTCACTCCGAACAGCGATGGAACGAACGACTTCTTTTTCCCTGATACGAGCGGCGGTATAATTGTAAACGAACTTTCTATTTATGATCGCTGGGGAATCTTGATATATCAATCAATTCCGGCGCAACCCTGGAACGGGAAATTCGACAATAAAGATTGCAGTGACGGAACCTACTACTATCTGATTGTTGTTGCGCTACCAACCGGTTCGCGCAAAGAACTGTCAGGATATGTTACTCTGATCAGGTGAGCTGAATAAATAGTTGTTTGAAGAAAAATGTCTACCTTCATACTGCAAACAATAGATCACATTTCATGATAAAATTTCACCTGAAAATCTCAGCTGTGCTAACATTGCTGAGTGTCGGAGCGTTATCTGCTCAGACAACTACATACAGCTACACAGGAGCCGTACAAACTTACCTGGTACCGCCTTGTGTTACTTCCGTTACTATTAACGCTCTTGGCGCGCAAGGCGGAGGCACAGTGGGTGGATTAGGCGGAAGCGCAACCGCAACTGTTCCGGTTACGCCTGGCAGCACGCTATATGTATATGTTGGCGGTCGTCCGACTGCGCAACTTGGACCCGGTGGGTTCAACGGTGGCGGTGCAACATTGGCTCTTCCATGTGGCGGTGGCGGCGACGGTTTTCCCGGTGGTGGTGCTTCTGACGTAAGAACATCAACAAGCCTGAACGATCGTTTGATCGTTGCCGGTGGTGGTGGTGGTATGGGATGGTCTAACGGCGTTGGCGGTGCAGGCGGCGGAACTAATGGAACTGACGGAGCTGCAAGCTGGATAGCAGGAACGCATGGCAAAGGTGCAACGCAATCAGCAGGAGGTATCGGCGGATATTACTCAGGTAATAACCAATCAGCTGGTAATGGTTCATTCGGTCAGGGCGGTGATGCCGGTCCTCCGAATACCTATTGCACCGGTGGTGGCGGCGGTGGCGGTTACTACGGCGGTGGCGGCGGTTATGTGAGTGCGGGTGGTGGCGGATCAAGTTATGTTTCGTACCCGGGCAGCACATCAACGTCAACGGTTGCCGGTACCAACAGCGGTAACGGTTCGGTAACTATTACAGCTATTCCCGGAACACCTGCAGCACCTGCTCCATTCTCCGGCAGCAATCTGGTGTGCGCGGGAGCAAGCGCAACATATACTATTTCATCCGTTGGCGGCGCAACGGGTTACACCTGGACAGTTCCTTCAGGATCAACAATCACTTCCGGTCAAGGAACAACTTCAATCAACGTAACATTCGGCAGCACATCCGGAAATATTTCCGTGACTGCGGACAACAATTGCGGATCAAGTTCTGCAACAACATATTCGGTAACGATCTCTCCGGCTCCTACCGTAACAGCAAATACAACCTCATCAAGCGTATGCGCGGGTACATCAATTACACTTACCGGATCCGGAGCAACAAGTTACACCTGGAGTAACGGAGTTACCGATGGAGTTTCATTCGTTCCTGCACTGACCAATACATATACAGTTACCGGTGTTAACGGCGCGGGATGCACGAATACCGCTACGATTACGGTTACAGTAAATGCAATTCCATCAGTTGGGGCAACAAGTACGGCCAATGCAGTATGCGCAGGTGATAACGTAACACTGAATGGAACAGGAGCTTCAACTTACACTTGGTCTGCCGGTGTTGTTGACGGAGTATCATTCCTCCCTGTTTCAACAAATACTTATACCGTTACAGGAACAGATGCGAACGGATGTTCGGATACATCAAGCATTACTGTAACTGTGAACGCACTTCCAACAGTGGTTGCAAACGTGACTAATGATACAATTTGTACAGGAAGTTCAGTTGTATTCACCGGGAGCGGTGCCAATACCTACAGTTGGTCAGGCGGTGTTACAGATGGCAACTCCTTCACTCCTGCGTCTACCAACAGCTATACAGTTACAGGAACAGATGTTAACGGATGTTCAGACACTTCTTCAATTAACGTGATCGTAAATCCGATTCCGAGTGTTTCTGCATCCGCTGCAACAAACCTTGCTTGTCTAAGCGATAATCCACTCACGCTTTCAGGAACACCTTCAGGCGGAACCTGGAGTGGCCCGGGAGTAAGCGGAACTACATTCAACCCGACAACTGCAGGCAGCGGTTCTCATGTTGTTACTTATACTTATACTGACGCATTCGGATGCACCAGTGTCGCGAACGACACTATCACGGTTGACCTTTGTCTTGGATTCAATACATCATCCAATACTAACGGAGTAAACATCTATCCGAACCCGAATAATGGTGTGTTCAACATTACTTTGAATAACGCCAATGCGAAAGTTGTAATTGAAGTGATCGATCTACAGGGACGCATTGTAAGTGTAAGCGAAGTACAGAATACGAAAGTCGGATTCACCCAGCAACTGAATCTCACCAAAGAAGATGCCGGCATTTATTTAGTTCGTGTAACTGCAGATGGTTCAGTAACAACACAACGTATTACTGTTTCCGAATAATACGACAAGAGTTAAATTAAAAGGGAGAAGTTTATCGCTTCTCCCTTTTTTATTTTACTGATCTTAACTTCGGTTTTCGTTCATTACAGAAGTTTGTTTCCGTATCGATGACTTGTGCAGCAACTGACACAATTCAGTGACAAGTTCTTTATCGAGGCCGAGTGATTCTCCTGCAGCAACACGTGTCTGAAGAATTTCCAGCCAGCGATCCAATTGCAGAATGGTAATTCCGTGTTCGCGTTTGTGCGCACCTATTTTATTGATCACTTCCATTCTGTGCGCCAGTGCCTGAATAATTTCATCATCAATGGCATCAATTACCTGACGCAAAGAGTTCAGTTGTTCGCTGAAGTCAGAATCAGTTGTTGATTGATCGCGTACAACCAATTTCCCCAATAGCTCACTGAAAAGTTGAGGTGTCAATTGTTGCGCCGCGTCACTCAATGCTGTTGCCGGATCGCGATGCACTTCAATCATCAATCCATCCATATTCAGATCAAGTGCTTTCTGCGCAACGGACGCAATCAGATCACGACGACCGCAAATGTGACTTGGATCACAGAACACAGGCAACTCTTTGCATGAACTTTTCAATGCAATGGCATTTTCCCACAACGGCTGATTTCTGTATTGCGTCTTCACACCGGTATGAAAGCCGCGATGAATTGCACCCAGCTTTCTGATGCCGGCACGGTTGAATCGCTCCAATGCGCCCATCCACAATTGCAGATCCGCATGAACAGGATTCTTAACTAACACAGGAACATCTGTTCCTTTCAGCGCTTCAGCAATTTCCTGTATCGAAAACGGATTCACGGTTGTTCTGGCGCCAATCCACAAAACGTCGGTTTTATATTTCAACGCAAGTTCTGCATGCTCTGCATTCGCAACTTCAACTGTGAAAGGCAATCCTGTTTCATCGCGCATCGCCGACAACCACTTCAAAGCAGTTTCTCCGTTACCTTCAAATGCGCCGGGACGCGTGCGCGGCTTCCATACGCCTGCACGGAATAAACTTACGTTTCCCTGCTTTGCTAATTGACGTGCTGTGTCAAGAATCTGCGCTTCACTTTCTGCACCGCATGGACCTGCAATCACAGGCTTCTTCCATTTAGACGGAAGCCACTGTGCGAGCGGAACAAGATCAAGATGCAGTTGTGATTGAGTCACGCACAAAATTACATCTATTTCAGTCAGGCTGCGTCTTAAAAAAAGTCAATATCATCGCAACATTGATTGCATGGCATTCATTGTTTTACGGTAAGCCCGCCGCAGCAATCGGTTCTTCATCATTTCCGGATAGGCACGCCGCACTGATGGTGTATAGCAGGAATCGCGCCCGATCATCGACTGAAAAATTGTGGGATGATCCTTTACGTCTTCAGAAGAGGACGCTTCTGCATAAACTTCATGCGTTGCTCCGGTGTAATTGTCTGTTACAACGATAAGAATTGCGCCCTGCAGATCGCTGACCGTGTAAGAAATTGTTTGTGTTCCCGAATCACACGGATCATCGACTGATGTTTCGAAACGATTCTCCGTCAGTCGAACTGATTGTACGCTGATGGTAAATCGCGCATTGTAGCTTACAATTTCAAGATCATTTCCCTTCTCATTAAAATCATTGTGAAGGTCGTTGATGAGCGATTGAATCTGTGATACGGAATCACTTTCGCTGAAGTAAGATGCATATATTTCATCGCATCCGTAATATACACGCATATCTGTTGTTTCCAGGATTGCCGTTGTGTTTTCCGGCAATTCACGTGCACATGAAATCAGCGTAACACACAGCGCCACAACACCGGCGACCAATCGCATACCTGTTAAATTGAAATTGCCAATCCCACATGTCCGATATTCCCGAAGCCGAAATCCAGCATGGAGTATTTGTTGCGCGTTGGCTTAACATCGGCAGAGTTGTAATAGAAATCTTCGTGTACGTTATACAGGAATGCTTCTGCGCGATATTCTGCAAATATTGAAATGCGTTTTGATGCTTTGAAATCAACTCCCAATGAAGTGATCAATCCGCCTCCATCCATTCTTCTTTGCGAAATTCCTAACGGACCGAAACATCCGGTTACGTCGTGTTCGCTGTAAACATGGCGGTATGCAAGATCTGCGGAAGTATACAGATTCCAGCGCGGAGAGAGGGCGATGTTACGCTGTATACCTAAGCGAAAAGTAGTGCGATTATCGAATCCTTCCCCGTAATACATCAGCAATGGCCCGGGTGGTTTAAATGTGGTATTCACGTGCTCAATGCCCGCCCTGAGTTCATATTTACCGAGAATCCGATTCACTAGTACTCCGGGAAGGAACGAAGGATGAAAACCGTACATGCCTGTACTGTAATGACCCGCAGCAATAATTCCGATTTTCCATTTTGCAGGAATTTCTCCATTACCGTCTGTCGCTGACAGTGAATGGACAAATCCGAAGAACAATACTGAAAAAATGACATTTCTCATGACGCTTGTTTAATTTAAAGTCGCCCGATGCTGTATTTGGTTGCCTGATTACCTACAATTAGGTATTGTCTGCAGCGTACGTAATTCATTGCTTTGTACTATGCAACAGGATAATATTAAAGGTTTTCATCCTTCACGACCGCAAAACGTGCCGTGTATTCTGTTGCAGTTATTCCCTGATGCAACGTCGAAGAAAGGAAAGTGCTGCAAGCGCTATAAGAAAGAGAAACGTTGTAAAAAATGCCCGAACGATTAACAGGGATCAGTAATCAGTGAGCAGTAAGAATTTTCAGATCACTGATCAGTCGTTCGATCTCTTTGTCTTCAGTTCCGTCGTAAATGCCTCTGATGTGCCCTTCTCCATCAACTACAGCAAAGTTTTGTGAGTGCACAAAATCTTCTTTGCTTCCATCGCCTTCGGTGTCTGAAACCAGATACGACTTTCTAGCCAAACGGTAAATCTCTTTCTTATCTCCCGTAACAAAATGCCATTGCTTCACATCCGCATTATACTTCTTCGCGTGCGCAGCAAGTACAGGCACTGAATCATTCTCCGGATTTACGGTATGAGATATAAAAGCGATTTTATTGTTGCCTTTATAAGCTTCGTACACTTTACTGAGGTTCGTGTTCATGATCGGACAGATGCCCTGACAATTCACGAAGAAAAAATCCACAACTGTAATCTTTCCTGCAAAGTCCGCTCTTGAAATAGTATCGCCGATCTGATCAACCAGAGTGAAATCCGAAACGGTATAATGTGTTCCGGGTTCCGTACTTTTCTTTAGACCGGCTTCCAATGGATCGTAATACGGAATTTCGCGCAACGCTCCTTCATGAGGAAAAACCAACCACGCTCCTACTAAAATCGCAACACCTGCTCCCGCAACCACTAACGAACGCTGAACCGAATTCATAACTTAATGATTATGCCCGTCGTGTTCGTTGTGTCCTGCAGGAAGTTGTTGCTGTGGTACGGGTTTCGGTTCTTCCGGCTTAGGATTCGGATGAGCACCGGTAAATGTTCCTGACACAATTTGTCCCGCTTTGTACTTTACTGTTGCGGTTTTTTTACCTGCTTCAGAACTTTCAACCCAACTGCCCTCACGCAATCCGTTTTTAAATTGCCCTTGCAAATAAGGCGCTCCGCTTTCGTAGAACTCATTCCACTTTCCTTCTTCTTTCCCGTTCACATAAAAGCCTTTTACTTTCACTTTACCGTTCTCGTGAAACTCGATATACTCGCCCTGAATTTCATTGTTCTTGTACGTTGCCTTGCTGTAAACATTCCCATTCTCATAGTAGGTTGTCATCAGGCCTTCAAGACTTCCATTAATATAATTTGATTCAGTATTCAGCTTGCCGCTTGAATAAAACCATTTGTTGATTCCGTGTCTTTCTCCGTTCACAAAATGACCTTCTTCCACCATTCTGTTTTGTGCGTTGTACACTTTCTTCTTGCCGTGAAGTTTGCCTGCTTTGTATTGTTCTTCAGTTTTCACGCGACCTCCGGTGTAATACGTTCTTCTGTATCCGTCCAATGAATCGTTACGATAAAATTCTTCCTTCGTAATATATCCTGCGCGGTCTGCTACTAAGAACAATCCGCTCTTCTTGCCCATATCATATGTTTCAATGAAGGAAAGCAACGAAAGTCCCAGCGGATAACCGACAAAGGTTCCGTGTTTCACACCATTCACATAATATCCTCTCCACTCATAACCGGTTAACTTCTCAACCCACAATCCGTGTTTTTGTCCTGCAGAGTTCAACTGATTCGTATCTCCGCCTCCGGCATTGAATGTTTCAAAAACAGCAACCTCCGCCAAAGTGAAGAAGCGTTCGTTTTTCGATTCAGATGCATTCAGCATCAAAACAGCTGAAGAAAATAATAGTGTGATGAGTGTTTTCATTGTGTGAAATTGTATTGTAAAAGTAGTGCAAAAATCGTGCAGAAATGTTGCGTTGCAATCTTATTTGCTTTCGTAAATGATCTCCAACTTTGGCGAATTGTAAATGGCGTCCGGCGATACAGCTTCATCTTTGTTGCTCACATTTCCACCATACGTTGACGACAATTCCTTTTGTTTCTGTTCCGAGATATCGAAATCTGCAACGGTTCCTGTCTTGCACAACTTCAGCATCATGGATTTATCATAAACTTTCCAGACCAGTTCAGAGCTGTAAATTTTTGAATCGTCCCAATTCAAAACAGGGTCGAACGGTTTCTTTGCGTAGGAACGCGTTGCTTCACGCAACGATCTCACTTTATCTTCATTGAGAACTTTGCTGGCATCCTTCAGTCGCAACACACAAACTTCACCGTTCACAGCAGAAGCCACAAAATCCGTAAGCGGCGTTGCTACCACAGAGTCCTGCACATCCGTTACCATCAGGATGCCGTCCTTTTTTCGTTGGAAGATAATGCCTACATGATTGTACTTGCCGCCAACCAATTGATTCAATAAAACAGCTTGAGGAGAGTTGCTGTTAATCATGATTATATCTCCATCAAAAACAGGAGGAAGTGCTTTACTGAAAACCGTATCGCGTTTGTCAGAATTATTGATTGCATTCGCAATGGCGGTTTCCGTTGAATCAACGTTGCGGCCCGCACTGTCCTTCGCATCGGATGAATTATCGGGAGCGCCGCATGCCAATAGCAAACTGCAGAACGGAATGAGAATATACTTTTTTAGAGCCATTTTTTAATTCGGAAAAAGACAAACAATATTACCACTATAACAATCATCACAAGCCAAACGATATAATATCCGAACTGAGTCTGCAGCTCAGGCATGTGTTCGAAATTCATTCCGTAAACACCAACGATAAAAGTCAACGGCACGAAAATGGTCGTGATGATCGTCATCGTTTTCATCACTTCATTCATTCTGTTGCTCATGCTCGACATGTACAAGTCGATCATGCCGCCAATCAAATCGCGATAGAATTCAACCGTATCTATCACGCGAATTATGTGATCCTGCGCATCACGTAAATACACAAAAGTTGAATCGGAAATCAAATCAGACTCGCTGCGCTCTATATTGTTTACCATATCACGCATAGGCCAAACAGACTTACGCAGATATGATATTTCGCGTTTCATTTCATGAAGTTTACGGATGGTTTCATTTTTCGGATTGCCCAACAATTCATCTTCCATCTTCTCCAACTCATCACCGAAATGTTCGAGCACTTCAAAATATGAATCGACAACAGCGTCAATCAAACAGTATGCAAGATAGTCCGCACTGTTCTTTCTGATGCGTCCTTTTCCCTGACGGATACGCGTACGCACAATATCAAAAACATCTCCGCCGTTCGCTTCCTGAAAGGAAATGACGGTTTTCTTATTCATCAGGAGAATCGTCAACTGCTCGGACACGTACATTTCGTTCTTCGATTTGCACTCTTCATCTTCGTAAATCATTCGCATGATATTTACAAGATAATTATCGTACTCTTCGAACTTCGGTCGTTGATTTGTATTTACAATATCCTCAAGTGTCAGCGGGTGAATGTCAAACATCTTTCCGATCTTCTCAACCAGCGCAGTATCATGAACACCTTCAACGTTGATCCAGCGAATCATGCCGTTTCTGACGTTAACCATGCTCGCTTCGATATCAGTGTGACGCGTTTCTGAATAATCGAACTCGTTGTATTCAAGAATTGTTACAACCGGTTGCGCAGTAATTTTCTTCCCGATATAGGTTAATGTTCCGGGAGGTGCGCCGATAAGTTCTGATTCTTCACGCATGAGATAGGAAAATTACGAAATATTAGCAGAGTTCATTACAACACTGCCGAGGTTACAATTCCAACCCGAACATTCAACATAAAATTACGACCGTATTCGGCAGACAAGCCGGGTGATTTACGAATGGGGTTAGTCATGCTAATACCGGTACTTATGATCAAACAGCGATCTGCTCCCAACGGGAAAAGCACTTTCGATCCTGCATCAAAAGTCCAAGACATCATACGGCCCGAATTCACCTTCCACAATTCCAATCCTAACGGGTTGCCGAAAAAACCGTAACGGATTCCGTCTTTGCGCTGTGCAGGAACGTAGTAAGTTACACCGTGAGGACACAATAACGGACCCAGAATAACAGTTAAGAGTTCTTCCGCCGTATTCGCATTCGATAAGTTCCACCACTCAGGCTGTCGATAAAGCAACAGCGGTATTCCCAATCGTCCGTAAACATCAGATTGCTCATTGCCCCCGATTCCGAAATGCCAATTGAGATAAAGGTTCTCGGAATCCATGATACGAATTTCTGCATCCAGCCCCAGACCATAAACGCCGCGTGTTCCGAATCCGGAATTGAAATCCGCCGTGGGACCGAAATAACTTTCCTGCCCGTGAGACGGGAAAAAGTTACACACCAGAAATACTATGACGAGCAGATTACGCACTTACCGCAAGTTAATCAACTTCAGCATCATCGGAAACTTCCTCTTCGGTTTCAATCGAATCAGGGCCGATAACAATCACAATTTCTCCTTTAACCGTTTTCGAGGAGAAATGTTTATGAACTTCTTCCGCCGTACCGCGGAAAGTTTCTTCGTGAAGCTTTGTGAGCTCTCTGCTCACGGATACACTGCGGGTTGATCCGAAATACTGCGCAATTTCTTCCAAAGCTTTTACCAAGCGGTAAGGAGATTCATACAGTATTACTGTTTTTCCCAATGAAGACAGTTGTTCCAAACGTGTTTTTCTGCCTTTCTTCTGAGGAAGAAATCCGGCGAAATAAAACTGATCACATGGCAATCCCGATTGAACCAAAGCGGGTACAAAAGCTGTAGGACCCGGCAGACATTCCACTTCAATTCCGCGTTTTACACATTCGCGTACCAGCAGAAATCCGGGATCCGAGATTCCGGGCGTTCCGGCGTCGCTCACCAATACAACATTTGCTCCTGCCGCAATTTTATCAGCAATAAACTCTACTGTTTTGTGTTCGTTGTGTGCGTGATGTGAATGCAGCGGCTTGCTGATTTCGTAATGCTTGAGTAAAAAGCCGGTAGTGCGCGTATCTTCTGCGAGAATGAAATCTGCTCCACGCAATATGCGCAATGCACGAAGCGTGATGTCTTCAAGATTTCCTATCGGTGTTGGAACCAGCGTGAGCTTTGCCATGTTCAGTTCATCAAAGCGTTAGTGAAATCGCGAAGCAAACGGAAAAGATCATCAAACTCTGTGAGAGGAAGCGTTTCTCTCCGATCGCATGTATCGTGATAAGCTTTAATTCCGCCCAGCGTGTAAATGTAAAATGCAGGTACGCCGCGTTCTGTAAAGAAATGGTGATCGCTGATTGCAGCTTTTCCACGCGGCTTTATTTGCGAAAGATAGCTCGATGAATCATTGAGTGATTTCAGCAAAGTAAATTCTCTATTGAACAACGTTGCATTTACCACCGTGATTCCCTCATCACCTGTTCCCAGAATATCCATATTGATGAGGAATCGAATTCGGGATAGTGGAAACAAAGGATGCTGCACGAAATAGGCAGATCCGATTAAGCCAACTTCTTCTGCACTGAACGCAATGAACACGATAGAGTATTTCGGGGCGTTCTCCGGGTTACTGTAATGCTTCGCGAGATTGAGCAACATAGCCACACCACTTGCATTGTCGTTAGCACCGGGAAAATACACTTCCTTCCCCATGTGACCAAGATGATCGTAATGCGCTGTGTAAACGATGAAACTATCCGGCTGCGCAGTTCCGCGAATATATCCCGCAACATTTCGTGTAGTGTATTCTTTCAGAAACTTTGCTCCGATGCGAATATCAATTTCAGTTGTTCCCGCCAATGAAGGATCTATTTCCACCACGGGAACGGTGGATTGAACCATTGAAAAATCCCAAGCGGTAAGTTTTGTACACTGATCCGTCCCTTCGATGTGATTCATCTTCACAGGAAGAAGAATTCCTTTCACGTTAACAGGATACTTAACGAAGTTGATCATCTTCGCGAGATCTTTCTTGTCACGAACACCTGAAGTGTCCACCAAAACAAAAACCTTTCTGTGATCTTCCGCAATGAACGCATCCCACTTCGAAGGAACGGACGCAATGGAAGAATCAAGTCGCTTTACTTTGTAATGTCCTTTGATGGAAGGTGAAGAACTGCGCACGAGAAATTTTTCTCCCGGCATGCATTTCTCTGCTTCACGATCGTTGTAATGAAAAGTCATTTCCACACGACCCGGAAAAGTGTTCACCGGAAAACGGAACTCCTGAAAATAACTGCCTGTTTTCTCGAATGAAAGCAGTCCGAACGATCTGAATTCATTGGAGATATATTCCGATGCAATCTTATCTCCGTTGAATACGTAACCTCTTCCGTGCATTGACGGAGAAGCAAGTGTATCCACAACCTTACGCGCATACGCTTTATCTTGAGCCGCAAGAAATCCGCCGCTCAGAAACAAGAAAATAAATCCGAAAAGGATGCGTGAATGCATTTAGCTGAAGCGTCGTTTAACGGTCTGGAAGAAAATCTGAACTGCCTCGTTGTCTTTATTCCAATTGTGTTCTTTAGATGCTGCCGCGAGGATCGTCTGAGCTTCTGATTCGGTAGTAGCCGCATTCAGTTTATCAATAGCCTGAGCATATGCATCAGCATTGCCACTGAAACATTGGCGGATATACATGAGCTTTTCATTAAAACCAATGAAACCGCGAATGTCTTTCAGTTCTGCAACCACAGGTTGCGGCTTCGGCGGCTCCGGTTCTGCCTTCACAACAGGCTCCGGCGTATTTTCTACGACCGCTTTTATTTCTTCAACGGGTTTCAATTCCTGAACCGGTTGTTTCACCTCCTCTGCAGGTACCGGTTGAATGACCTCAGGCTCTTCTTGCTTTACTTTTTCCGTCGGCGCAACAATCTCCGGTTTTGCTTCAGGAGCTTCCGGTAATGTATTCAGATAAGACCATACTACAGTTTTCCTGTGCAGTTCTTCAATTCGATGAAGGATTACATCCAGTTCCTGTTGCGGAATCTCACGTTGCATTCCGATTCTGTCGGATTGCTGCTTGATCTGTTCGATCAATGCGGCGATCTCTTTTCTGACCTCGTTTTTATTCGCCTGTTGCATGTGCCTCAGTGGAAATTCCGGGCCTTTTTTGGTTAGATTTGTACCTGCCGGAACGGATACAAATGTACAACTTCCACACCTTCCGGCTGCGAACCTGAATATGTTTCTCGAAAACGCGCAGTACAATCACAATAAACGCGGATGGATTGAAGTCGTCTGCGGCTCCATGTTCTCGGGAAAAACAGAAGAACTGATACGCCGCATGAAGCGGGCGCAGTTCGCCAAAATGAAAGTGGAAATCTTCAAGCCGGCTGTAGATACGCGCTATCACGACGTGAAAGTGGTATCGCACGACTCCAATGAAATTCACAGTACGCCCGTGCCATCTTCATCCAATATCCTGTTACTTGCCAACCAAGTTGATGTTGTAGGGATTGATGAAGCTCAATTTTTCGACATGGGATTGATTCAGGTGTGCAACCAACTCGCCGCTCAAGGTGTGCGCGTGATTGTGGCCGGTCTTGATATGGATTTCCGCGGGGAACCTTTCGGACCTGTTCCCGCATTAATGGCTACAGCGGAATATGTAACGAAAGTTCATGCGATTTGTATGCGTTGCGGACATCTGGCAAATCACTCACATCGTATTACAGGCGGTGACGCCTTGGTTCAATTGGGCGAGAAAGACAGCTATGAACCGTTGTGCCGTGAATGTTTCAACCGTGCGGTAGCTAATGAACCTGCAATTCACCCTGTAAAGTGAGATACACAATCCGTGAAATAGGTGCCGCTTGCGGAGCAAAGTCTGTACACAGTCCGGAAACCGCAACTGTAATTACTTCAATTCTTACGGACAGCCGAAACGTAAATCATACACAAGGCGTTCTCTTCGTTGCTTTAACGGGTGAACGTCACGACGGACACTTATACATTCGCGATCTTCACGCGAAGGGAATACGGAATTTCCTGATCAGCAGAAATGCGGAAACATGGATAAGCACATTTGTTGATTCATCTTTCATTGTAGTTGATGATTCGCTCGCCGCTTTGCAACAATTCGCCGCGTCACATCGCAGCAAATTCCACTTTCCTGTAATTGCAATTACGGGAAGCAACGGAAAAACAATCGTCAAAGAATGGCTCTGGCAATTGCTCCGCGATGAATACAACATCGTGAGAAGTCCGAAAAGTTACAACTCACAAACAGGTGTTCCTCTTTCATTGCTGTTGATGGAAGAGTCGCACAATCTCGCAATCTTCGAAGCGGGAATTTCACGTCCGGGCGAAATGAGCAAGCTGAATAAAATGTTGCGCCCTGATATTGTGCTGTTCACCAATATAGGACCGGCTCACGACGAAAACTTCGATTCCCGTTCCTCCAAGGCGAAAGAGAAAGTGCAGCTCGCTGATGGATCGTCAAAAGTAGTTTACTCGAAAGACGATACAACCTTAAGCGAAGTGCTGTCTTCCGTAAACAACAGATTTTTATGGTCACGCAAAACCAATGCCGACCTTCTGATTACGAAAGTTGCGAAGGAACGCAATCATACAAACATCCAGGCTGTATTCAACAACTCGTTCCATAACATCAGTATTCCGTTTATTGACGATGCATCAGTGGAAAATGCCATTCACTGTTTGTCATGTCTGTGTGTACTTGGCAAAACAAATGAATCGTTTCTGGAAAGGTTTGCGCATCTCACACCCGTTGCGATGCGACTCGAACTTAAAGCGGGCATTAACAATTGCTCTGTAATCAACGACAGTTACAATTCCGATATCGGTTCTCTGGCAGTTGCGTTGGACTTTTTGAATCAGCAGCAGCAACATCAGAAGCGAACAGTAATTTTATCTGACATTCTGCAATCGGGTCGCGATGAAAGTGATTTGTATGCGGAAGTTTCTGCACTGATGAAGGCGAAAGGCATTTCACGGTTTATCGGAATCGGTGATGCGCTGCTCAGACAGCAAGCACAGTTCAACAGCTTAGAAAGTGAATTTTATAATTCAACTGCAGATTTTGTAATGCAGTTTGTGCATTCGCGTTTTCACAATGAAACGATTCTGCTCAAAGGAGCGCGCTCTTTCGAGTTCGAAAACGTCAGCAAATTACTTCAGCAGAAATCGCATGAAACTGTAATGGAAATTGATCTGAGCGCAATGGTTCACAACCTGAATTATGTGCGTTCGCGACTCAATCCGGGAACAATGCTGATGGTGATGGTTAAGGCGTTCTCGTATGGAAGCGGCACATTTGAAATTGCGAACCTGCTTCAGTTTCATCGTGTGAATTATCTCGCTGTTGCTTATGCTGATGAAGGACTTGAGCTGCGCAAATCGGGCATTACTTTGCCGATCATGGTAATGAATCCGGAAGAGCAGAGTTTTGATTCCATGATTGCGCACGGATTGGAACCGGAAATTTACTCCTTCCGCATTCTGCAATTATTCGAAACAGCTGCGCGTCGTTACAGACAAAGCAATCCGCAAACAGAACCTGTTCGTGTTCATATCAAGTTCGACACCGGAATGCGCAGATTGGGATTTGAAGAAAAGGAAATCAATGAACTCGTGGTGCGTCTGAATAATTCACGTGATTTGAGAGTGGCTTCCGTTTTCTCTCATCTTGCTGCAAGTGACGAAAGCGAACACGATGAATACACGAGGCAGCAGATTCGATTGTTTACCGGTATTTGCGAAACATTGCGCGAACACATTCGTTATCCGTTCCTGCGACACATTCTGAACTCGTCAGGCATTCTTCGTTTCCCTGATGCGCAAATGGAAATGGTACGACTCGGAATCGGATTGTACGGAATTGCAAGCGACGAGGAACAGCAAAAACATTTCCGTAACGTCAGCACACTCAAGACAACGATATCGCAATTGCGACAAGTTGATGCAGGATTGACGATTGGATACAGTCGCAAAGGAAAAGCTGAGCAAGCAGCAACGATTGCAACCATTCCTATTGGCTACGCTGATGGATTCAGAAGAAGCTTAAGTCGTGGCAAAGGCAAGTTGTTCGTAAACGGAAAACCTGCCCCGATTGTCGGCAATGTGTGCATGGATATGTGCATGATTGATGTTACCGGTATACAATGCAAGGAAGGCGATGATGTAATTGTTTTCGACAGCATTGAAACTGTGACTTCCTTTGCAAAGGATATGGATACTATTCCTTATGAAGTGCTCACTTCAATTTCTCCGCGAGTAAAACGGGTTTACTGGCAGGAATAGCAGCGCATTAGTTTTTCAAATCTTCGATTTGCTGATTGATTCTGCGCAACAGATTATCGCGTCCAGCTATAATACTGCGATGCGCATTACTGACAGTTTCGCTTCTCAATTCCGTTTCAGAATTATATTCCAGAATCTCCATCCACTTGGCAAATTCATTTTCTCCTGCTAAAGCGAGTGAAGATTTTAATCGGTGAGCAATCGATTTCAAAGCCGGTATATCTGCATTCGCAACCGCTTCATCCAGTTTTGCGAATTCCTGTACAAATGAAGAAGCCATGGTGTTCAGCATTTCCAATTCAAAAGTATGATCACCTGCCGCAAGTGCTTTCAAAGGTGTTGAGTAATGAACTTCAAGGGATCCTCGATCATTTTCGGTTTCAGTTTGCCCTCCGAGAGCGCGCGTGATTTTATAATACAGCTCTTTGGAACGATACGGCTTCGTCATGTAATCAGTCATACCCAGCTCCAAACATTTTTCGCGTTCGCCTGAAGAAGAATGTGCTGTTAGTGCAATGATCGGTGTAGCGAGATTCATCTTACCTCTGATCACTCTTGTGGCTTCATATCCGTCCAATTCCGGCATTTGTAGGTCCATCAGAATAACGTCAAAGCGTTCTTCTTTCAACACTTCAATAGCAGCTCTTCCGTTTGATGCAAGCGAAGCAGTAAACCCGAAATCACGAATCAAACGCAAGGCCAATTGCTGATTAAGAGGATGATCCTCCACCAGAAGAATATGTATTGTTCCCGGATGTTCAATCGGTTTCAGTGCAACATCAACCTCTTCAACCGTGTCGCGATCTATTTTCTCAACAGGAATCAGTACTTCAAATCTCGAACCTATTCCCTCTGCACTTTGCACGCGAACATTGCCTCCTTGTAATTCAGCAAGATCTTTTACGATTGTTAATCCCAAACCTGTGCCGGCATATTTTCTGTTGGATGAAGCCGACACCTGACTGAACGGATCAAATATCACGTTTAGTTTTTCTTTCGGAATTCCGATACCGGAATCTTCCACCCAGAATTTCAACGTGTATTGTTTCTCTGTTTCTTCGGCTATTTCGCAACCGAAATTCACGAATCCTTTTTCAGTAAACTTCACCGCATTACCAACGAGATTCATCAATATCTGCGTCAGTCGCAAATCATCACTCACAACGAATGCAGGAATTCTATCATCGCACGACCATGTAAATCGAATGCCGCTTTGATCTGCTTTCGGTGTAAGCAACAAATGTGTCTTGCGCAACACTTCACGCACATTGAATGCTCTGCGATCAAATTCTATTTTACCCGCTTCGATTTTGGCAACGTCGAGTATGTCGTTGATCATCGCCGTAAGATTATCCGTTGCAATCGTAATTGCATCTGTATATTCCTTCTGGTCGGAATCCAAATGCGTTTTGCGAAGCAATTCAGAAAATCCGCCGATAGCATTCATCGGTGTGCGTAACTCATGACTGATGTTTGCAACGAAACGATCTTTTGCAATCAAAGATTCATCTGCCATTTTCTTCGCTGCACGCAGTTCTTTTTCCATCATGTAGCGACCTGTAATCTCTACATTACTCGACAACACAAACGGATTCCCTTCCGGATCCGACAGACGGATATTGCTGTACATCCAGATACTTTCATCGCCACCACGCATAGTCATTCGCATTAATCCCGAATGCATTCCGTGATTGCGGATTTCAGAAATATATCCTTCAAACTCCTTACGATATCTTTCCGGAACCAACTTGGAAATCTGTCTGCCGATTAATTCCTCCGGCTCGTATCCTAACGCATGTGCACCTGCAGGATTGATGGAAAGAATCACACCATCCAGATCATGCATGCAAATCATATGTTGCGAATGTTCGAACAGACTTCTGTACTGGCGCTCTGCCACACGCAATTCTTCTTCATTGCGTTTCCGCTCGGTAATATCCTGTATTGTACCGACAAGAATGCGTTTTCCATTCGGAGCAACAGAAGCCTGTCCGGTAAGAAACAGATAAGTAACTTGAGGTCCTTTGATAATCCGGCAATCGATCTCAAATGAAGATTTTCTTTTCAATGCGTCTTCTGCCGATTGCCGCACAACTTGCATGTCATCCGGATGCAAGATCGAACGCATGTGTGCGATAGGAAGACTTGGAGTTACCGGCAAACCGACGAGATGGAAATATTCTTCGCTGCAGTTCAAAATATCACTGCCTTCTGTCCATTCCCAACTTCCGATTTTAGCCTGACGTTGCGCTGCACGAAGCAATTCCCGGCTGCGACGTAATTCTTCACTGGTTCGTTTACTCTCTGTAATATCTTCCTGAATGGCTACGAAGTGATGAATTTCTCCATCCGCATCTGCGAGTGGCGTAACGTGCATCTGAAGCCAAATCGGAGTTCCGTCTTTACGATAATTAATCAACTCATCGTGAAATGAAATTCCGCTCAGCTTCCGTTCATTAATACGATTAACCGTTTCCGTATCTGTTTGCGGTCCGCGCAATACATCGGGCTTTAATCCGACAATCTCATCAAATGTGTATCCGGTGATTCGTGTGAACTCTTCATTCACCCATTCAATTACATCATCACGATCCGTAATCATCACAATTGCGTTGGCTCGACTCGCTACCATCGCTAACAACTGATCGCGCGTAAGACGTTCTTCCAGAATTGCAGCAGTACGATCCAGTTCTTTGCCGCGTTCTTCAATCTCCTGCGATATGCGGACGATTCTTCCCTGCATCAATCGTGAGCCCCACGACAAACTGAAAACCAAAACGGCACCAAGGAATAAGCGGAGAAGAAATTTGTCGGTATCAATATGCGGAGTTTCAGTTGCCATTGTAACGAACCACATCAGAAACAAACCTGCAATCAGATAAATAATCAGGTCGCGACCTGAGCGGAAATACATACTGCAGATTACGTATGCGCCGATGAATGTGAGTGCGTCGTCGAAAGTGAAACTGTATTTGTAACAGATGAATGCGGAAAAAAGTATGAGCACTGCAATACCCGTATAGGCAAGCCATCGCATTACGGGACGTGAAAGATTGAAAAACACTGAAGCAGCAAATGCAATTCCACTGAGCGCGGAGAATGCGATTCTGACAATGGTTTCATCGGAAAGCGTTGTTAACGTTCCGGCAGCCAGCCCATCAAGCATCAACCCGCCTGCTATAGCGAGGAGCAAAATGCGTTCAGCTAAATGCTGAGAAATCAGTTTGCGAATGCCGGCTAAGATCATGGATGACTAAGTTAATCTTAGTTCTTTCAATATCGGATATATGACGGTAAAACAGGCAGAAAAAGCAAAGGGTGCCTTGCGGCACCCTTCTAACGAAAGTACAAAACAGCATAACCCCTACACATTTGTTTGCACTTCCGTATCCTTCCCACCTCGAGAACCCTGGACAACCAGCAAGTTGTACATTTCGTCCACTTTGCGGTCGCTATATGCAGAAAAATTAAAGTTTGAGTACACCGGATGCGACTGACGAATCAGTGTAATCTGCATCTCTCTTTTCTCCTGCTGCAATTCTTTTCTGTAAACGTCTTCTACCATGCACCGTCCGATTGACTACGATACAAAAGTAATGTCAAAAAAAAGTGAGTGGGAGGAAAACCGACACAATGCTGCAGATTTCCGACGAACGGCAGAACCGACAGGTTCGATGAATCAACCGAGATTCAAACGACGGAACAAATCGTCTTTATTGGAGCGGCTCACCGGAATAGGTTTGCCTCCAACGGAAACCGAATTTTCTTCGATCTCCGCAATCTTGTCGAGACGCACGATAAATGAACGATGAATACGCATAAACTCCCTGGTTGGCAGTTTCGTTTCAATCGCTTTCATTGTAGAAAGAATGGTGTGGCGTCCTTCAGTTGTGTAGATATTTACATAATCGGCCAAAGCTTCCACGTAAAGAATATCTTTAAATGCAAGTCGGACAAATCGCGAACTTTCTTTCTTGATGAAAAGTGAATCTTCTCCGTTTTCACCTTTCACTTCCATTGACTGATGAATCTGCTGCGCTTTGTTCACTGCTTTCAGAAAGCGTGCGTAGTCCAAAGGTTTCAGAAGAAAGTCAGTTACATCATAATCAAATCCTTCTGCAGCGTATTCCTTCTTGCCGGTTATAAGTATGATTTGCGGAATGTCTTTGAAAGTTCTCAGAAAATCCATGCCGCTCATTTCAGGCATTTCCACGTCCAGAAAAATCAGGTCGATGGATTTGTTCTTGATAATATCAAGCGCCTCTGAAATTCCTGAGCAAGATGCCACAAGATTCAGAAAAGCTGTTTTTGTAATACAATGCTCGACCGATTTACGGGCGATTTCATCGTCGTCTATTATGAGGCAGTTCATGGGGTTATGCGGTACTAAAATAAAGCACTTTTTCCGGATTAATCAAATTTTTCATTTGTAATATCCGCTGCAGAAACGATAGAGTTGAAACTTTCCGGATTTAAGTTCATTTTCTATGCTTTTCAGAAGTATTTCGCGGTTCACGCTGTGCATGCGTTGCTGACTGATGATCTTCCAAGCCTTCATCGCATACAATTGCGCTTTCCGGATCGGGGTGATTCCATGTTGCGCATAGCGTTCAATTGCAGCTGCAACATCTGCGATTCCTTCTCCATTGTGAGCCGCTGATTTTATTACTTCCCTGTCAACCGCGTGAGATACATTTCCGTGTAACAGACTGCCGATATTTCTGATAAATGTATCTGCGCCCGGACGATCGGATTTGTTCACCACAAACACATCTGCAATTTCCATCACACCTGATTTCAACGCCTGAATATCATCTCCTGCTTCCGGAACAAGAACCAGCAGCGTTATATCTGCAAGACCGGCAATCTCCACTTCTGATTGTCCGACACCGACAGTTTCAATAATCACGCGATCAAATCCTGCATTGCGAATGACATCAGTAACTTCAACAGCCTTCGCTGATAATCCGCCCAAAGCACCACGTGTTGCCAAAGAACGTATGAACACCAATGGATTGTTGAAGTGTTCCGGCATTCGCAGTCGGTCACCAAGTAAAGAACCCATTGTAAACGGAGATGTGGGGTCGACTGCAATAACTGCAACACGTTCACCGGCTTTAGTATAATGAGAAATCAATTCATTGATTAACGTGCTCTTTCCCGCTCCGGG
>JBJOKQ010000005.1:0-40421 GCA_046046005.1 Bacteroidota bacterium | reverse complement strand
TCTGCACACCGCTTTGAATTTCTTCAACGGTCAGCCATTTCTTATCGGAGAAACCGAAATCGAGGCGATTGCGGTAATTGTATATTTCTTTCGGTCCCATGATGGGTTCAAACTCCGGTACCTCAAGTTTTCCGATACGAACCAAAGCATCGTGAACCTGCTGCTGTTTGTACTTCAGCTGCGTTGCATAATTCAGCGATTGCCATTTGCATCCGCCGCAGGTTCCGAAATGCGCACAAACAGGCTCAACACGGTCTTTAGAAAGTGTATGAAAATGAATCGCAGTTCCTTCCAGGAATCGACGGTGTTTACGCATGATTTTCACGTCGACCACATCACCCGGAACGGCATTATTCACGAATACTACAACGTTGTCGATACGCGCCAGTGATTTCCCTTCAGACGAAGCCGCCACAATTTCCACCTTCTCATAAATCGGATTACCTTTCATTCTCATAGCGCGAATATAGTGATCAGGAATCAGGAAACAGCGATCAGCTCACTGTTCGCTGTTCACTGTTCACTGATCACTGTTTTTTGATCCCTTCCAGTTCCTTACCTTCGTCTCATGCGCATCACCTTCCTCGGCACCGGTACTTCTCAAGGCGTCCCTATTATCGGATGCCAATGTGATGTTTGCCGTTCTGCTGATCCGCGCGACAAACGCTTGCGCAGTTCTGTGATGGTGGAAACCGACGATGTGAAATTCGTTATCGACTCCGGTCCCGATTTCCGTCAGCAGATGTTGCGCGAAAATGTGCGCGATCTGGATGCGGTGGTGTTTACGCACGAGCACAAAGATCATCTGGCAGGATTGGATGAAGTGCGCGCTTTCAATTTTCTTTCCGGAGGAAAACCGTTTCCGATTTACGCCACGGAGCGTGTGCAGCAGGCCATACGACGTGAGTTCGCTTACATCTTTGAAACGCCTTCGTATCCCGGAATTCCGAAAATCGATATTCACACCATCTCGAACAAAGCGTTTTCCATTGGCAACACGAAACTTCTTCCGGTGGAAGTGTTTCATCATCGTTTACCCGTTCTCGGATTCCGCATTGGAGACTTCGCTTACATCACCGACGCAAACAGAATAGAGGAGAAGGAGCGCGCAAAAATCCGCGGGGTAAAAGTTCTAGTTCTCAACGCACTTCGCCGCGAAACGCACATCTCACATTTCACGCTCACCGAAGCACTCGAAATGGTTCGGGATCTTGCTCCTGAAAAAGCGTTCTTCACGCATCTCAGTCACCAAATGGGATTGCATGCAGATGTGATGGCGGAGTTGCCGGACAACGTTTCTATTGCACATGATGGATTACAGATTTTAATGTAAGTATTTATCCAACGATCTCAATTCTTGCGCCTCTTCACCATTTTTCTCCTCACTCTGCTCATCGCGTGCTCCGGCAACGATACTCCCATTCAACAACGCGATACAATACAGTCGCCTTCAACGGATTCCGCTGTTTCGCTGGGCGACACGATTGCAGGTACAATAATGGATTCTGTACAAAATGCGGATTCCATTTTGCGTGAATCAATTAAAAATTGGTCCACAGCAGATTTTATCATTACCGAGGAATACAAATCTTCCGCTGAGCTGCAAAGCATGCTAGAATACAAGCGCGAAAAATGGAAGAACGTGCAGAGTCCGTTTACAGCAGTGTATACCGGTTGCAACATCGGCGATTATTTCCATCTGAACTTCGAAGATGCGCAAGGTAAATCGTACGACTTCGGTTTCGGGAACAATAACTACGGTGATATTTTGTTGTTCGATACCGTTGCTTATGACAGCAATCGCAAGTATGTAGGTAGAACATTTCGCATTCATTGGACATGGAAAATCTCGAAGTTCCCTTGCTGCGACGGAGAATACGATAACGTGGAAGCGTATTATCCTTCTATCACCAAGTTGGAGGTTGTGTCATCAACGCAGGAGAAGAAGTAAATTGCGGTCACGGTTCCATTAACAAGCAACGCATGTTCAGTCAGCATCATCTCGATTGGCTTCAATCAAATTCCATTCGTGTTTTTTCCTATCCGGATATGTTGTTGCTCAGCAAGAAACCCGGAGCTGAAGGCAATGTACTTCCCGGTTACAAAAGTTCTCCTGTAATTGTTGCTGATGAGAAAATGAACGTGCTCGAGAGTGTGTACTCCGATTGCCCGCATGTTTCCGTTCGACTCGAAGACAACAAATACATCGTCAGCGTTTGGGATTGGGTTCCGGGTCCCGGCCCCGGTGATTTCGAAACTGCTTTCACAAATGAAGATGCCGCAATGGAAGAAGTGAGAAGCTATTTTTTCGGCAACAACCCGAATTTCAAAAAGCGATTGGAGTGGTGGAAGAACAACTCCGGCGTTCGGTAATCAACTTCGAAATAATTCATTATTCCTTACTTCGCGTTACAACTTCTCAGGTCTCAAGTCTAATGTCTGACCAAAGAATCCAACTCCGCATACGTCGTCTGTCTCGGCAGAAACACCGTCTTCCCCGTCTTCGCATTATAAATCTTCGTCGCCGGAATATTTCCCTGCCACGCGCTGTCTACTTTCGGAATCCATTCGTTATCGTAAATCTCATCAAGGAAATTCACTTCAGAATGTAATTTGCGCTTCTCAACAAACGGCTTCAGTCGCGTATCAATGTCTTTTCTGAAATCGGTCGATACCAGAATCACTTTCACTTTTTTGTCTTTGTAAACCGAATCCAATTTCTCGAAATACGGCAGCTCCGCCACACAAGGACCGCACCATGTTGCCCAGAAGTTGACAACGTAAATGGTATCGCCTCCGTTTTTCATTCGCGTATTCAGCGCATCGATTTTCACTTCGGGAATATGCGTCACCAACGAAGCAAAAAACAACAACGGTATGAACAACTTAGCGGATTTCATTCTGTAAATCTACGGATAATCGATACTCTAACACTCCAATACACTAATACTCTTCCACATAAATGACATACCTGAACCCTAGCGTGCAGTGTTGTGCATTCGGATCACAGAATGTTTTTGCCTGCATTCCTTCCACGTTCTTTCCGAAGTGTATAGCGAAGCGTTCATCAAACCAATTGCTGCCTCTAACCAGTTTACCACGCTCAGGCAATCGATCGTAGTACATCTTTTCGTAATCACGTATGATCTGTCGTTCTTTCATATAAGGGCCTTCTTGAATCTGAAGATGCTTTTCAAATAAACCTCTCCAGTTAATGTCAAGATCTTCACGCATCCATTCGCTCACGTTGCCATCCATCCAACTTATTCCTGTTGCATTATCGTAATGAGCTGCATATTGCTCAAAAGCTGTGATCTTTTTGTCTCCAACCTTGTAATTTTTCATTTCCGTACGCGATGGAGCTTTCAATGAGGCCGGACCGGTATGAAAATATCCATCTAATATCAGATCTCCGTAAGTAACGGCATGTGCAAGTTGAAAATTACGTAGCGGATGATTATTCTTGTCGCTAATATATACGCGCCCTAATCTTTTCTCGGATCGGTTTTTATCCACTGCATTTTCTTGAATTTGTATGATGTAGTGCTGTGAATCGGAACGCAGATACAGATCCGTGAGCCAGGATGCATCACAAGTGCTCGTATACGCCGGACCTATTAGCACCAATTGATCATCAATACGTTCTGCAGTTGTAGCGTAATCCCATTCAATTTCGGATGGTAATGCGCAAGTGATTTTTACTTTCTTTCCGGAATATTGTTTATTCATCATCATACTTTTCCATTCGAGAAAAGCGAGACATTGCCAGTAACTTACACCGCAAACAGGATAATCATCATAAGCCGGATGCCAAAAGTAGAAATCACTCATGGGCTCATTATATGAGAATGTGAAATCGTAAATCCATGCCGTTGTATCAGGGTAAACTTTGATTTTTGATGGACAGGCAGCTTCCTGTTTCGACTTGAATCGATAGAAGAATGAATCACTCTCGATTGATGTTCTTTCGAGGAGCAATTCTTTCTCCCGTTGGAAGTGTAAAATAGAATCAGTCTTGGGGTTCAAAATGTCCAGAGGAATTTTGTAGTTAACTGTGCCGTTGGGGTTAAAATATTTCATCTTGGTTCTCGCAACGGAATCGCGTACGTACTGCACAAATTCTCTGTATTCCTTATTCGTTACTTCATACTTTCTGAAATAAAACGGTCGCAAGTAATCATGCGCTATTGAAACAGGGAACGTGTCGCAGGACAAACGATCGAGCGGATCAGGTGTCAGATGATTTGCAGGAAGATAGAAACGTACACTGGAAGGGACAAGTTCACGCACGAGCATATGTTCCGAGTAAAAGTCTGCGATGAAAAATCGGGTATGAAACTTACGCGAATCAAATCGTGCATCACACGCTTGTATTTGCGGATTGATGTAAACGGCGTCCTTAAATTCAATGTGTTTCGATTGTGCTTTGAATTTGTTTGCGGCATAGTATGTTTTGGACTCCACCGTGTTTTCAGTTTGTAAAGTCCAGAAGCGAGCGGAATCGCGTCGCATTTCCCCTTTGTAAAGTTGTTGGAAATCGATGTGCGTGGAATAGCCTGGAGTTATTGCAAACGAGTCGGGGAGCGGCATCACCTTCTGAGAATTGCAGAGCTCGCTTACCAGAAGTAGCAGAAATGTGCTGAACTTTTTCATGTTGTTGTAACTCATTTACGCGTAAAAGTTACAGTTTCCGCTGAATATGTTAAATTTGGATGACCTATCGCATTTATGTCGGGCACTGTACCGCTTTATAAAATCATTCCCCCTGCAATTCCTTCTGCCGGAGTGTACTTTTTCACTACCGACAGCGGTATTCAGTATGAAGTGCGTTTCGGTCGTCGTCAGGATAATATTCTCCACGCAACAATTGTTTTCGGTGTCATCAACGATGAATTCGAAGGAGAAGAATATGTGATGACCAACCGCGGTGAAGTTTTCCGTGTCATGAGCACCATTTCTGAGATCGTTCGCATGTTTATGCGCGAACATCCGAAAATCAACTCCTACGAATTCACCGGCATTCCAAAAGACGGGGAAGACGAAGAGAAATCATCACAACGAACGCTGCTCTACAAACGCTATCTCCCGCGCATCTTCGAAACCGGTTTCGATTTCAATTTCAAAGGCAACTCCGCACTCGTTACCCGCAATACGAGGTACTAACACACCCGATCAACACGAAGTGTTCCCGATCGCGCGTAGCGCCGTCTAAAGTCTACCGTCTAAAGTCTACTTATCTCTTAACACTGTGAACTATAATCTCTAAAGTCTAAAGTCAATCGTCTTCCTCCCGTATCTTTGACTCTGTGAAATCTGACATCTCCATTCATTGGTTTCGTAGAGATCTCCGCCTCAACGATAACGCCGCACTTTATCACGCGTTGCGCAGCGGAAATCCGGTGCAGTGTGTTTTCATCTTCGATAAAAACATTCTGTCACGACTCAAACAGAATTCGGTGGATCGTCGTGTGATTTTCATTCATCAGCAGTTGCATAAACTCAATGCTGAATTGCAAAAGTTGGGATCAGCACTGCATGTGTATTACGAGACTCCGGATAATGCGTGGAAAGAAATCCTGAACGATTATAACGTTAAATCAGTATTTACTAACCGCGATTACGAACCTTCGGCCATCGAACGCGATGATCGCACAAATCAATTTCTCGCTGCGAAGGGAATTGCATTTCACACATTCAAGGATCAGGTGATTTTCGAGAAAGAGGAAGTGCTTAAAGACGATGGTAAACCGTATACGATTTTCACTCCGTACAAAAACAAGTATCGCTCACGACTTACACGGTTTTTTCTTTCGTCGTATCCGAACAAAAAGTATTTCGGAAACTTCAATCAGAGAAGTTTCGTGCCCATCCCAACCATTGAAGATATCGGTTTTGTAAACGAGGATTTGCAGTTTCCTCCTTTGTCGCTGAGTAAAGAATTGCTGATCAAATACGCCAATCAGCGGAACTTTCCTGCTGTTCCGGGAACAAGTCGTTTGAGTGTTCATATGCGATTCGGAACGGTAAGTGTGCGCGAACTTTTTCGCTATGCAGATGCGCATTCTGAGTTGTGGGCGAATGAATTGATCTGGCGCGATTTCTACATGTACATTCTCTCGCATTTTCCGCATGTGGTGAAGAAAGCGTTCAAGCCGGATTACGACAGAATAGAGTGGAACACCAGCGAAAAAGAATTCGCAGCGTGGTGTGAAGGTCGCACCGGTTATCCGATTGTGGATGCAGGAATGCGCGAACTCAACGAAACAGGATTCATGCACAATCGCGTACGCATGATCGTTGCTTCCTTTCTGGTAAAGCATTTGCTTATCGATTGGCGTTGGGGCGAAGCTTACTTCGCAGAAAAACTCATCGACTTCGATTTATCAGCAAACAATGGCGGCTGGCAATGGGCTTCCTCAAGCGGAACAGATGCCGCTCCGTATTTCAGAATCTTTAATCCGGAAGAGCAACAGAAAAAATTCGATCCGAAATTTCAATACATCCGTAAATGGGTTCCCGAATTCGGTACGGAAAAGTATCCGCGCCCGATCGTCGATCACAAATTCGCCCGCGAACGCTGCCTCGCTGCTTTCAAAAAAGCTCTATCTCCTCAGTAAACGGAATCCGTCTCCCGATCCAACCGAAGCGCCCCGATCAACACGAAGTTTTACCTATCGCGCCTTATTCAGTTCTGCTTATTGTCTCTTGAATCCCGTAGGGATGAAATTATTATTGAACATCAGTTCAAATAAAATAACAAATTCCTTGCTACGCGCAGGCGCGTGTCACAGGTCTCAAATCTCAGGTCTAACGTCTAAAGTCTAATCTCTATTTCTTCTTCGGAACAATCTTCTCCTTATCCACAAACTCCACCTCACAAGGCACCATTAACTGATCTTCCATCACAATAATATCACAACTCGTAGTTGTCATCACCAAAGTCTTCTTCGTTCCATCCGGCATTTCCATTTCCATCTCCGATGAAGTTGCCGCTGGCCCTTCGAACGTAAACGGCTCTTCAAAATTATTCGCGATGTCAATGTCTTTAATGTGATACTTCGTGCCGAGAATCTTCGTGTAAATTCCAACCACGGCTTTCAGAATCTTCACATAAATCAGATTCTTCGTACGATCATAGGAAATAAGCACATCGCCTTTGCAAGGAGTGGAGTAGGAGAAAAGTCCTGCGGTTACATTCACATCGGTAACGAATTCCGCTTTTCCCGGATGCAGATAAATTTTCGGATTGATCAGCGTATATGTGAAAGTATCTTCAACGAACAATACTTTGTACGGCTCTTTCCCCGTTATATTTCCGAGTGCGGCCAGACTCTTGTTGATCATCTCTTCGTGAAGAATCACTTTGAGATCGTTGGGCGGATTGCTGACTTGCGGTTGTTGGGTAACTACCGGCTTTGGCGGATTCATTACCTGTTGTTTCGACTTGCAGGATGCAATAAAGAACAATGCAACCAATGCGGTAAATAATGCGACTCTCACGTTCATAAAGCGCAAAGTTAACTGGCAAGGAATTTGTTTACATTTATTCAACGTAAAATAACCGACAATGAAAGCCATTTTCTTAACAGCCGCATTGGCAACTTTGTTTCTTGCAGATCCTCCGGTCGGACAAATCTTTCCCGAACTGAAAGCGGAAACCCTGACGGACTCAGTGATTTCTTTTCCGAATGATACAAAAGGTAAATCCACGCTGATTTGCATGGCTTATTCTGCAGACGCAGAAAAGGATCTCAAAACCTGGTATGAACCCACTTATGATAAGTTCATTGCCAAAACGGAATTGATGTCGGATATGTTCGATGTGAATGTGTACTTCATCCCTATGTTCACGGGTGTGAAAGCGGCCGGGGCAGCCAAAGCCAAAAAGGATATGAAGGAATCAGTTCAGGTGGATCTTCAGCCACACGTGGTGGTGTACAAAGGAGAATTGGATGCGTACAAAGAAACGCTGAAGATGGATGATAAGTCTAAACCGTATATCTACGTGCTCGACAAGGATGGTAAAATCGTTTTCGTCACTTCAGGTGCGTACACCGAAGATAAGATGGACGAAATCGACGAATACATTGAGTAGCACTCAATCAGTATCAGCTTCTAATCACTAATCACGGATTCCTGATTCCTGATCGCTGATCACTGATTCCTGATCACTCAATTAAGCAACTACCTTCGCATTCGGGTATTTACCCATCCACATTTCCAACGCTTTCTGCGACTTCACCATGATCACTGTTTTGTAATCAACCTGAAGTTTAATCACGTCAGCTCCGTTGGTCTTTGGTGCTACGAGTTTTGGTTTTCTTGATCTCATGTTTTTCATTGATTTGCTTTCGCGAACTAAAACGAGCGGTTTCATTGTCTTTGATTTTTGTCTATACAAATGACGACTAATTACGTGTGCAGAACCACTTCATTTCGTTGAGTGGACGGAAACAAACGACAATCGGAAAGAGCTTTCAATTTGTTAAAATCTGTCCTCGATTTTCAGCGTATTTCACTGATTTTCCGTCGTTTTCATAACCTGTTCATTACCGGTGAATAGTCGGTTAATTGCAACGCCGATCGTTGATTTCCGATTGTTTTTCAAGTTGATTTCCGTAATCGTGCTATTCCCGATCATCGCGTAGCACCCCGATCAGCACGTTGTGCCTCGATCGCGCGCAGCGCTTTCTAAAGTCTAACGTCTAAAGTCTAACGTCTATTTAAACACAATTTCTCTCCCCTCAACATCCACCAATACCTTCCCGCTCTTCGGCGCCTTATCTGCCAAGATCTGCTTCGACAACTCGTTCAGTACTTTCTTCTGAATAATTCTCTTGATCGGTCGCGCTCCGAACTGCGGATCGTAGCCCAATTCGGATAACCAACTGATCGCAGCGTCTGTCGCAGTAAGTTCCAATCCGGATCCTTCCAGCATCTTCGCAATGGAAGTAAACTGCAAACGCACTATCTGATCCACATCTTCGCGTGTAAGCGGAGCAAACATGATAATCTCATCAATACGATTCAGAAACTCAGGGCGAATCTGCTTCTTCAGCAAATCATACACTTCAACTTTTGTCTTCGCAATAACTTCGTCGCGATTGATTTCATTGATGTTTTCAAATCGCTCCTGAATCACATGCGAACCCATATTAGAAGTCATGATGATGATCGTATTCTTGAAATTCACCACGCGTCCTTTGTTGTCCGTCAGTCGACCGTCATCAAGTACCTGCAACAGAATGTTGAATACATCCGGATGCGCTTTCTCAATTTCATCGAGCAATACAACGGAATAGGGTTTGCGTCGAACAGCTTCTGTCAATTGACCACCTTCTTCGTACCCAACATATCCCGGAGGCGCGCCAACCAAACGCGATACAGAATGACGTTCCTGATACTCGCTCATGTCAATGCGCGTCATCGACTGATCGTTATTGAATAGAAAATCCGCCAACGCTTTTGCAAGCTCAGTTTTACCAACGCCCGTCGTTCCCAGGAAAATGAACGAACCGATCGGCCGCTTCTGATCCTGCAACCCGGCGCGACTTCTGCGCACTGCATCGGACACAGCTTCTATCGCTTCATGCTGACCAACTACACGCTTGTGTAATTCATCTTCCAGATGCAGCAGTTTTTCCTTCTCACTCTGAAGCATACGATTCACCGGAATTCCGGTCCACGCGCTGATCACTCCCGCAATATCTTCACTGTCCACTTCTTCCTTGATCATCTGTCGTCCGTCACTCTGCATTTCGGCCAGATCGCCTTTCGACTTCTCAAGTTTCGCTTCAGCTTCTTTGATTTTGCCATAGCGGATTTCAGCTACTTTTCCGTAATCTCCTGCACGTTCGGCTTGCTCCGCTTGAAACTTCAGTGATTCAATTTCCTCTTTCGCTTTCTGTATCGATTCAACAATCGTTTTTTCAGATTGCCATTTCGCTTTCAGATCTGTTCTCTCATCATTCAACTCAGCAATTTCTTTGTTGAGGTGCTCCAGCTTTACAGTATCATTTTCACGTTTGATCGCTTCGCGTTCAATTTCCAACTGTCGTATTTTGCGATCCACATCTTCAAGTTCAGCAGGCATCGAGTTGATTTCCATTCTCAATTTCGATGCGGCTTCGTCAATTAGATCAATGGCTTTATCCGGAAGAAAACGATCGTTGATATAACGTTGAGATAATTCCACAGCTGCAATGATCGCTTCATCCTTAATGCGCACTTTGTGATGTGCTTCGTATTTCTCCTTAATGCCGCGCAGAATGGAAATCGCATCTTCCGCCGATGGTTCATCCACCATCACTTTCTGGAATCGGCGCTCCAACGCTTTGTCTTTTTCAAAGTATTTCTGAAACTCATTCAATGTCGTTGCGCCAATCGAACGAAGTTCTCCACGCGCGAGCGCAGGCTTCAGAATATTCGCTGCGTCCATTGCGCCTTCACCGCCACCCGCTCCCACAAGCGTGTGTATTTCGTCAATGAAAAGAATGATTTCTCCGTTCGAAGTTGTCACTTCTTTCACAACAGCTTTCAGTCGCTCTTCAAATTCTCCTTTGTATTTCGCGCCTGCAATCAACGCGCCCATGTCAAGAGAGAAAATCTGTTTCGATTTCAGATTCTCAGGCACATCACCGTTAATGATTCGGTGTGCGAGACCTTCTGCAATAGCGGTTTTACCAACACCGGGTTCACCAACCAGTATCGGATTGTTCTTGGTTCTTCGAGTAAGAATCTGCAACACACGACGGATTTCTTCGTCGCGTCCGATCACAGGATCGAGTTTACCTTTGCGCGCCTGATCATTCAGGTTAATCGCATATTTCGAAAGTGCATTGTACGTTTCTTCCTGCGAAGCACTTGTTACTCTGTCGCCTTTGCGAATTTCTTTAATAGCCGCTTTCAGATCTTTCGCTGTAATGCCTTGATCTTTCATCATCTGCGAAACCTGATCGCCTGTATCAAGCAACCCGAGAAGCAAATGTTCAATGGAAACGAATTCATCATTGAATTCCTTCAGCAAAGCAACCGCTTTCACTATGGCTTTGTTCGCCGTTTGTGATAGGTATTGTCCGCCTCCGGAAACTTTAGGGTACGATTGTACAATCCGATCTGTTACTTGCGAAAATAGATTCGCGTTGATGTTCATTTTCTTCAGCAGGTACGGGGTGACGTTTTCATCCACCGCCAAAATCCCCTTAAGCACGTGCCCGGTTTCAACTGCCTGGTGACCTTCGGTCATGGCAACTTGCTGAGCATTCTGGATTGCTTCCTGCGACTTTAATGTAAAATTGTTCAGATTCATAATACAGATTCTAGTTCAGCTTACAGGCTCAAAGCACGTTCCATCTTGATTTTCAAGCGAATTTGGCAGGAAAGCGCGCGGAAAGAGGCGGTTATGGCATTCTGCAATGATTTATCATGTCAATACGGCAGACGAAAGTGAAGTGAAATCCATGCAGCAACTGTAAAATTTTAACTCGCTCATAAACACGATTTTCCGGAGCCTTGTTTTTCAGCTATTTCCGCAGAATTGGCATCTTTAAACCGCATGTTTTCAATGATTTAGAAACGTATGCAAATTCCTGCCTGTCGGGTTGATTTAACACAAATCTCTGTCGCAAGGAAAAGGAATTAATTTATCTTTGTTGCCCTTTCCGAAGAAAGGAATCTGCCCGATTGCAGATGATGTCAAACCAGTTTACCGGAATCGGCGGTAAGCCAGTCTGCAAAACAGACAAAAACAAATAGCAAATGGCTGAAAATACAGCAACAGCGCTTCCGGATTTCGACTGGAACGTAGTAGGTAAGAAGCAGGACGTTTATTCCAAAGAAGAGATTGCCCAGCTCGAACAATTGTACAGTGGTACATTGAAATCAATTACAGATCATGAATTGATTGAAGGTGTCGTTGTAGCACGCAACTCAAAAGAAGTTGTAATCAACATCAATTTCAAATCTGATGGTGTTGTGCCTCTTTCAGAATTCCGTTACAATCCGGATCTGAAAATCGGCGACAAAGTTGAAGTGTACGTTGAAAGTCAGGAAGACAAAAACGGACAGTTGATTCTTTCTCACAAGAAAGCACGTGCGATGAAATCATGGGAGCGTGTTAACAGCGCCCTCAATAACGATGAAATCATCAAAGGTTACGTTAAATGCCGTACTAAAGGCGGTCTTATCGTTGATGTATTCGGAATCGAAGCATTCTTGCCTGGTTCTCAGATCGACGTTAAACCTATCCGCGATTACGATATCTACGTAGGAAAAACAATGGAATTCAAAGTTGTGAAAATCAACAACGAATTCAAGAACGTTGTTGTATCACACAAAGCGCTCATCGAAGAAGAACTCGAAGCACAGAAGCGCGATATCATCTCTAAGCTTGAAAAAGGTCAGGTTCTTGAAGGAACTGTTAAGAACATCACTTCGTACGGTGTGTTCGTTGATCTTGGCGGTGTTGATGGTCTTATCCACATCACTGACCTTAGCTGGGGTCGTATTACACATCCTGAAGAAATCGTTAAACTCGATGAGAAAATCAACGTGGTTATCCTCGATTTCGATGATCAGAAAAAGCGTATCGCTCTCGGTCTGAAACAGCTTTCTTCTCACCCATGGGAAGGTCTGAACACAGAACTGAAAGTTGGTGATAAAGTAAAAGGACGTGTAGTTGTAATCGCTGATTACGGCGCATTCGTTGAAATCCAACCAGGCGTTGAAGGTCTGATCCACGTTTCTGAAATGTCATGGTCGCAGCACCTGCGCAGCGCTCAGGACTTCCTGAAAGTTGGTGATGAAGTTGATGCAATGGTATTGACACTTGATCGCGACGAGCGCAAGATGTCACTCGGTATCAAACAACTTACTCCTGATCCTTGGAAAGACATTCTTGATAAATACCCGAAAGGTTCGAAGCACAATGCGAAAGTTCGCAACTTCACCAACTTCGGAATCTTTGTTGAGTTGGAAGAAGGTATCGACGGACTCATCCACATCTCTGATTTGAGCTGGTCTAAGAAGATCAAGCATCCATCGGAGTTCACGAAAATCGGTGAAGTTATCGATGTAGTGGTTCTGGATGTTGACGTTGAAAACCGTCGTCTCAGCCTCGGTCACAAGCAGCTTGAAGAAAACCCTTGGGATGCATTTGAATCAATGTTCACAGTTGGTTCAGTTCACAAAGGAACTATCACAAGCGCTAACGACAAAGGTGCAGTTGTTCAGCTTCCTTACGGAGTTGAAGCGTTCTGCCCTGCTAAACACCTTCTGAAAACTGAAGGCGGAAATGCAAAAGTGGAAGAGACAATCGACTTCGTAGTTCTTGAATTCAACAAAGAATCTAAGAAGATCATTGTTTCTCACAGAAATACAGAAGAGTCAATTGCTATCGAAGAAAAAGATTCACGCGGATCTAAGAAAGAAGCAAAAGGCGGTTCTGAAGAAACCAAGAAAGCAGTGAAGAAAGTGAAAGACAGCATGGAGAAAACCACGCTGGGCGACGTTTCTGCACTTGCTGATCTGAAGTCGGCTCTCGAAAACAAAGAGCAGAACAAAGACTAATCAAGGTTCAGCCCGGACGGTGCCTCCTGCCCGGGCCTACTAAAAACTACGCCATGGTTTTTAGTTTAATCCCTCCGAAATACCATCGGGGGGATTTTTTTTAACCCCGTCCCCAAGAATTTATTAATAATATAAATTATTAATTGATACTATCAGATAAAAATTACTTGCGTGTTTAAAGTTAATATTTATACATTTGCGACATAGACTGCTATTTAGTCGATGAATGTAACTTTAAAAAGCACGAAAGATGAGTAAGTTTTGTATTGAATGCGGAGAGACGATGTCGGGAAGAGCCGACAAGAAATTTTGTTCTGATGTTTGCCGGAACAGCTACAACAACAAAGTAAACAGTGACGCCAATAACTACATGCGCAACATCAACCATGTACTGCGTAAAAACCGCCGTACGTTGTCTGAATTGTGCATCGCGGAAAAAATCACCGTACCTGCCGAAAAACTAACGGCAAACGGTTTTCTGTTCAATTATTACACACATTCATATCGCACCCGCAAAGGCGATATTTACTATTTCTGTTACGAATACGGATACATCCGTCATCAGTCAGATATGGTAACAATCGTGGTACGCCGTCCGAAAAATGATCAGGTAGACGATGCTTCAGGGGAATTGAAAGTATCCATTGCGGGGTAATTCTGACACTGCACAGACATTCTAACTTCAACACTACTTCATTTCAATGAATCCATCACATTTCATTGTTATGATCCTTGCGTTATTGTATATTTGCTAAGCTGTAAAAAATCAAAACAGAACAACATGAAGAAAAATTTACTCGTTGCAGGTTCAATTTTATTGGCTGGATCTGCATTTGCACAGAATGATACTTTGTTGTGGGACAACTTCGAAACAGATCCTTCAACTTACATGCAATGGCAGATTGCTCCTCCGGGATCAACTACAGATGCAAACTGGTACAACGTTGATAACGATGGTTTGCCTGACGGAAGTACACAGGGTACACGTCCGGGCGAATGGTTCTGGTCACTCGGATTCGCCACCGTGGATTCAACAAACGGCGTACTCGCTGCGAACTCATGGACAAATGACGGCGCTACTCCGGTAGATAACGTTCTTATCTCTCCGCGTATTGATATCATCGACGGAACTGCAATGTTGTCTTGGAAATCTGCTCCTTTCCAAACTCCGCGTTACCTGGATGGATATGTTGTTCTTGTATCTACTACAGACAACAACTTCGCATCATTCACGGATACTCTTTTCGTGGCAGCTGAATTTGATGCAGTAGGTTCAAACCCTGATGATTATTCAACTTACACTTTCTCTCCTGCAGCAACCTCAAATCCATTAGCTCCGTTTGTACACGGTATGGATAATACTTTCACCGAAAACGACTCAGCAGATCTTAGCCGTCGTCGCGGTGTATTGCGTCCGTTCTCTGTGAGCCTTGCTCAGTACAACGGTCAGCACATCTTCATCCAGTTCAAACACAATTCACATGACGACAACCTGATTTCTATTGACGAAATCCTCGTTATGGGAACTGATCCGAACTCAGTTGAAGACAACTCAAACGTTGTGAACTTCGGTCTTTATCCGAATCCTGCTAACGAAATCGTTAATGTAAATTACGATCTTGCTGTTGCAAGCGAAGTAACAGTTCGTATCCTTGATGTGAACGGTCGCGAAGTTTTCGTTCAGAACGAAGGAACTGTTCAGAATGGCCGTGTTGCTGTAAACACTTCTAACCTCGCTGCAGGGATGTACATGGTACAGCTTGTTGCAGGTAACACTGTTACAACTGAACGCCTCATCGTAGAGTAATTTATTACTCCGAAAAAATATAGCCGCTCGGTAATTCCGGGCGGCTTTTTTATTTGTGGATGTTCAGTGAGTAAGTGTTGAATTTTCCATACCAACTGTTTACTCTGAGGTTTTCTAATCAACAATTAACTTTTAAGAGTTGAAAAAAACGATTCGTTTGGCTAATATTACTCTGATTGTTGCGTTTCTTTATTGAACAGTAATTGTGTGATGCTATGAGAAAATTCATTTTAACAGCAACATTGAGCGTTTTAACAGCAGTTCAGTCTGTCAATGCTCAGGAACCTGCGATGATCCATATGCGTAATCTGCAGGCCGTTTCTTACGTTGATGAAGCGCAGATCGGTTATGTAGTGAGTACAGATCAAATTTATCTGGAAGGTCTCGATACCGTTCCTCAAGTACGATTCTGGAGATCCATCATGACGCTTTCTCCGGATTCAGGTTTGTTGAGCATGCAAGGAACACGCACAGTCTTCGCTAAATGGTCGAATGCAGAGTGGAACAAGAAAACAGAAATCCAGCAGAACGCTTATCGCGACAGTCTTCGCAAAGCACACAACCTTGGCGACACTGTAAGAATTTTCTATACAGCAGGTAAAAACGATTTCTACAATCCGCATATCGTGTTGGATGATATTCATAAAGCTGTTCCGATTTTCATGCAGGAAGGTGTTGATCCGTTTTATGCGCAGGCTATTCTACTTATTGAAAGTCCGGGGAAAGTGCGCAAATCAAACGCAGGTGCTGTTGGCGCATTTCAGTTAATGCCGGGTGTTGCGCGCAGTATGGGTTTGAAAGTGAACAAAAAAGTTGATGAACGCCGCGATTTCTATAAATCTGCATGGGCATCTTCTAAGTTGATCCGCACCATTTGTGTTCCGCAAGTCAACAGTATGCTTACGAAGCGTGGAATTTCCTGCGACAGCACCGAGCTTTGGTATCGCTTACTCGTTTTGCACGTTTATCACGCCGGTGCGGGCAATGTTGATGCAGCATTGAACGTGATCAATCCGAAAACAGGAGGAATGTGGCTGGTGAAACAACTCTGGGTTACGAAAGCGGCACAATTCGGTAATGCATCCCAGAATTATTCGCAACTCGCCGTTTCCGCAATGATCGAACTCGATTATGCACTGTGTAAATGGGAAGGTCGTGAAGTCTGCCGAAAACCCGGAACTGAAGGAAATTGAAAATCTGATCCCGCTCACTGAGCGGGATTTTTTTAATGTGCTTTTAATCAGTACATTTACGTAACAACATTTTTACATGAGAAAGCTTTACGTTTACTCAAAGTTACTTTTCACTTTTTCAATTGTATTCGGATTCAATTTGCCATCAAGTTCGCAAGTGGTGATCAACGAATATTCCTGCTCGAATATTTCCACAGTGGCTGATAACTTCGGCGAATACAATGATTGGGTGGAATTGTACAATGCAGGCAGCAGCTCTGTAAACCTCACCGGTTATTACATGAGCGATAATGTAAACAATCCAACCAAATGGGCATTCCCAAGCGGATCAATTCCAGCAGGCGGATTCATTCGCGTTATTTGTTCCGGACGTAATCTCGTGAACGGAATCTGGTATCACACCGGATACAAAATGACACAATGTAAACCTGAAGAAGTTGTGTTCTCTGACGCGGCAGGAAATATTCTCGACTCCATGACATTGCGTCGCAGTCAGTCCGGCCACTCTTGGGGAAGAACAACAGATGGTGCTTCTACTTGGTCTGTTTTCATTGCTCCAACTCTTGGCGCTTCAAACAACTCTGCAACTGCATTCGCTCCGTACGCAACAACTCCGGTACTGAGTCAGCAAGCAGGATTTTATCCCGGCTCCATCAACGTTTCCATTACAAGTCCCGATCCGAATATTACGATTCACTATACTACAAACGGCTTCGAACCTACAACTGCTGATCCTGTTTACTCTGCAGCAATTTCCGTTTCAAGTACGCAGGTGATTCGCGCTCGCGCATTCAGTTCCACACCCAATATTCCTGCTTCATTCATTGAGAGCAATACGTACTTCATCAACAACACGCATACAGTTGCGGTGCTTTCTATTTACGGCGATGGATTAATGGCGTTGATGAACGGCGGTTGGAGTGATGAGCCGGTTACGGGTCTCGAATACTTCGATAAAACCGGAACATTCAGAACGGAAGTAACCGGAAACTCCAACAAACACGGTAACGATTCATGGGCGTATTCACAGCGCGGTATCGATTTCGTTTCTTCAGATCAAATGGGTTACAACGATGCTTTGGATTGGCCGTTGTTCCATAGAAAAGATCGACCGAGCTTTCAGAAGATTATTATCAAAGCAGCAGCAAATGATAATTATCCGTTTGAAACAGGTGGCGCTCACATTCGTGATGCGTATGTGCACGACATTTCTCAGGAAGCTCATTTGAATGTGGATGAAAGATCCTACGAAGCGTGTATTCTCTATTGCAACGGACAATATTGGGGTGTTTATGAAATCCGTGAGAAAGTAGATGATCATGACTTTACGGATTACTATTTCGATCAGGATGAAAATCATCTGCAGTTCCTCAAAACATGGGGCGGAACCTGGTCGGAATACGGCGGACCTCAAGCGCAAACGGATTGGAACAACTTCGTAACATTCGTTACAACGAATAACATGGCCACTGCAGCCAATTGGAATTATGTAGATAGCGTTTATAACTGGAAAAGTCTCTGCGATTACATCATTCTCAATTCAATTTGTGTTACTTCCGATTGGTTGAATTGGAATACCGCTTGGTGGCGCGGTTTGGATACAACCGGCGATAAAAAGAAATGGCGTTATGCGTTGTGGGACAACGATGCCACTTTCGGACATTACATCAACTATACTGGAATTCCTGATACTTCTCCGAATGCAGATCCTTGTGATCCTGAAAGTTTACCGGATCCCGGCGGACAAGGTCACGTTCCGATTGTAAATGCGTTGATGGTAAATCCGACTTTCAAGCAGTACTATGTCAATCGCTTTGCAGATTTGATGAACACAACTTTCAGTTGCGATTCAATGCTGACAAGATTGGATACAATGATTGCAGATATAGCACCTGAAATGCCGGGACAAGTTGCGAAATGGGGCGGAACAATGGGCGGTTGGCAAACTAACGTCACAACATTGCGCACGTACATTTCTACACGTTGCACCACGCTTGTGCAAGGTATGATTGATTGCTATAACCTTACTGGTCCTTACAACATCATTGTGGAAGTACAGCCGGTTGGAGCAGGTACAGTTGAAATCAATTCACTCTTCCTCGATCAGTTTCCTTGGTCAGGAACGTATTATGGCGGAATTCCAATTATTCTTCAAACAGCTCCGACATCTTCACAATACACTTTCGATTATTGGGAAATGGTGAACACACCAACGCCTTCAACAACCAGCGACAGTATCGGAGTGAATCTCACGCAGGTCGATCATATCATCGCACATTATAAAGAGCCGGAAATTCTGTCGAATGTATTCATTCCGACTGCATTCTCTCCGAATGGCGACGGCAACAACGATATGGTTTACGTGCACGGACTCGATCCTTTGCAATCGTTTGAGTTTATCGTGTATAATCGTTGGGGACAAGTTGTCTTCAATACAACTTCAATGTCGAATGGTTGGGACGGGACAACCGACGGAAAACAAAATCCTTCGGATGTGTATGCGTACATGATCAAAGTGACCAATCCTGATGGAACAACGGAAAGTCGTTCCGGAAATATCACTTTAATGCGTTGATGAAATGCTGAAGAGAATCGCAGTTGTGGCTTTTTGTTGTTCAGGTCTGATGATGCAGGCTCAGGACGTGCATTTCTCTCAGTTTAATGATACGCCGATAAACCTGAATCCTGCATACACCGGCTTCTTCGATGGAATTTATCGCGTATCCGTTCATCATCGCAATCAATGGATGTCGATGGGACATCCTTATGTAACTTCTGCGGGTTGTTTCGATATTCAGCTGGGTAATCCGAAAAGTCCTGCCCGAATGGGTTTGGGAATTATGGCTTACAAAGATCAGGCGGGCGATTCAAAACTTGGAACGTTTAAAGGTTTGCTGAGTGTAAGCGGAATTGTCCAGTTGGATGATCGCAGTATGTTGTCAGCGGGGATAAACGGCGGTTATGGACAACGCTCGGCAACTATTTCCGAATTGCAATGGGAAAGTCAATATATCAATGGCTCATACGATCCGAACGCAGCTTCCAATGAAGGAAATCTGTTGACGTCTTTCCCGTATGTTGATTTCGGTGGAGGCGTAGCGTATCAATTCAGAAGTGTTGGAGGAAATATTGCTTCAAAAGATGTTTTCGAAATCAATGCGGGACTTTCTGCGTTCCATCTGAACAAACCGGAACAGAAGTTTCACGGCGGAGGCGGTGAACGTTTGGCAATGCGTATTGTAGGTCACACTTTTGTACGTTACGATTTACCGGGAACACAATGGTCATTGCGGCCTTCAATCACATACATTGTTCAAGGTCCTGCTAAAGAATTTATAGCAGGAGGCGCAGTACGTTATCGCATTAAAAACGGCACGAAAATCACCAACTTCTTTTCAGAGTCGGGGATAGGTCTAGGTTGTCATTACCGTTTGGGAGATGCAATTATTCCGCAGCTGTATTATGATTTGGGTGATTTTTTCATCGGTCTCGCTTACGATATCAATGTGTCTGATTATTCAACGGCTTCCAAATCGCAAGGCGGATGGGAAGTAACGTTGCGATATGCGAATCTGAACAGCGCTTTGTATAAAAACAGAAAGTAAATTTGCGCATGAATATTTTTCAAAGGTCGTGGTGGCGCGAATTCTATAAAAAGTACCTGACCCAGTTTCCTGATTTTCTTCAGTATATCATTCTGTTGATTGCCGGGATCATTACGTTCATAGCGATAATGTAATGGTGAGTGGAGAAATGCAGTTGATTAAAGCCGTTGACAAGGATATTCCGGAAATCGCCGCTTTGGCTGAAAAAATCTGGAAGGTTCATTATCCTCCGATAATCGGAATGGCGCAGGTTGAATACATGCTCAACATAATGTACTCAACGGAGGCACTGCTCAATCAAATTAATGCAGGTCAGAACTTTTATTTCATTCGCAAAGAAGGAAAGAACATCGGTTACTTCGGTGTAAGTAATGATGTACCGACAGAACTATTCATCCACAAGTTCTACATCGATTCAGAATCCCAAGGCAAAGGAATCGGAATGCAGGCATTTCATCTGCTGATTGACATGTATCCGCAATGTGCAACAGCGCGACTTACTGTAAACAGGCACAATTACAAGTCGATTAACTTCTACTTCAAAGCCGGATTTGTAATCAGCGAAGTGAAAGATTTCGACATCGGCGAAGGTTACGTGATGAATGATTTCATCATGATTTGGAAAAGAAAGTAACCGCGATTACTATTTCCCTCTGCGCAAAGCGTTCGTCACGTATTGATAGTCGAGATAATACAACACGCGAACAGAAACCTGATTCAGCTGCGGACCTTGCATGGTAGTCACAAGGTTGTGTTTATAGCTGAAGTTAATCGGCTGTTCCTCCATCATTGTATTCAGTTTGTAGGCTACGGAAAGAATACTTCCCGGAGCAAAAATCCATGAATACACAACGTCCGCATTTACAGTGTTAAAACTGAAATCATGGTTGTTGGCGTAAGTAACGTAATCGTGTAAATATCCTTCTTCCGATAACACATAATATCCTGTGTATTGTCCTGTTGCCCAGTAATGACGGGCTGTTGCGGTGATCGACATATCTTTCATGAAAACGTATGTCGCACGTAAACTGCCTTCAGCATTTCGGATATTTCTTCGTCCGAATACAATAGTTCCATCTTCTTCAGTATTCACCCATCCGCGATCTCCGAAGTCGGTATGAATATATGCGCCGATGTTTGCAGAGAAACGATCACTCAATCGCAAAGTGATATTCGGTCCGCCTCCGTACCAAGGGTTTGCAGGAATTGTCGGTCCTACAACATCAGTTCGCCCGGTGTAGAAATTTACGCCAACACTTACTTTCTTATTGGTATTGCTGTTAAAGCCCATCCAGCCGCTATACATACGCGGACGTATCACGTAGCGTCCGGGTTCGCGCGGTTCGAAGTAATCATAATTATCAACTGGAATTCCCTCTATTCCCCAATAGCAACTCCAGAAATTTCTGAACTGAAGGAAAACATTGTTGTTGATGCCCATGTAGGTTGTCTTACCTGTTTCCAGATAATAGTTGTAGTTGAAAGACAACGTAACAGCCGCGTAATTGAAAATGCCTTTAGGATTGAAAAGATTGTAGGAAATATATGCGTTGTTTCCGGAGTAGTTATTTTCAAATGTGATTCCCAGATCATCTGCATCCCAAAGTTTGCTCAATACTTCACGACCGATTCCGCCTTGCCAAGTTCCGCTGGTTTTGGAAAGCATGAAACTGTATTTGTAACCAAGACTGCTTTGGAATTCGGAGGTACCTTGTTCAATCGGATAGAGGATATCACTAACGGCTCCATGAACGTCAACACTGTAAGTATTGCTTTCGTTATTCAATGTAGCTCCGGCTCCTGTAACATTGGAACTTCTGTATCCGTTGGTACGGATCACATTGGTATTGATGAAATAAATGGAAGATCCGTACTTCAACTGTTTGTCGATAACGAAGATGTTGTAGTTCGACCGAGGTTCCGTCAATACTTTTCTTTCGTTACCTGTGATTGTGTCGGTTGCGATTGCATAAGTGTTATCAACGAACGCATTGAGTATTCCCAATCCCAAACCGGAATTCGTGCGACCGGAAAGTTTCGTGGCGTTCAACAGCTTTGAACGGGTTGGATTTTTAGTGATGATTTCGTTGCTGTCGGTGAGATATTCCACTCCATAAAATTCCGATGGAGTTTTCCCAATTCGTCGCGAATAAAACAGATTTCCCCTCTGGAATAGATCTACGCCTTCGGTAAAGAACGGACGGAATTCCTGGAACTGCTGTTCAAATGCACCGAGATTCTTGACTACATTATCACTTTGTACCTGACTGAAATCCGGAAGCAAAGTCATATCGACAGTAAATGCTTCGTTTACTCCGAACTTCAAATCCATTCCACCGGCAAAACTTACTGAGGGCGCCGTTTCTCCAAAGCGATCATCATCCTGCCAAATCGTAGTGAAGTAGGGTGTAAGCGACAAGCGAACCGGCGGATCGATATCCTTTAAGCCTTTCAGCAAGCCGAAATATTTCAGCGGATTGGCTTTGCCCTTTGGAGTAAGCGCCCACTGATCAAATTCAAATTTTCTCTGAAGATTACGCGTGATCTGCAATCCCCAGTCATGATCATTACCTGTTGGGAAGCGCAAAGCCGACCATGGAATCAGAATTTCGCAAGTCCAACCATCGCGCTGCAACTTCACTGCACTTTTCCAGACAGCGTTATAGTTGTAGTCGGAGAAACGCTCATCACTTTGCACCCCGGACGCTGAGACAATGAAAATGAATCCGTCCTGCTGTGTATTGTAAGTGTCAAATACAAAACGAATATTATCGGCATTCAGATATTCGTCACGCAATCCCAATTGCCGGTTAATGCTGTCCGGGTTGGTATCGTGCATTTTCGCAGCGATATACAAACCTACGTTGTCATATTTCATTCTGACTTCTGTAGGAAATGTTACCGGGGCATTTTCAACAGGACTGTTCTGCACAAAACCGCCGGTGCTGTTCGCATCGTTCCATTCAGCATCTTCAATTTCTCCGTCGATATGTATGGACGTTGTATTCCTTGTCGTGAGATATTCCCGTCTCACAATAACAGAGTCATCGTCCTCATTGCCGGCAAACAATGTGGTTACGATAAGAATATGAGCAATAAACAGCAGCGTTTTCAATCCTATGGGGCTTTATAGGCAACAAAAGTATTTTTCAGCACAACACCCGCAACCAAAGTTTGATTAAAGGATATTAATTAATGTGAAAGGGACATTTGCCGCATGGATATAACGAAGCACCTACCCGAAAGTTGCAGGATGGGAAGAAATATTCAATGTTTTCAACAATTCGGTTTTACAGGCATGCAGTCATTGAATGATTATTATTTTTGTCCCTGCCCGTTTGAACGGTCATGCGGGTCAAGTAAAACAGAACTATGAATCTTCACGAATATCAAGGCAAATCGATTCTCAAGAGCTTCGGTGTTGCTATCCAGGAAGGAATTGTTGCGGAAACTCCGGAACAGGCTGTAGAAGCTGCTAAAGAACTGCAAAAGCAAACCGGTACCGGTTGGTGGGTGGTGAAATCTCAGATTCACGCCGGCGGTCGCGGAAAAGGTAAAATTGTTGGAACCGAACAGCGTGGTGTTCAGCTTGCAAAAAGCCTCGATGATGTGAAGAATATTTCACAGGCAATCCTCGGTAATGTTCTCGTTACGCTACAAACCGGTGAAAAAGGTAAAAAAGTAAATAAGGTGCTTATCGCTCAGGACGTATACTATCCGGGCGCTGAAGAACATAAAGAATTTTACATGAGCGTGTTGCTCGATCGCGGTAAAGGACGCAACGTAATTGTTTATTCTACTGAAGGCGGAATGAACATCGAAGAAGTTGCAGAACACACTCCGCATCTGATTCACCGCGAAGAAATTGACCCAAAAGTAGGTCTGCGCGATTTTCAGGCACGCCGCATTGCATTCAACCTCGGACTTGCCGGAGATTCTTTCAAGAGCATGATTTCATTCGTAAAATCGCTGTACAAAGCTTACGAATCCATCGACGCAAGTCTTTTCGAAATCAACCCGCTTTTCAAAACATCTGACGGAAAAATTATCGCGGTTGACTCGAAAGTTACCATCGACGGAAACGGATTAATCCGCCACAAAGACATCGCTGATTTGCGCGATACTTCTGAAGAAGATCCTACAGAGGTTGAAGCAGGAAGCTACGGACTGAATTATGTAAAGCTCGACGGAAACGTGGGTTGCATGGTAAACGGTGCCGGACTTGCAATGGCAACAATGGATATCATCAAACTTTCAGGCGGTGATCCTGCAAACTTCCTTGATGTTGGCGGTACTGCAAACGCTGCACGCGTTGAACAGGCTTTCCGTATCATTCTTCGCGATGAGAAAGTGAAAGCGATTCTCGTGAACATCTTCGGAGGAATCGTACGTTGCGATCGTGTTGCACAAGGAATTGTTGACGCATACAAGAACATCGGAAACATCCAGGTTCCAATCATTGTTCGTCTCCAGGGAACAAATGCTGAAGAAGCGAAGAAAATCATCACTGAATCAGGACTGAAAGTGTACTCTGCAATCGAATTGCAGGAAGCTGCAGATCTTGTGAAGCAGGTGGTGAAAAACTGATATAATTCATACTGATTTCAATGCCGGTAGTATAACGCTGCCGGCATTTTTTGTTTTCTTTGAGCTATGCTTTCAACGTTTTCCGAGTCAACACGAAATCTGCTGCAATCTGCCGCACAGCATCGCAAGCTTTCAAAAGGCGAAATGCTGTTTCATGAAGGAAAGCAACCGTTGGCGGTGTACATTCTTCTCAATGGAAAAATGAAATTATATACCATTGATAACAATGGTCGCGAGCAGATCGTGCATCTTGCTGCACCGAACGATATCATGGGTTACCGCGCTGTTCTTGGGGGCGATACTTTTTCCGTTTCTGCTACAGCTTTGGAGCCCAGCGAAGTGCTCGTTGTACCGAAGGAAACATTCCTTCAGGCTCTGGAAGCGGATCCTGAATTTTCACACGCTGTAATCCGGCTCTTAACTCAGGAACTTCGTCATGCGGAACATCATCTCGCAGGATTAGCCCGTATGCATGTTCGCGCAAGATTAGCCCAAGTGTTATTGATTCTCGGCAATAAATTCGGTTATGAAGCTGATAATCAGACATTGGCAGTTTCCATGAGCCGTGATGAAATCGCAGGATTGGTCGGAACCGCTACTGAAACTGTAATACGCCTGTTAAATACGCTGAAAGAAGAAGGTTTGGTGGCAACTTCGGGTCGCAAACTTCGTCTGATTGACAAATCGGGCTTGCAGCGTTGTTCAGAAGGACTCTGAATCAAACCTTTTCACTATCTTTGCCCGCTTATTACGGTATGTCAGGACGGATTATAGTCGTTTTTTCGTTGATTATTGCACTTGTTAGCTCAAGTTGCAATGAGTTCAGTAAGATTCAGAAGGATCCGGATCCGAACAAAAAGTACGCGAAGGCGAAAGAATATTACGCGAAAGGCGACTACGTAAAAGCGCAGATGCTGTTTGACGAATTGTACATTCAGCTCCGCAATACCGACAAAGGAGAAGACGTTCTTTATCATCTTGCATTTTCAAATTATCACCTCGAAGATTACATTCTTGCAGGATACCAATTCAAAGTATTCTACAGAAGTTATCCGCTGAGTACGAAAGCTGAAGAATGTCTCTACATGAGCGCGTACTGTCACTATCTGGTTTCACCGGTGTACAGTCTTGATCAGTACGATACATACCTCGCTATCGATCAGTTTCAGTATTTCGTTCAGATGTTTCCGAAAAGTGATCGCGTGAAAGAGTGTAACAAACTCATTGACGTAATGCACATCAAGTTGCAGAAGAAGAAGTTCGAAATTGCCAAATTGTATCTTAATATCAACGATTTCAAAGCAGCGATTACTTCATTCAATGAATTGTTGCGCGAATATCCTGATTCGAAATACAGAGAAGAATCCATGTATTTGCTCGTCAAAGCAAAATATGGTCTTGCAAAGAACAGTATTGACGAGAAGAAAGAAGGTCGAATCAATGATGCGTTGAAGCAAGCGGATTTATTTCTGCTTAGTTTTCCGGAAAGTGAATGGACCGACGAGGTGAAAGACTTGAAAGATGATATTCTGAAACTTCAGAAAGAATTTAACGACGACAAGAAGAGTAATAACTAAATAATACAAGTTAAAATGGTTGATTTCAAAAAAACGAATGCAGAAACAACTACGGTAACACGTGATCTGCGCAAAATGGACACCGAAACAGGCAACGTTTATGAGTCTGTAGCGATCATTTCAAAGCGCGCAAATCAAATCAGCGCCGAGCTGAAAGAAGAGCTTACCGGAAAACTCAATGAGTTTGCTTCTCACACAGATAACCTCGAAGAAGTATTCGAGAATCGTGAGCAGATTGAAATCTCTAAGTTCTACGAACGTCTTCCTAAGCCGGTAAATATTGCTATTCAGGAATTCACTGACGGCAAAGTTTACCACCGCAATCCGGCTAAAGAGCAGGAGTAATTGCAGGCTGAATTACATTTCGGACATGGTGGCTCTTGCTGCCATGTCCTTGCTGTTTAATAGCGTATGAATCTGAAAGGCAAAAAAGTCATTCTGGGTATTACAGGCGGAATTGCGGCGTACAAAATGCCGTTGCTTGTTCGCATGCTCAAAAAGGCGGGCGCCGAAGTTCAGGTTTTGCTTACACCGGCTGCGCACGAATTCGTAACTCCGCTTACGTTATCTACACTTTCCGGAAATCCTGTGCTTACCAACTTCACGGAAGGCGGACAGGGTGTTTGGAACAATCATGTGGAACTTGGAATGTGGGCAGACGTCATGCTAATCGCACCGGCCACTGCAAATACCATTTCAGATCTTGCACAAGGTAATAGCCCTAATTTACTGCTTACGGTTTTCCTTTCTGCGCGTTGCCCGGTTGTAATTGCACCTGCAATGGATCTGGATATGTATCGTCACGATTCAGTGCGCTATAATCTGGAAACATTGCGCAAACGCGGCACACTGATCATTCCTGCTGAAAGCGGAGAATTAGCGAGCGGTTTAAGCGGAGAAGGTCGTATGGCTGAACCGGAAACTCTTTTTGCTTTCCTCGAAACAACTTTATTGCACGGTTCACGTCTTACAGGTAAGAAAATACTTGTGACCGCAGGACCAACATTTGAACCCATTGACGCTGTTCGCTTTATCGGAAATCATTCTTCCGGTAAAATGGGATTTGCATTGGCAAATGTTCTCGCTGAACAAGGGGCTGATGTAACATTGGTTTACGGCCCCGGTTCCGCTCGCGATCTCGATCATCGGGTGAAACGAATTGATGTAGTTACCGCTGCGGAAATGTATGCTGCCTGCGTTGATTGCTTTCTGCAAATGGACGCCGCAATTTTGTCTGCAGCTGTAGCCGATTTCAAACCGAAGAATGCTGCTACGAATAAAATCAAGAAAGAGCAGGGCGGAATCTCCAATATCGAATTGGAAGAAACCAGGGATATTCTTGCAGCGCTAGGTAAAATGAAAACCAAGGATCAGGTGCTTGTTGGTTTTGCGTTGGAAACGGATAATGAAGTTTCAAATGCCAAATCCAAATTGGAGCGAAAAAATCTTGATTTCATTGTGATGAATTCATTGCGAGATGCTGGTGCAGGATTCGGAACTGCAACAAACCGTATTTCTGTCTTTACTAAGGATGGAAAAACACATAACTTTGATCTGAAGTCGAAGCGTGAAGTTGCTTCGGATATCTCAGAAATACTTTATTCCTACTTGAAGAAATGAAGAAGCTGATTGCAGTATTTGTAATGATGATGAGTGCAGCATTTTCACTGCGCGCTCAGGAGTTGAATTGTCAGGTTCAGGTGGTTTCTCCGCAAATCCAAGGAACTACCGAGAAGCGTATTTTCGACAATTTGCAGAAGGCGGTATTTGAGTTCATGAACAACACCAAATGGACAACAGATATCTATTCCATTGAAGAACGAATCAGTTGTTCCATGTTCATCAATATCACGGAAAAGCTTTCTACTGACGAATACAAAGCGACGATTCAAATTCAATCTACGCGACCTGTATTCAAATCATCTTACAATACAGTTCTGCTCAATCACAATGATGCTGACTTCACTTTCCGTTATGTGGAATTCCAGCCTCTGGATTTCTCCATTAACCAGCACATGAGCAATCTGACATCTACTTTGGCTTACTACGCTTATGTAATTATTGCCATGGATTACGATACGTATTCACTGAACGGCGGAACTCCTTGGTGGCAGAAAGCGCAAACAATTGTTGCCAACGCACAAAACGCTCCTGAAAAAGGATGGAAATCCATGGAAAGCACGAAGAACCGTTATTGGCTTGTTGAGAATATGCTTCAGCCACTATTCGCGCCTCTGCGTGTGTGCAGTTACAATTATCACCGAATGGGATTCGACCTCATGTATAACGATGTCGCTGCAGGAAGAGCTGCTGTGCTGGCTGCATTGCAAACCTTGGAAGGAATCCATAACCAACGACCGTTGTCATTCCCGCTGCAAGTCTTCTTCAACGCCAAATCCGACGAAATTGTAAAACTCTTCACCGGAGGATTACAGGAAGAAAAGTCGAAAGTGGTGCCGCTTCTCCAGAAAATCGATCCCGGTCATGGGATTGTGTACCAGAACATCAACCGGACGCAGTAATACTATTGCATATTACGTATTGCGAATTGCGAATTCCGAATTCCGAGTTCTGAGTTCCGGATTCCGAGTTTCGAATTCCGCCGGTCTAACGTCCAAAGTCTAAAGTCTGTATAATTATTAACTTTGGTACGATTTTAGAAGCACCTCTCTCAAATTTAACTCCTATGAAAAATTCTACTTTTCGTCCGTTAGGAATATTTCTGGCCGCAGCTACCATTTTCGGAGCGCTGATTGCCACACCTTCCTGCAAATACGGACACACCAGCTTGCAAGTGTTGCAACCTGCGGATGTAACGCTTCCAGCACATATTCAAAAATTCGTTCTCGCGGATCGTACACGCCCTGAAAAAGGCAATGGTCAGCAGGCGCTGAATATCCTCGAAGGTATTCTTACCGGAGAAGGAATTTTCCAGGACAAATGGGCTTCTGAAGATTGTCTGGAAGGCTTGCGTCAGAAACTGACCATGACTCCGCGCTTTACTGTAACAGTAGCTGCAATGGATACAGCTTTGAAAGGAACCGGTCGTCGTCAAACGAAACCACCGCTGGCTTGGGATGTTGTAAAGAAAATGGTTGGTGGCGATACTACAACTGCTTTGGTTGTATTGGAAGCTTTCGATTCAAATACAAACTTGTTCAACGAAGTTGTACAAACTACTCAGCGTGGTCCTGACGGTGCAAACATTCAGGTTCCTGAATATCGTGCACACGGTAAAATTCAGGTATACACTGTTTGGCGCGTTTATGATTTGAAGACGAAGACAATCGTTGATCAGTTCAATCAGGAAAGCTGGCAGCAATATGATGGTACAGGTCGTACACTGGCGGAAGCTGAAGGTCGTTTGCCAAGTCGCAGCGATATGACAAGCCGCGCAGGTGTTCATGCAGGTCAGCAGTACGGTCATCGTATTTCTCCGCAATACATTTGGGTTGCGCGCGAATACTACCGCAAAGGTTCACCTGAACTTAAAACAGCAGCGCGTTACGCGAAATATTCAAACTGGAAATTGGCATCTGACGTTTGGAACAAAGGAGCACAAAGCTCTGATCCTAAAGCAGCACGTCGCGCAAGCTTTAATATGGCATTGGCGGCTGAAGTTGCAGGAGATCTGGATCTCGCAATCCAATGGGCAGAAAGAGCTGCTCAAATGGGCGATCGTCGCGCTCCGATTTATCTGCAGAAATTGCAGCAACGCAAGTGGGAAGCAGAAAAGCTGAAACAGCAAATGGACGGAAAAAAATAATATCAGATCCCTCGCTCAGGCGGGGGATTTTTTTTGAACCTGCTTCAACACTTCTGAGTAAATTTGCCCCGTGTATCGCCTCATCTTACGCCCGATTTTTTTCCTTTTCGATCCTGAAAAGATTCACCATTTCGTATTCGGAGCCATTCGGTTCTTCATGAATGTTCCCGGATTGAAAAACATCGTTTCCTCGATGTATGTTGTTAACGACAAACGACTGGAACGAAAAGTTTTCGGGCTGACTTTCTCCAACCCTGTCGGTCTTGCTGCAGGACTTGATAAAGACGCTAAACTTTATGATGAACTCGGAATGCTCGGTTTCAGTTTTATTGAAATCGGTACGCTCACTCCGAAGGCACAACCCGGAAACGATAAGCCGCGCATGTTCCGACTGCAGGAAGATTCAGGATTGATCAACCGAATGGGATTCAATAATCATGGCGTTGCTGAAGCGGTGGAGCGCTTGAAAAAGCGTCGCACCAATGTGATTATCGGTGGCAACATTGGTAAAAACAAAGTCACACCGAATGAAGATGCTGTTTCCGATTATGAGAAATGCTTTGAAGCACTTTTCCCGTACGTCGACTATTTCGTAGTGAATGTGAGTTCACCGAATACTCCGAATCTGCGTGAGCTTCAGGATAAAGAACCTTTGACGGCTTTGCTGAATCGTATGAAGCAGCTGACCATGGCCAAATCGAATCCGAAGCCGGTGTTGCTGAAAATAGCTCCTGATCTTACCGATACACAGCTGGATGATATAATTGAAATTGTACAGCGGACGAAAATTGACGGAGTTGTTGCAACGAACACAACAATTTCGCGTTCGGGATTGCGCACAGATAAATCACGCGTTGAATATATCGGAGCCGGCGGACTCAGCGGAAAACCATTAACGAAACGTTCTACGGAAGTGATTCGTTATCTGCATGCGAAATCAGGAGGATCGTTTCCGATTATCGGTGTTGGTGGAATTCACACCGCTGAAGACGCCATTGAGAAATTGAATGCAGGAGCAACATTGGTGCAATTGTACACCGGATTTGTGTATGAAGGTCCTGCTTTGATCAAACGAATTAATAAAGCCTTGCTCAACTCAAATGCGAACTGAAGAACTTCAACTCGTGGAATGTCCCCGCGATGCAATGCAGGGGCTGCATACTTTCATTGATACAGACAAGAAAGCAACTTACATCAATCAGTTGCTGAAGTGTGGATTTCATACAATTGATTTCGGCAGCTTCGTTTCTCCGAAAGCCATTCCGCAATTGCGTGATACAGCAGAAGTATTGTCTAAACTGGATTTATCAACCACGCAATCCAAACTGCTTGCTATTGTAGCGAACGTTCGCGGTGCGGAAGACGCAGTGAAGTTTGATGAAATCGCCTATCTCGGTTATCCGTTTTCTATTTCGGAAACATTTCAGTTACGAAACACGAATGCGACAATTGCAGAATCGTTGAAGCGGGTAGAGGAGATGCAGACTCTCTGCGTGAACAGCAAAAAGGAACTTGTTGTTTACATATCCATGGCTTTCGGAAATCCGTACGGCGATGCGTGGAGTGCTGATGTTGCCATTCATTGGACAAAGCAACTGAGCGATCTCGGAATCAAAGTAATTGCGTTGGCAGATACAATCGGCGTATCGAATCCTGAGAACATAAATTATCTTTTCTCGAATGTAATTCCTGAATTCCCGGATGTAACAATCGGCGCGCATTTGCATACCACTCCTGAAACATGGAGAGAAAAAGTGGAAGCTGCCTGGAATTCAGGTTGCCGCAGATTTGATTCTGCTGTAAAAGGTTTGGGCGGATGTCCGATGGCGACGGATAAATTGACAGGGAATATGCCAACGGAGAAAGTACTGCAATTTCTCAATGAAAACAGTATCAAAACCGGAATAGATTCAATTCAGTTTGCAGAGTCCATGTTGATGGCGGGCAACACTTTCCCGGTGGAATAATCGCAATCCTGTATAAATGAAAAATCCTCCAGGATTACTCGAGGAGGATTTTTTATTTGCAGGAAATCAATTAGTGATTTCCGAGATCTTCAAATGAAACATCAGAACTTACTTCCTGATGATTTTCCTGAAAAGCACCGTGATTTGCTTCAGCAATATTTCCGTTGCGGTTCTTGATGAAGTTAATTGCTTCCATCAATCCGTCAGCGAATTTGTCAAAGTCTTCCTTGTAAAGGAAAAGTTTGTGCTTCTCGTAATGGAATCGTCCATCATCGCCAAAGCGCTTCTTGCTCTCAGTGATTGTCAGGTAATAGTCATTACCTTTTGTTGCCTTCACGTCAAAAAAATACGTGCGCTTTCCTGCTTTTACAGGCTTCGAGAAAATTTCGCCAGCATCTCCAAATCCCTGGCGTTCTTCGTTTGTCATCGGTTAGTGTGTTGGATACTCAACAAAGTTAACAAAATAGTTGAGAGTACCAAAAATATCCGCGAGCTAAGAATGAGTCTAAATAGTTGAAATTCAGCGACTCCGTGGTTGTGAAAGCAATTGTGCAGTCAATTATGCAATTGAATAGTTTCCCATTCGCTTGAGTCGTTAACACGGGTTTTACATCGAGAGCGATTCATTCACTTGTTGTAATTTAGTCGCGGCAAACTCAAAACCCTATGAAATTATTTTCTCTGATGGCAGGAACACTGCTGTCGTTGCATCTCTTCGCTCAAACCGGATTCCAACAGACTTTTGATATCAATGGTGATGATGAATTCATGTCATCAGTTCAAACTTCTGATGGCGGTTATGTTAATGGCGGTTACTCCACAGGAACTCCATATGGCGGAATTGTTGTAAAGACAACTGCAACAGGAACTGTTCAATGGTCGAAGACGGTTGGCGGAACGCGCATTACTGAGATTGCGGAAGCGGGAAATGGATCTTATTACGCTGCAGGAGAAATCAACGTAAGTTCCAATACAAACTTTTACCTCGTAAAGCTGAGTTCTAATGGAACAATTATCTGGGCTAGAAATTTCGGGAAATCCGCCGAGCCTGATCAATTGTATTCGATGGCCGTTACATCTGACGGCGGAGTAATTCTTTCGGGTAACGCTGATTCCACTGCGGGTTCAGGATTTCTTCCTGTGGGTTACGTAGTAAAAGTTGATTCGTCAGGTAATCACCAATGGTCGCGATACGTTTCCGGCGGTAACGGCGAAATCTTCTACGTTACAAAACCTGTTTCTTCAGGTGGATATTTGTCGTGCGGATACACGGGAAGCTTCGGTTCTCAAGTAGGTACAGAAGCATATGCCGTTCGTTGGGATGCGAATGGAAATATTTTGTGGACAAGTGTATTCGGACACAACAACCGATTCGATCGCATTTACGATTTCGTGGAAAAACCAAACGGAGGATTTTTTGTAACAGGCAACGGATTGTACACATCTACAACTGATAATCTGTGGATGGCGAGTCTGGATGCGGCCGGCGCTGTTGTGTGGCATCATTTCTACAACATGTATGAAGGTGCACAGAAATTACTTTTACTCAATGATGGAAATCTTGCGATGTGCGGATACAACATCAGTCTGAATCTCGGAATTTACAATCAGAGTTATCTGATCAAAACCGACACAACAGGCTCAGTCGTCTGGGCGCGCCAATATGGAGCAGGCGGAATTGTCGATGATAAATTCTGGTCAGCATATGAAACTGTCGACAATGGTTTTGTGTTCGCAGGCAGCACATATGGAACAGGAATCATGCGCACGAGCTTAATTGTACGTGCAGACAGTGCAGGAATTTCGGGATGCCGTGATTCATCGCTGACAGTTACAGTTACGAATCTTGCAATAGCAAGTACACAAGGAGGATCGGTTTCATCAGTTTCATTCAACGGCACATCTCCAACAGGACAATTAAATGCAACAATGACGATGCAATTTTTCTGCGGCGGACCGACTTCAGTTGAACAAAATGTGATTGAGACTGCCCGTATTTATCCGCAACCTACGAGCGACTTTCTGAATGTTGAAACGGAAATTCCTGCAACGAAAATTGAAATACTGAACAGCAACGGACAGTTAATTGATAGTCATCAGGCAAATGGAAATCGGAATCAAATTAACGTGACAACATTGCCTGCAGGAATGTATTTCATACGGATTTACTCTTCAGAAGGAGAATCTTTTCAACGTTTCATCAGAAATTAATTCTGATCGCTTTTTTTCTGCAGTTCGCTCACTTGCTTATCGTACAACGTACGATAATGTCCGTTGAGATGCATCAATTCTTCATGAGTTCCCTGCTCTGAGATCGTGCCGTCTTCCATAACAATTATCTTGTCGGCATGCCGTACGCTTGATACGCGGTGACTGATGATGATTGTTGTTTTGCCTTTCATGATGCGGCGCAAATTCGTCAGAATTTCTTCCTCCGTTTCTGTATCAACAGCCGACAGACAATCATCGAAAATCAGAAGTTTCGGATGAGACACGATGGCCCGTGCAATGGAAATACGTTGTTTTTGTCCGCCTGAAAGTGTTACGCCGCGCTCTCCAACCATGGTTTTGAATCCTTCAGGAAACTCCATGATGCTGCTGTAAATAGCTGCGTCTTTTGCAGCCTGCTCCACATCGTTCTGCGATTCTTTTCTTGCATTGAAGCGGATGTTCTCTTCAATAGTATCCGAGAACAGGAAAACATCCTGAGGAACGTAACCCGTTGCAGCACGGAATGCATTCAGATTGATGTCGCGAATGTCTTTTCCGTCGATGAACACATTTCCGCTTTGCGGATCATACATGCGCAACAGCAATTGAGCAACTGTTGATTTTCCTGAACCGGTATGACCGAGAATCGCAACTGATTGTCCCGCGTTGGCAGAGAATGAAAAATCTTTGAGCGCAACAATTCCGGAATCGGGATAAGTGAAACTTACGTTTTTGAATTCCACATTGCCTGCAAATTCCATTGGTTCATTGGTAGCGCTTGCAATGGCGGGTTTCGTATTCAGGAATTCATTCAACCGTTCCTGCGAAGCTGCAGCACGTTGCACAAGAGAAGTTACCCAACCTAAAGATGCAATCGGCCAGGTGAGACGAATGACAAAAAGTACAAATGCAGTAATCAATCCCACACTTACTTTTCCCGCATGAACTTCTTTTCCTCCAATATAAATTGTGAGTATAATACTCAAGCCGATCAGCAGCATCATGAAGGGTTGGAACAACGCTTCTGTTTTCGCCAGACTCATATTGCGAACACGATATTCTTCGGCTTCATGGGCAAAACGCTCCTGAGTTTCATTCTCGTGAGCGAAAGCTTTAACAACACGAATTCCTGAAAACACTTCTTGCGCGCGAGTTGATAATGTGGATAATTGTCCTTGAACACGCAGACTTTTCCTGTTGATCAGATTGCTGACGAAGTAGATGGAAATTGTGAGTACAGGCAAAGGTGCCAATACATAGATTGTCATTTTTTGATCTGCTTTCAGCATGAAAGAAATCGTCATGACTAAAGTTACCAGTGTGGAAATTGTGTACATCACAGCAGGGCCGATGTACATGCGCACACGTGAAACATCTTCACTTATGCGATTCATTAAATCGCCGGTATTGTTGCGTTTGTAAAACGCCTGATCCAGTTTCTGATAATGTTCGAACACTTCATTCTTCATGTCGTATTCTATCAATCGCGACATCACAATGATGGTTTGCCGGTTCAGGAACAGGAAGAATCCGAAAATCAAAGTGTGCACGATGATTTCCAATCCGAACATTAAAAGAATATGACTTACATCATCAATGGGAATATTGTGTTCAACCGCAAAGGCTGCAAAATCCAGTCCTTGTCCGACAAGATCCACTGGCCGCAAGCTGAACCATGTGGAAATCAGGATGAAAATGACACCGGAAAAGAAACGGAGTTTATATTTCCAGAAGTATTTATTAAGATAGAGTAGCGCTTTCAATGGAGGTAGCTGAATAAGGGTCGGTTACAGAAAAAAAACACCTACTTTTGTGCGCTCTGAAACGACAGAGCAAAATTAAGGATTATTCAACCTTAAAAATTGATTGAAATGCTTAAAGCAGAAAAAGAACAACAGGCAGTTGCAGGTCCATTAACACAAATGGGAGTTTTTGATCACGAGCAGGTGGTTTTCTGTAACGACAATGCCACAGGATTAAAATCGATTATCGCTATTCACAATACTACTCTCGGTCCTGCATTGGGCGGCACACGTATGTGGGCTTACGCCAATGAAGGTGAAGCGCTTACAGACGTTTTGCGCCTGTCTCGCGGAATGACATATAAGGCAGCAGTTGCCGGATTGAATCTCGGTGGCGGTAAAGCTGTGATCATCGGGGATTCACGCAAAGACAAATCGGAAGCATTGATGCGTCGTTTCGGAAAGTTTGTTGACAGTCTCGGAGGTAAGTACATTACTGCTGAAGATGTTGGCATCGGAACACGCGATATGGAATATGTTCGCATGGAAACGAAACATGTAACAGGAATTCCACCGGCATTGGGCGGAAGCGGAGATCCTTCTCCTGTAACTGCATTCGGAGTTTATATGGGAATGAAAGCTGCTGCCAAAGAAAGATGGGGAAATGATTCTTTGCAAGGCAAGAAAATTGTGGTTCAAGGCGTGGGTAACGTAGGTTCTCATCTTGTTGATCACCTCGTTAAAGAAGGCGCTAAAGTTACCATTTGTGATATTTTCGAAGATCGTATTGCTCTCGTAACGAAAAAGCACAGCAGTGTTGAAGTAGTTGACGGAAGCAAGCTTTTTGATCTTGACATGGATATTTATGCACCGTGTGCATTGGGAGCTACGGTGAACGACGAATCACTTGCAAAACTGAAAGCATCTGTAATTTGCGGAGCAGCGAACAATCAGCTTGCGGATGAAAAACTGCACGGTCGTATCGTGATGGAGAAGGGGATCATTTATGCTCCTGACTTCGTTGTCAATGCAGGCGGACTCATCAACGTTTACTCTGAAGTTGCAGGTTTCGGAACAGATTATGCAATGAAACTTGCTGAGAATATTTACGGAACGACGGCTTCGATTTTCGCAATGTCCAAGCAGGAAAATATTCCTACTTACGCTGCGGCAAATAAGACCGCAGAAAACCGGATTGCTGCAGTTGCGGCAATTCGCACAAAACGTTAATCAGTACTAATCGTTCTTTCAATTTATTATGCTAAACAGGAGATACCTCCGTATCAAGGCGATGCAAACTATCTACAGCTTTTTACAAGTTGAAGATGGTAACATGAACCAAAGTGAAAAAGATTTATTGCGCAGCATTGACCGGACTTACGATCTCTATTTGTCTGTTTTGATTCTTCCGTGTGAATTGGCGGATCTGGAAAACAATCAGATTGAAATTGCGCGTAATAAACATTTGCCAACGAAACAGGATCTGGATCCGAATCTGAAGTTTGTGAATAACAAACTGATTGCAAAGATTCGTGAATGTTCTGCTTTACAACGCGAACTGAATACACGTAAAATTTCTTGGCAATCAGATAACGCTATTGACACTATTCGCAAGCGTTACATGGCTTCTGAAACTTCTTCCTGGGAAGAAGATGCAGAGTTTATCATGGATTTATTCAAGAAGCACGTTGCAGATTCTGATTTGTTCGAACAATACATCGAAGAAATCAGCATGCATTGGCCGGGCGATATGAATATGGCGGTTGCTCCTGCAATTCTGAAAACCTATGAAATGGTGAAGCCCGACGGAGAATTGAAATTGGCTCCGTTGTATAAAGATCCGGAAGATGATCGTCAGTTTGTGCTGGATCTGTTCCGTAAAACCATCATCGAAAACGAAGCAACATCTGCAATCATTGGAGAGAAAACCAAGAATTGGGAAGTGGATCGTATTGCTGTGATGGATGTTATTCTGATGAAGATGGCAATCACTGAACTGAAGAATTTTTCGAGTATTCCGGTAAAAGTTACACTCAACGAGTACATTGAAATTTCGAAAACATACAGCACGCCGAAATCGCGTCAGTTTATCAATGGAATTCTGGATAAACTGGTTGCCGATTTCAAAGAGCAAGGACTGATTCAGAAATCAGGTCGCGGCTTGATGGAGTAATACTTAATTTAACAGGAGCGGGGCGGAAGAGCGCTGCGAAATATGTTATTTTTGTCTCAAACAGCTATTACGTTATGAAAACACCGGTATCTGTAAAACTCATTTCAGGAATTCTGATTCTTGCTTCACTTTCTTCTTGCGCACCGCGTCAGGATAAAGAAGTGAATACGGACATGGTTAACATTTCTGCAACGGGAAGCGGTAATGCTCCGGCAGGAAAAGCGCCAACAATGCGTTTTGAGAAAGAAGTTCACGACTTCGGTAAAATTTCTCAAGGCGAACGCGTTTCAACACAGTTTAAGTTCAAAAATACCGGCGGCACTGAACTTGTAATTTCAGACGCTCACGGAAGTTGCGGTTGTACTGTTCCTGATTATCCACGTAAACCAATTCCTCCGGGCGGAGAAGATGTAATCAAAGTTGAATTCAACAGCGAAGGCAAATCCGGCAATCAGGAAAAAACAGTTACACTGGTAACAAACTGTGAACCGCCAACTGTAATTATCACGATCAAAGCAGAAGTTCTTGTTCCTGCCGAACGCGGAGGCGATGGACACAGCAAAGATGATGGCCACGGTCACTAAGTAAATTCTATACAATCAAATATGTCTTTTATCACAACAGTATTATTACAAGCAGCAGCTCCGGCTGCAGATTCAGCAGCAAAAGGCGGCGGAAACGGAATGCTCATGAACGTGCTTTTCATCGGTTTGATGATTGCAGTGTTCTATTTCTTCATGATTCGCCCTCAGAAAAAGAAGCAGGAAGAACAAGGGAAATTTACTGATAACGTAAAGCGTGGCGACAAGGTTGTGACCATCGGCGGAATTGTTGGTAAGATTGCAGAAATCCGCGATAAGACTTTCGTTATCGATGTGGAAGCAGGAGGCAAGATTCAGATTCTTCGCTCTGCAATTTCTTACGAAAACTCCAAAGCCATCAACGCAGAAGCTGCTGAGAAGGTAGAGGAGAAGAAAGACTAATTCTAAAACTACAACTGCGGTGACAGCACAGCAGGCCAAACGCGGTGATTCAGAAGGATACAGAATTCCTTTGAGTCCCCGCGTTTCAGTTTTCACTGTTTGCCTCTTGCTGGCAGGCGCGTTTTGGTTGCTGCATACGCTTTCCAAAGAGTATACAATCCGCGTTCGCGTTCCTGTAATTTACGGTAATCTCCCGGGAAGTGCTTTGATGCCTCAGGATCTTCCTGATTCTGTTGATGCCGATATCAAAGCGAGCGGATTTACATTGATGATTCTTAAAATGTCGGGCAAGGCCAGCGCCGTTGACATGGATTTGAGTCGCGCACGTTCCGTTGGAAATGGAGAATACGCACTCACAACTAACGAACGTCAACACTTTTTGCAATCTGCAATCGGCAAAGATATTCGGGTGATGAAGATTTATCCCGATACGATTTTCGTTGGCTTCGAAGGAAAAATGGAAAAACGTGTTCGCGTCATTCCCCGTGTTACAGTGAATTGTGCGCCCGGATATCGCTTGGGCGACAGCGTTCGTGTGTATCCGGAATTTGTAATGTTGCGCGGACCGGAACCATTGTTGGCCAAGATCAATGCAGTGGAAACAGAATCAAAAATATTTGATGAGGTCTCGGCGTCGATAGAAACCGATTTGAAAGTTGTGCTGCCTGAAGGCAACGCGCAATTGAGCATTCAACCTGCAATGGTGAAAATGAACGTGCTGGTAGGTCAATATACAGAAGGTCGATTTACAATTCCGCTCAACGTGATTAACGTTCCTTCTTCTGTGGATCTGAAAACATTCCCTGATAAAGTGGATGTCGTGTTTCAGGTTCCGGTTGAAGATTACGCAGCGATGAAACCTGAAATGTTCCGTGCCGTTGCAGATTACAGAAAAGTACAAAGCGGTACGCAGAGTTTACCGGTGGAGATTGTTCGCCAGCCTGCCGCGGTTCGCAATCTGAAAACAGAACCGGCGCGCGTTGATTATATCATCAGAAAATAATGCAGACGATAACGGAGCAATTCATTGATGTTCTTGTCGATCATCCGCGGAAAATAATTCTTATTGACGAACGCGGTAAGTGGAACGCGTCGCAGATCTATAACGCATCGCAGTATATTCTGAATGATATTCTCAATTCCCGTTCATTCAAAGGAAAACGCATTGCAGTTTTCTGTCGTCCCGGATTGAGTTACACGGCAAGCATGTTTGCCGGATGGATGTCCGGCGCAATGATGGTTCC
>JBJOKQ010000004.1:0-40825 GCA_046046005.1 Bacteroidota bacterium | reverse complement strand
CACTGCAACAGCTACCGGATTGTGTGCAGGAACATATCTTGTTGTTGTAACCGACCTTTCAGACGGCTCACAGGTACCCGCATTCGCGATTGTAACTGATCCGCCTCCGCTGGTAATTTTCTTTTCGAACACGTCGCCCCTTTGTAACGGTCAATGCAATGGTTCCAGTACCGCATCAGTTGCCGGTGGAACGCCTGGCTATTCTTACCTCTGGCTTCCCGGAAACCAAACTACACCTGCAATCACGAACCAGTGTGCGGGAACTTATACGCTTACAGTTACTGACGTCAACAATTGTACGCGCACGCAACAATCAGTAATCACACAACCTTCTGCATTGGTTTCTAACGGCACGTCAACAAACGTTACATGCTTTGGTGCTTGCGACGGAACTGCAACTGTAGCGCCAACAGGAGCAACAGCACCATATACTTTCTCGTGGTCCCCAACTGCAAATACAACGAACCAGATAACCGGGTTGTGTCCATCAACACACACGTGCACGATTACAGACGCTAACGGGTGTCAGACAACATATTCAGCTAACATCACACAACCGGCTGTGCTCACAGCGCAAAACACAGTGACGAGTGCATCCTGTTTCGGAATTTGCGATGGTGCGATCACTACAGTTGCCTCAGGCGGAACAGCACCGTACACATACTTGTGGTTGCCGGGCAGCCAAACTACTCCGAACATTTCAGGACTATGTGCCGGAGCTTACACGCTTACAGTAACTGATGCCAACAGTTGTACATTCTCAGCAACAGTCACAGTCACACAACCTCCGCAACTTTTTGTCAATCCTACAGGAGCCAACATTACTTGCTTCGGATTGTGCAATGGAACTGCAGCAGCAAATGCTTCCGGAGGAACTCCGGGATATACCTACTCGTGGTCGCCTGCAGGAGGAACCGGTTCAACGGCAAGCAGCTTGTGTCCGAATACATACACGGTTACAGTTACCGACAATGAAGGTTGTACCGCCTCCGGGCAAATAACTCTTACCCAGCCTACGCAACTACTTCCTGCAGTTACTGATGTTGATGTCACATGCTTCGGTGCTTGCGATGGAAGTGCAACAAGCAATACATCAGGCGGAACGCCCGGATACACTTATACATGGGCTCCTTCAGGCGGTAACAACGCTACAGCATCTCCATTGTGTCCCGGCACATACACTGTAACAGTAACAGATGCGAATGGTTGTACAGCAACAGGAAGCACCACTATCACACAACCTCCGCAACTGAACGCAAACACAACAGGCACGAATGTAACTTGCTTTGGTTTGTGTAACGGTTCGGCAACATCAGCACCTTCCGGAGGAACAAGTCCTTACACCTACCTGTGGATGCCTGGCGGACAAACGACTCCTTCGGTTAGCGGTTTGTGTGCAGGTTCGTACACGCTGACAGTAACAGATGCAATGGGTTGCACGCGTAATTCAACTGTAACAATCACGCAGCCGAACTTGCTTCAGGTGACTTTGAATGCAACGAGCTTGAATTGTAACAGCGTGTGCGATGCAACGATTTCTGCGAACCTATCGGGAGGTACACCCGCATTTACTTATCTCTGGTCACCCGGCAACCAAACAACTGCGTCCATTGCCAATCAATGCGCAGGAACTTACACCTGTCAGGTCACTGACTTCAATGGATGTATAGATACTGCGATCATCAATCTTACACAGCCGCCTCAACTCATTGTTACACCTTCATCAACGAATGCAAGTTGTAATGGTGTGTGCGATGGTACAGCATCAGTTTCAGTTTCCGGAGGAAGTCCGGGTTACACGTATTCATGGGCTCCGGGCGGACAAACTACGCCTTCGATTTCTGCTCTGTGTGATGGAACTTATACCGTAACTGTTACAGATGCATTTGCATGTACTGCACAAGTGATTATTACAATAACAGAACCGACAGCCGTACAGAATAACGTTACTGCCGTAAACGCAACATGTTCCGGATCATGCAACGGATCTGCTACTGCAAATCCTACAGGAGGAACAGCACCATATACTTTCCTGTGGATGCCGGGAGCGCAAACAACAAATTCAATCAGCGGGCTTTGTGCAGGAACCTATACGCTGACGGTAACGGATGCTAACGGTTGCACAACTGTAAATAACATCACAATTACTCAGCCTTCTCCTTTATCTGCAAGTGTCACTGCTACTTCATCCAGTTGCGGATTATGTACCGGCTCCGCATCTGTCAATGTGAGTGGAGGAACTTCTCCTTATGCGTATTTCTGGTCACCGGCCGGGGGAACGAATCCTACAGCAACAAATCTTTGCTTGGGTTCATACACGTGTACAATCACAGATGCACAAGGATGTACAACAACAGCTTCTGTTACGATTACTCAAGTCGTAAACATTAACATCACAAGCTCGGGTAGTACACCAAGTTGTTACGGTGCTTGCGATGCACTTGCCAGTGCGAACGCTTCAGGTGGTGCGAGCCCGTACACATATTTGTGGCAACCGGGGAATCTTTCAACACAAAACATCACCGGTCTTTGCGCAGGAACATGGACCGTAACTGCAACTGATGCAAACGGATGTTTCAGTTCCACTACAATCACATTCAATAATCCTCCGCAGGTAGTTGTTACTTCAGCATCGAATGACGTAAGCTGCAACAATCAATGCAATGGCAGTGCTTCAGTCAGTGCATCCGGCGGTACAGGAACTTTTACGTATCTGTGGTTGCCGGGAGGACAAACCACTCCTTCCATTACGAATCAGTGTGCAGGAACATACACAGTTACGGTTCAGGATGGCAACGCCTGCGATACAACAATCATTATCACAATCAATGAACCTACACTGATTCAGGCGAACGCCGTTGCAACGCCTGCAAACTGTACGTTGTGTGACGGTGCAATTTCAACAACTGCATCAGGAGGAACTGGACCATACACATACTTGTGGTCGCCAGGCGCGCAAACAACAACAGGAATTTCTTCATTGTGCCCAGGTATTTACACAGTGACTGTTACTGATGCAACCGGATGTTCTGTGAATACACAAATCGCCGTAAGCAATCTGAACGGTCCAACGTTACAGTCAACTTCAACGAATGTATCGTGCAACGGAGTTTGTGATGGTACCGCATCAACCAACGTAACAGGTGGAGCAGGTCCGTTTACTTACGATTGGACGCCGGGATCTCCGAGCGGTGATGGCACTCCTGCAGTAACGGGATTATGTGCAGATACAGTTTTTGTACAAGTGACGGATGCCGTTGGTTGTATCACATTTGATCAACTGATCATCACTGAACCTCCTGCAATAAGTCTTGTTGCATTTACTGCTCCCGCAAGTTGTAATGGTGTATGTGATGCAACAGCGAGCGTTAACGTAACAGGCGGTACAGGACCATATTCGTATTTGTGGTCACCAGGCGGACAAACAACTCCGAATATCACAGGTCAATGTGCAGGAACGTATACAGTTGATGTAACCGATGCGAATGGATGTACGCAACAGATTACGGTTATAATAACCGAACCCGGCGTATTGAGTGTTGGAATTACTTCAACCAATGTGGTTTGTAATGCACAATGTAATGGAACTGCGACAGCTTCTATATCAGGAGGAACTGCTCCGTTTACATACAACTGGTCGGCAGGACCGATTGTTCCGTCAATTGTGAATTTGTGTCCGGGCACATACACCTGTACAATTACAGATGCAGGAGGTTGTTCTGTTGTTGATTCAGTAACAATTACTGAACCTCCGGCATTGCAACAAACCGTAACCTCTGCAGATGTCTTGTGCAATGCAGCATGCACCGGTACAGCTTCTGCAACGGTTAGCGGCGGTGTGCCGGGATATCAATTCCTGTGGTCGCCGGGCGGACAAACAACTTCATCGGTAAGCGGACTTTGTGCGGGCGCTTATAGTATAACTTCCACTGATACGAACGGATGTCAGATCGTGAATTCAGTAACGATACAACAACCATCCGCAATCAATTTGGCAATGAGTTCAAGTCCTGTTACCTGCTTCGGAAGTTGCGATGGAATGGCTGCGGTGAATGCTTCGGGCGGCGCTGGAGGATTTACATATTCGTGGGCGCCATCAGGGGGAACGGCCAATACCGCAACAGGATTGTGCACCGGTCCTTACACAGTGACAGTTACAGATGTAAATGGTTGTACGCAAACAAACAACACATCAGTCGGAACACCATCGTTGCTGCAAGCGAATACTTCATTCACTTCACCATCATGCGGAAACGGATCTGATGGTACTGCAACTGCATCACCTGTTGGTGGCACAGGTCCTTACCAATATCTCTGGGCTCCCGGCGGACAAACAACATCTACAATTTCAGGAATACCTGCAGGGACATACACTGTAACAGTTCGTGATGCAAACGGATGCACGGATATTCAAACGGTAACCGTTGTTCCTGCTGCCAATTTCGTTCTGAGTGTTGCAAGTGCTCCGGCAAATTGCGGAGTATGCGACGGCACAATAAACATTACGCCTTCAGGTGGAACAACTCCTTACACGTATTCCTGGACAGGCGGTCTTCCTCCTCAACCGAATCAGATTAATGTCTGCGCAGGAATTTATACTGTAACTGTTGTTGATGCTCTTGGTTGTCAGGATACATTCGTAATTGCACTCAACAACTCCGGCGGACCGACAGGAGAAACAATTACAACAACTGCTGCCACATGTCCGACATCTTGTGATGGAAGCGCAACGGTATTACCTATCGGCGGAACATCACCATACACTTATGTTTGGAATCCTGGAGGACAAACAGTGAACAGTCTCACCGGCATGTGTGCAGGAAGCTATTTCCTTCAGGTTACAGATGCGAACGGTTGCATTCGATTCTCTCCTGTAACTATCGGTGGTCCGCAACCTATTCTTGCAAATGCGTTTGTGTCCAATACATCATGTCTTGCAGTGTGCGACGGATCAATCTCTGTAAATCCAACTGGCGGTACAGGACCTTATACCTACCTGTGGGCGCCGGGCGGACAAACAACTGCAACTATTTCCTCACAGTGTATGGGCACGTATACAGTGACAATCACAGATGCTGCAGGTTGTACGCAGAACGACACAATCACAATTGGTTCGTGGAATACATTAACTGCATCAGCGTTGACTACTTCACCAACGTGTAATGGTTCATGTGATGGAGCAGCAACAGTAACGGTTTCTTCCGGCACTGCGCCTTACAATTACCAATGGAACGATCCTCTTGGGCAAAACACTCCGTCTGCAGCCGGACTTTGCGCAGGTAATTATCAGGTAGTAGTTACTGACGCTTCAGGATGCGGAGCAACCACAAACGTTACAATAACACAGCCATCTGCGATTGCAATCTCCAGGAATATTATTTCAACATCCTGCGGACAATGCAATGGCACGATAACCGTTGCTCCTTCGGGAGGAACAGCGCCGTATACATTACAATGGAGCAACGGATCCAATTCCACAAATGTCAGCGGGTTGTGTGCAGGTGTGTACACAGTGATCATCACTGATGCAACAGGTTGTTCCAATACATTCACAATTCCTGTAAGCTCCAGCGGCGGACCAACTGCATCAGGTCTCACATCAACTGATGTTACATGTTTCGGTGCGAATGACGGAACTGCACAGGTTTCTCCGGTTGGCGGAACAGCACCTTACAATATCTTCTGGATTCCGGGAGGACAAACTACAAATTCTGTAAGCGGATTATCTGCAGGAACATACTACGTGCAGATTCAGGATGCCAGCGGATGTATTCTCACAGACAGTGTTGTGATCAATGCGCCTGCTCAGATCTTGTTGAATCAATCCATCACGAACACCGATTGCGGTTTCTGCATGGGACAAATTGCACTTAACGTAACTGGCGGAACAGGTCCTTACACTTACCTGTGGGCTCCCGGAGGACAAACCACCTCAACAATTTCAGGATTGTGCGCGGGTATTTACACAGTTACTGTAACAGATGCAACAGGATGTTCGCAAGTTGTTCCTGTTCCGGTAAGCAACGCGAACAGTACAATAGTGTTGAATACGAATGCAACTGATATTACATGCAATGGAAGCTGTAACGGTACAGGAACAGTAAACGTAACTTCAGGAAGCGGTCCGTTTACTTACAATTGGAGTACTGGTTCAACAACGACAACCACAAGCGGATTGTGCGCAGGAACGTACATTGTACAAGTCACTGATGCGGGAGGTTGCGTGAGTTCAGGTGCAATTACGATTACTGAACCAACTTTGCTTGGCACTTCACTTCCATTTGTACAGAACGAATTGTGTCTGGGTGCATGCAACGGATTCATCACCGCACTACCTGTCGGAGGAACGTTACCTTACTCCTATGTGTGGGATAATTCACAAACCACACAAACAGCAACAGGATTGTGCAACGGAACTTACAGCGTTGTGATTTCTGACGCCAACGGTTGCACAACTACAACTTCAGGAACGATTGTATCACCGACTGTTCTCGTGCTTGGCGCTCCTTCAATCACAGACGCATTCTGCAACAATTCACTTGACGGAGCGGCAGACATATCAGTTTCCGGAGGTTCATCACCGTATACTTTTGCATGGACAGGTCCCGGATCATTTACGGCAAATACAGAAGATCTATCCGGTGTTATTGCAGGCACTTACACTTTACAAATTACAGACGCGAACGGTTGTCAGATTTTCGATACAATCACGATCAACGCGCTTACAACTGTAATTGCTGATGCCGGTTCAGATACAAGTGCATGCGTAGCAGGATTGATTCAACTTGACGGAAATGCAAGTGTGAACGCAGTTACATATCAGTGGACCGTTTCACCTTCAGGAGCTGCTGTAGGAAACAGTGCAACCACAACAGTGGTTCCGGTAAGCGGTGTGAACACTTACATTCTTACAGTTACCAATAACGGATGTACGTCGAGTGACACCGTACTTGTGAATTCCTTGCCGCAACCATTTGTTGATGCAGGTCCCGATCAATCCATCATTCAGGGAACAACCACAACAATCGGAGGTTCTCCAACAGGCAACTCAGGATTCACATTTGTGTGGGGACCATCAACAGGACTTGGAGATCCGCTTTCACCGAATCCTGTAGCAGGACCAGTGAACAGTACAACATACATTGTTACTGTAACTGATTCTGCAGGATGTACAGCTAGCGATACAATGGTTCTGGATATCGTTCCATCGATTTGGTTCCCTGACGGATTTACTCCGAACGGAGACGGAACGAATGATACATGGGTGATTGATTACATCTATCTCTTCCCTGAATGCGAAGTGGAAGTGTATAACCGTTGGGGCGAAATGTTGTTCCGCTCTGTAGGATACAATACACCTTGGGACGGACGATACGATGGAAAAGATCTTCCGGTAGGAACGTATTATTACATCATCAAGCTGAATGATCCGATGTTCCCGGATGTCTTCACAGGTCCTTTAACCATAATGCGCTAATGATAACGGTCATGAAAAAAATTCTCGGCATACTCGCAGGAATTCTTCCGTTGGCAATCAACGCACAGCAATTGCCGCATTACAGTCAGTACATGGTGAATGACTATGTGATGAATCCTGCCATCGGCGGAAAGAACAATTACTTCCTCGGAATGTCTGCAAACCGCTATCAGTGGGGAGGAATCACTGATGCACCGCGAACATATATTCTCAGTCTGCATGGTCCGTTGAAGTGGGATCACATGGGTGTGGGCGGGCAATTGTTTACGGATATTGTCGGGCCAACACGCAGAACAGGATTTTATCTTTCCTATTCGTATCACGCACCGCTTACGGAAAAACTGAAACTATCATTCGGACTGAACGCCGGTATTCTGCAATTCATGGTGGATGCACAGAAAATCACTTTGCATGACCCGGGCGATCTTGTGCTCACTAACGCATTGCAGTCTGTACTTATGCCGGACTTCGGCGCGGGAGTTTATCTGCACAGCGATAGGTTCTGGGTTGGCGCATCGTGTCTGCAGATTCAGCAGAATAAAATCAAGTTCTTCGATTACATGTCGAACACTACCAGTGTGCTCAATCGCCATTTCTATTTCATGGCCGGATACCGTCAGCCGTTGGGCGACAATTTCATTGTTGAGCCTTCTGTTCTCGGGAAATTGGTTGCTCCTGTTCCGTTTCAGTTTGATGCAGGATTACGTGTAATCTACAAAGAGAAAATCTGGGTCGGCGGATCTTATCGTCACCTCGATGCATTATCAATGTATATGGGATTCCTTTACAAAGAGAATCTTCAACTTGGGTATGCATATGATTTCACCACAACAAATCTGGGCAACTACTCTACCGGCACGCATGAGTTAATCATCGCTGTGCGTTTCAATCATCAGGGAATTGCGAGCAAGAAGCAATTTGATTGAGAAAAATAGTACACGGATTTTACGGATTCAGCGGATAAGCGCGGATGATAAGTTCATTGTTCGAGAGCGAAACACATCCGAAAAATTAATGAGCAGTCCGCGAATTAGTTCTGTTGCTACTTCCTCTTCACCCAAATACTCGAATCCCACCAGCCTTCATGAAACCAGTTTTCTCTGAAGTGTGCTTCATTGCGGAACTGCAGTTTTTCCAATACGCGTCGTGACGCACCATGTGAAGGATCAATGTTAGCCTGCAGTGAATGCAGTTGCATTTCATTCAATGCATAATCACAGATTTTTGTGAGCACCTCTGTCATGATGCCGAGATTCCACCAGCCCGGAATCAACTCGTAGCTGACTTCCGCAGAAAGATGTTGTTTGCTGATGTTTTTCAATCCTACAGTTCCGATCATCACTTGTGCTTCGCGATGATAAATTGCCCATCGAATTCCGCTTTGCTCAGCGAACATTTTTCTCCATTGCCAGATCTGCTCTTCAGCTTCTGCAACGGAAGAATAGGCCGGCGCTCCGCGAAACTCCTGCACTTTCGGATCAGAATATAAGCGATGTACAAATGCACGTTCCTTCGCTGAAATCCAGATCAAATTGGTGCGCTCTGTGCGGAACTCAGGAAACTCCAGGGGAAATGAAACGTTGGGTTGCATAGGCGAATTTAGTCATTGTGGTGCTTAACGCGATAAGAATGTAACTTCTGTTTCAGTCCATAGTGAACCGAACCTACTATATTTGTCGCGAAACCGAAATTGATGAAATCATTCTTCGATCAGCATCCGACAGTACGCACCGTTTTATTTGTGGTCGCGTTAATCGTATGTACCACGCCTCTTTCGAGTCCGCCATTAGCCTTACTGATCGGATTGGTGTTCGCACAATTCATCGGGCATCCGTTCGTTCATCTTAATTCAAAGTCAACCGGATTACTACTGAAAGTTTCGGTTGTAGGACTCGGTTTCGGAATGAATGTAACGCAAGCGATGGAAGCCGGCAAGAGTGGATTTCTTTTCACGATCGGATCCATTCTGTTCACGATTCTTCTTGGGCTATTAATCGGAAAATTGTTCGGGATTCAGAAGAAAACTACTGTGCTGGTTTCTTCAGGAACTGCCATCTGCGGAGGGAGTGCCATTGCAGCAATAGGACCGATTGTTGGTGCAAACGATAAAGAGATGTCGGTTTCACTCGGAACGATTTTCCTGCTCAATTCACTCGCACTGATTGTGTTTCCTTATATCGGTCATTACTTTGATCTCACACAACAGCAATTCGGAGTATGGGCGGCAATCGCTATTCACGATACAAGTTCCGTTGTAGGTGCGGCGAGTACTTACGGAGAAGAAGCACTTCACATTGCAACAACCGTAAAACTTGCGCGTGCCTTGTGGATCATTCCGCTTTCATTTGTTGTGGCTATGTTCTTTCGCAACAGCGGCACAAACAAAGTGAAAATTCCATGGTTCATTGCGCTCTTTGTCGTTGCAATGACTCTGAACTCCTACGTTCAATTCATTCAGGATTGCGGAAAAACATTATTCAATGTTTCGAAAATCGGATTGTCCGTTACGCTGTTTCTCATCGGCGCAGGACTGTCCATGACAGAAATCAAATCAGTAGGTTGGAAACCACTTGCGCTCGGATTACTGCTGTGGATTTTCATAAGCGTCGCATCATTCATTGCGATCACTTCTTTCGATTTGTAAAAAGGAGAGATTATCGTGCTCCGTTAAAAATTGCGGATAGTTGCTTTATCTCCGCTTCGTGCATTCCCCCAATTACCAATTTGAGATCTGCTTTCCCGCCTTTGATGCGCACATCAAGCTGTCCGCCTGATGAAACGAAACTGAATTGCTTCACTTCATCTTTGCGTAGAAAATAACTGCGTTTCTCGGTAACCAGTTGATCTAATTCTCCGTTGCGCAAACGTTCTTCAACAACAAGATAATCCTTCTCGTATTTCGCATCGAAATAACTCACCGCTTTTTCCGCGATGTAAGATTGCAGTGCTCCTCTCGTATTCGGTGTTGCAGATGCATTTCCCAACTCTACGAGATAAAGTCCTTTATCATTGAATTCGATGTAATAGGCTTTTGCACGTATAATTAATCCCGGAGGTTTGTACGAACGAGGAATGACAATTTTCATATCTGATTTTTTGTAAAGTTAATTTTGTGTCCGTGATTTTCAGCATGAGTTGTCAATCGAAAAGCGACGTTTACAAAGATTCTTCGCCGAATGCCGCTTCAAGATCAAAATTGGGTTATTTTAACTCAATACGGAACAATACCCGAATACAGTAGCAGCCTGCAACTTCTTATCTTTGCAACTCATAACGCTACCAATGTACATCGAACAACTTTATACGAACTGCCTTGCTGAGGCTGCATACTGGATTGAATCAGAAGGTGAAGCAGTGGTTATTGATCCGCTTCGCGAAACGCAACCATATATCGCGAAAGCGCAAGAGCGCGGTGTGAAAATCCGTTACATATTCGAAACGCATTTTCATGCTGATTTCGTTTCCGGGCACATTGATCTGTCGAAAGTAACCGGCGCTGAAATTGTCTACGGCCCCGGCGCTGAAACAAAATATCACGTCATCAACGCGGAAGACGGACAAGAATTCCGCATCGGGAAAATCACAATGCGTGTATTGCACACTCCCGGACACACTCCGGAATCTTCATGCTTTTTGCTGATTGACGAAAACAAAAAAGAACATGCAGTCTTCACCGGCGACACACTTTTCGTTGGAGATGTCGGTCGTCCGGATCTGCTTGACGGGAAAATGAGCAAGGAAGAGCTTGCGGGAATGCTGTTTGATTCATTGCAGAACAAACTGAAGCCGCTTGCAGATGAAGTGATTGTTTATCCTGCACACGGGCCGGGTTCTGCATGCGGAAAAAATATCGGCAAAGAAACGTGGTCGACAATCGGACAGCAACGTGCAACGAATTATGCAATGAAGATTACCGATCGCAAAGAGTTTATTGCAACAGTAACGGACGGATTGAGCGCTCCTCCGCAATATTTTTTCAAGGATGCGATGATCAACAAGAACGGATACGAAAACATTGATCATGTTTTGGAAAGAAACGTGGTTGCTGTTTCACCATTGAAAGCGAAAACTGCAATTGAAGAAGGAGTTCTTGTTCTGGATACACGCAACGTGAATGAATTCGAAAAAGGATTTGTTCCGGGATCAGTGTTTATCGGTCTTGACGGAACGTATGCTGTTTGGGTGGGAACATTAATTGACATCAATGCAAAACTGCTCATCGTTGCGGAAGCAGGTCGCGAACGCGAAGCGATTCTCCGACTGGCGCGAGTGGGTTACGAAAATGTAATCGGATATCTTGAAGGCGGTGTTGATGCGTGGAAGAATGCGGGTTTGCCAATTGATACTGTTAATTCAGTTGACGCAGACGTTTTCGCAAAAGGTGTGAATGCGCATGACGGTCGCGCTGTTCTTGATGTGCGTCGTCCGGGTGAATTTGATAACGGACACGTTGAAGATGCAGAACATGTTTGCCTGAGTAATTTCGGCAAAGCCAACGGTACAGATGCAGTTGACAAGAACAAACCGTACTACGTGCATTGTGCCGGCGGATACCGTTCTGTAATTGCAATTTCATTGCTCAAGCAGAAAGGCTACACTGATCTTGTGAATGTGAGAAAAGGCTGGGCTGAAATCCAGAAACAGGATCTTCCGAAAGTAGTTCCTTCAGTTGTATAGTCAGAACTTCAGCGCTTCAAAAGTATAACCGCGTTGCTTCATCACTTCAATGTAGCGCGGTAATGCATACAGCATTCTGTCTTTTGCTTTTTCGCTGTCGTGAAACACAACGATAGATCCGGGGCGCGAATTCATTAACGCCAATTCCAGACAATGTTCCGGCGCGTAGGATTTATCGAAATCATACGTCAGTACATCCCACATGATCACTTTGCATCTTCTGGATAATGTTGCAAAATGCGATCTGCGCATATGACCGTACGGAGGCCTGAACAATTGCGAAGAGAAAACTGCCGAGCATTCTTTCACATCGCGCATGTAATCGCGCCAGGAAAGCTTCCAGCCATCAACGTGGTGCATTGTATGATTTCCGACGCTGTGACCATCAGCAATGATCTGCTGGAAAATTTCAGGATGTTTCTGCACGTTTTCTCCCACGCAGAAAAATGTTGCACGGATGTTGTGCTCTTTTAAAACAGAAAGTGCCGCGGTGGTTACACCGGGCACTGGTCCGTCATCAAATGTGAGATAAATTTTCTTCTCATTGCGATCCATTCTCCACACCGCGCCGTTGTACAAACGACGGAACAACTGAGGAGGACGAACCATCAACGGCATACTATTGGTCCGGAGCTTTTTTCGGATTCGTAGAATCGCTCATCGCTTCCATTGCTTTGCGCAACGAATCCATATTCATCGGAGGTGGCGCATTCATTGGCATTGGAGGTCCATTGAGACGTTGTCCGAGGCCCATTGGCGTAAGTTTTCCTTTGAACTCTTCAGCAAGTTCGTTCTGACCGAAAGTCATTGCGTATTGCGCGAGCATTTCCATTGCAGAACCAAGTCGACCGAGATCCTGTTCAAACGCATCCATGCTCTTTGTTTCACGACCGACTTTAGTGTAATAGCGATATTCTTCTGCGCACACGTTAAAGAGTTCGCGTGAGAGTTTGTTTGCTTTCTCTATTGCGCCTGCTTTGTAATATCCTTCAACACCATAAACCATAGCAGGTTCAAGCGGAGCGATATTCGCCGGCATAACAGATTGCATACGATCCAACACTTCTACAGACTGAGAAGACTTGCCTTCATCGTTCAGCAATTTCGCAAGCGACATCATCTGCAAACGCTGATTCGTAGTAAAGCGAAGGTTGTTCTCATCCATGTAAATTTCCGCACCCGGAACATCGAGCCCGCCCCAACGGAATTTCTTCATGATGTTCTCATACATCAATGCAGTATTGCAACCAACTTCTTCACCGAAGATGCCGCGCTTGTTGGCTTTCATAGGAACCAAACGATAAGCAAGACCTTCGAGGTTGAACCATTCGTCAAGATTCAGGTAAGAATCGCCACCTGCTGTTACAGCGAAGTAAACAGGACGTTCCCAGTTGAATGAAGCAAGAAGATCGAGGATCATAAGATCCGCTTTCAGGAGATAACCTTTGTTGATGGTCCACTCTACACGATCAGCAATGAGGCTGTCAGGTGTATTTGCGGGAACTGTTCCGTTTGCTTTTACAAGCGCTTTGTTCACCGGAATATAAACGCGGTTCGTAGGAAGAACATACGTTGTATCCATGAACGAATCACCGTTGTCATCTTCATTCGGACGTACACGTGTTGCTTTCGGATCGTTCTTGATAATGAGATCCATCAATTCACGTGCGCTCATTGCACCAACTGTTGCAGCGCCTTCACGATCGATGAACACCTGATCGCAATTGCTGCCGCGGTATTTTGCACGTGGTAACGAGAACGGAACACGATCTGAATCGTACGCTTTGCGCGCAGCCTGATCGATATACCAATCTGTATTAAGGAGACTAAGGTTGAGAACGCGAATATCGGTTCTGTAACCTTCAACTTCCTGTTCGTACCACAACGGGAATGTATCATTATCACCATTTGTGAAAAGAACTGCATTCTTAGCGCAAGTAGCGAGATAGTTTCCTGCGTAATCGCGTGCAGTGAAACGGTTCGATCGGTTGTGATCATCCCAGCCTTCAGAAGCCATGAGGAAAGGCGCAACAGCACAAAGTAAAGTTCCGAGTACTGCAGCAACGTTTTTACCCATTGCTTCGTTACGATCACCAACAACTTTGATCAAGCCGAGCATTGGAGATTGTGAAGCTGCCAATGATGCAGAGCCGTCTTTTCTTCCAACGAAGCTGCGCAGGAAGTGAATCACTGCAAACGCACCGAGTCCGATCCAGATTGCATAAGCATAGAATGAACCGGCGTAAGCGTAATCACGTTCACGAGGCTGCAACGGATATTGGTTCAGATAAATCACGATAGCGAGACCTGTGAACATGAACATCAGAAATACCACCAGCGCATTTTTCCAATCACGCATGAAGTGGAAAATCAATCCGATGAATCCGAGAAGGAATGGCAAATAGAAGAATTTGTTGTTCGCAGGATTATCGCGCAAACGCGGAGGCGCCTCATTGAGATTCACATCGGAAAGCGCCTGAATACCACTCTGCCAGTGACCATCTAACGGGTTGCTGCCATGTCCTTGAATATCATTCTGACGTCCTGCGAAATTCCACCAGAAATAACGCATGTACATCCACTGTACCTGATAGTTCCAGAAGTACGTCAAGTTAGCCCACATGGTTGGCTTCTTGAATGTTTCCACCTGGCCTGTTTGCGGGTTACGTAATTTCACTTTCGTATTGTTCTTCGCAACATTGCCCCATTCCTCATAAGGACCTACGTGGCTGCGCTGATTGTTTTCCCACATACGCGGGAAGATGGTGCTCATTTCGCCTGCGAAGTTGTATTTGCTTTGCTTGCGTGCGTCGATAATCACATACTCTCCGAGTTGCTCGTCGAGTGCATAAACAGGAGATCCGTCGTCAGCGTAATTATCAGCATCCAACGGAGCATTATAATACGGACCGTAAAGAATCGGCCAATCACCATACTGTTCACGGTTGAGGTATGAGAGCAAGCTGATCGCGTTCTCCGGATTGTTTTCATCCATCGGCGTGTTTGCCTGTGAACGGATCACGAGCACGAAGAACGTTGAGTAGCCGATCATCAATACTGAGAACGAAAGAAGGATTGTATTCAGCAATTGACGGTTGTTGCGGTAATAGTAAACAAGATAAATCAAACCAACAGCTGTAATGAGCGTCATTACAACTTTACCATACGCGAATGCTGCGAAAATTGCGAGAGCAAAGAACAAGCCCAACACATAAGTGAAACGCTTGAAGAGTTTTTCTCCGCCTTTATTCGTGTACATGAATCCGGTTACAATAACTGCGATCAGCAACAGAAAGTAAATAACTGAACCGCCATTCGGCATCAGACCCATTCCGTTTACGAAGAACAATTCGTAGTTAGCAGCAGCCTGCACAACACCCGGAATGATTCCGTTCTGAATTACACCTAGCAATCCAACTGCGATCAGTCCGGCGATGATGAGTCCTTTTCTTGTTGGCGTGAATTTCTTGAAGTAAACAATCATTACGATTGCCGGAATTGCGAGGAGGTTCAAAAGGTGGACACCCACAGAAAGTCCCATCATGTAAGCGATGAATACAATCCATTTATCTGACTTCTCGGAATCATCTGCATCCCATTTGAGGATTGCCCAGAAAACGAGAGCAGTAAAGAACGATGACATAGCGTAAACCTCGCCTTCAACAGCGGAGAACCAGAAAGAATCAGAGAAAGTGTAAGCCAACGAACCAATGATTGCCGCAGCAAACACACCGAAAACGCTGGATTGAGAGATGTTATCTACGTGATCAACTTTATCAACTGCTTTAGCCAGTTTGCGTCCGAGCATGGTGAGTGTCCAGAACATAAAGAGGATAGTAAATGCACTGGCCAGTGCGGACATTACGTTGATCATCATGGCCACTTGGGATGTATCTCCCGCAAAAAGCGTGAAGAAACGACCCAAAATCAGGAAGGTTGGAGCTCCCGGCGGGTGACCTACCTCCAATTTGTAACTGCAGGCGATATATTCACCGCAGTCCCAGAAACTTGTGGTCGGTTCGATAGTTGAGATGTACGTGAAAGCCGCAATTGCGAACACAATCCACCCTAAAACGTTGTTAAGCAGTTTATAACGAGATGCCATGAGGTTGGTTAAATTTCAATGGTTTGCCGGCGAAGATAGGGAATCTGCCCCTTTTAAAATCGTTAATTTTCGTGTTTATAGCTCAAAAATTTGTGAAAAATAAGATTGTTGTTATTTTTGCACCCCTTATTGCCCGATCGTCTAATGGCAGGACTTCAGATTTTGGTTCTGACTGTGTTGGTTCGAATCCAGCTCGGGCAACAGTAAAAGAATCCGCTCCCACAGGGCGGATTTTTTGTTTCTGTCAGGAGTTAACTCCTGACAGCGCTCTTGACTCCGTCCCTCAAGTAGCGGCAAAGCGGATTCTTTTGCTGTTAAACCCTCCATTTATCATCGCCTGAAAGGCGATAATCCAGACTCCCACAGGGCGGATTTTTTTTGTTCTGTCAGGAGTTCACTCCTGACTGCAACCGGGAAACTCCTGACAGCTCGATCACCTATACCGCCCGTAACTCCCAACACTTCATTACCTTTGTCCGCTATGATTATTCAGGTGATGAAGTCGAAAATCCATCGTGTTCGGGTAACTGAAGCGAATCTGGATTATATCGGCAGTGTAACAATTGATGAAAATCTCATGGACGCTGCCAATCTTATAGAAAATGAGCAGGTACATGTTTTCAACTACCGCAACGGGGAACGTATCATTACATATGTAATTAAAGGGGAACGTGGCAGCGGAGTGATTTGTCTGAACGGACCTGCTGCGCTGAAATTTTCCAATGGTGATGAAGCAATTATCGTTTCTTACGCTGATATGGAATTTGAAGCCGCGAAGAAATTCAAGCCTTCAGTGATTTTCCCGGATTCTAAAAACAAGAACACTCTCAACCGATAAGCGTGAAGAGCAAGACCGGACAAATTATTCAGTTCGTAATTTTCTTCGGTCTCGGAGCCGGATTGATGTGGTGGCAATACAGCCGCTTCACACCGGAACAAAGCGAAAATTTTCACAAAGGATTAGCGAACGCGGATTATTTCTGGTTTGCGATTGCTTTAATCATCGGAGCAATTGCACACTTGCTACGTGCTATTCGCTGGCAATTTCTTCTTGCGCCTTTGAACAGAAAAGCTTTACTCGGAAATCGTTTTTACGCAGTGATGATCGGCTATCTTGCCAATTACGCATTCCCGCGTTTGGGTGAAGTAACGCGTTGCGGTGTTTTGAAAACCAGCGACGATGTTCCGTTCTCTGAATCATTCGGAACTGTGGTGGTGGAACGCATTGTGGATTTGCTTTGCCTCGGACTTGTATTTGTAGTTGTGCTGCTGTTTCAGTTTGCAGAATTGCAATCGCTGTGGCTGGAGTATATCTGGAATCCCGCGAGTGCAAAATTGGCGGCATTGTCTCAGAGTCCGATGGCGCTGATTGGTATTCTCGTCGGCGGAATTGCAATTGTATTCGGCATATATCTGCTCCGCAAAAAACTCAGCAAAAAGAAGAAAGCAGATGGAGAGAAAGGATTCATTGAAGGATTGAAAGACGGAATTCTTTCCATCCGGAAAGTGAAAAATCCGTTTTTGTTTATTGTCTATTCACTTTCCATCTGGGCAGGATATTATTTCTCTCTCTATTTCTGTTTCCGCTGCTTTCCGGAAACTTCAGACGTTACTCTCAATACAGCGTTAATTCTTTTGTTGTTCGGAACATTCGGTGTTGCATTCACTCCGGGCGGAATCGGAGCATATCAGATTATCGTTACTGCGATACTGATAGATCTTGTTCCATCTACTGAACCTGCGGCAGCATCATTCTCATGGCTTTCATGGGGTGCACAGGTTGCAACAGTTGTGTTATTTACAGGAATTGCTTTTGCATTGCGTCCTGCACTGAATAAAATACGCCAATGAACATTACAGAAAACATACGGAAGAAAATTAAAACGCGTGAAGAAATTCAGTTCGTTATTCAACGCGCTCATTTCTTCGGGAAGAAAGTTGTTTTCACCAATGGCGTTTTCGATCTCATGCATTTGGGTCATGTTGATTACCTCAGCAAGGCTAAAGATTGCGGAGATATTCTTATTGTTGGAATGAACAGCGACGCCTCTGTTAAAATGCTGAATAAAGGTGACACGCGTCCGTTACAGGATCAACAGTCGCGCGCGATGGTTCTTGCTTCATTGTCGTTTGTGGATTACGTTGTAATCTTCGATGAGGAAACACCCTACGATCTGATTAAAGCGGTGCAGCCGGATGTATTGGTGAAAGGTGCCGATTACAAAGTTGAGCAGATTGCCGGTCATGATGTTGTGTTGGCTCGCGGCGGAGAAGTGAAGTTGATTGAATTGGTGAGCGGGTATTCGACAACGGCGATTGAGAAGAAGATTCTCGGTAAGCAGTGATCAGCATCTCCCGCTAAATGATTTTTTGCTAGAGTACTTCACGTAGCAGGAAAAATTCATTGCAGCGCTTGGGTGTGACAGATGATTCAATCTGAGTTAGTAGCCACTTCCAATTAAGTCGCAATTGTGATGTAAGTGTTTTGCGGTGCAAAACACTTTTGTTCCGCCCTAGGAGATCGCAGCCGGGTACCCGCTTGCGGGTGGCGAGAGATCCAAGGCGGGAGCTTTTTTGCGAACTTTTTTGGCGGCACAAAAAAGTTCAAACATTTACCATCGATAAACTTTGCTTTTCTCTTGATACTTTTTGTCGTGGCAAAAAGTATCACAAAAAGCCGTGTCACACCCTAGGCGCAACACACATTCCTCCGCTGAATAAATTTCCTTGCCAATCGCTTAGACGATTCGCACGCTTCACTGCGTTGCGCAACCCACGTGCTTATCCTCCGCGAATCCTCCCAGGCGATCTTTCGCACGAGCCAACGCCAGTAAATTTATTCGCTGCGCTTAGGTGTGACAGATGATTCTATCTGAGTTAGTGGCAACCACCAAGTGAGACGCGATTGTGATGTAAGTGTTTTGCGGTGCAAAACACTTTTGTTCCGCCCTAGGAGATCGCAGCCGGGTACCCGCTTGCGGGTGGCGAGAGATCCAAGGCGGGAGCTTTTTTGCGAACTTTTTTGGCGGCACAAAAAAGTTCAAACAGTAATTATTTATAAAGCACTGGCAGAACGTAAGTTCTGATAATAATCTATCCTCAATATCGCGTACTCTTTTAAGGCTCCAGTTTTTGCAAACCTGTTGAAGTCAGATTAACTTCGTCACTAACAATACCAACATACCATTTACCATCATGCATCACGTCTTCTCACTCGGACACAACGAAAAGCACATGATCGATATGAGCTATGATCAGTTCTGGGGTCGCTTTGAAGTTAAAGTGGATAACATTACGGCTATCAGCCGACTGTTCATGTTCGACTTCTCGTTTACACGCGATTTCGATCTTTGGGTGGGTGTAAATGAAAAGCATCATCTGCGCATCAATAAAACCCGTCCGACATTCTTCGCTGGATTCCGTCCGCATACGTACATGATTTACATTGACGGTGTGCTGGTGAATCGGTTTGAAGCGTGACTAAATAATTTAGTTTTCCAAGCGCGCCGTATTTCGCTGACCTAGTTTTGCTCTGTAACAAGTGAAACTATGGCTGTAGCGAAAGTAAAAACTCAGTATTTCTGTCAGAATTGCGGAACCAGCTCACCGAAATGGGTGGGAAAATGCACCTCGTGCGGAGAATGGAACACGTACGTGGAAGAAATTGTCAAGAAGAATGACGATCCCCGCTCCTCGCCTTTTTCACGTTCCACCGGACGCGCAGTGAAGCCGTTGAATCTGAATGAAATTACCGGAGGTGAAGAACGTCGCATTCCGCTTTACGACAAAGAACTCACACGTGTTCTTGGCGGAGGACTCGTTCCGGGATCACTCGTGCTGTTTGGCGGAGAGCCGGGAATCGGGAAATCCACTTTGATGCTGCAACTGGCAACTAACGTAAAGAACATGCGTGTGCTTTATGTTTCGGGAGAAGAAAGTGAACAGCAAATCCGCATGCGTGCAGAGCGAATCGGAATAAAAAATCAGGATTGTTTCATTCTTACCGAAACAAACACTGCAAATATTTTCCAGCAAGCGGCTATCATTGAACCTCAATTGATGATCATCGATTCGATACAGACTTTGCATACTGCAAGTGTGGAGAGTTCTCCGGGAAGCGTTTCGCAGGTGCGTGAATGTGCAGGTGAAATGCTGCGCTATGCGAAGGAGAATGAAGTTCCTGTATTTCTGATCGGTCATATCACGAAGGACGGTTCCATTGCAGGTCCGAAAGTGCTCGAACACATGGTAGATACAGTGTTGCAGTTTGAAGGCGATCGCAACCACGTTTACCGATTGCTGCGCACTACGAAAAACCGTTTCGGATCTACTAATGAACTCGGCATTTATGAAATGCAGGGAAGCGGTTTGCGTGAAGTGAGCAATCCTTCAGAAATTCTTGTGACATCGCGCGATGAAGCAGTAAGCGGAGTTTCCATTGCTGTTCTCATGGAAGGTTTGCGACCGATGCTTATCGAAACACAAGCTCTTGTAAGCTCTGCTGCATACGGAACACCGCAACGTTCTGCAACGGGATTTGATCTGCGTCGTTTGGGAATGTTGCTTGCTGTATTGGAGAAACGCTGCGGATTCCGTCTTGGCGTTAAGGATGTGTTTCTGAATATTGCCGGCGGATTGAAAGTGGAAGATCCGGGAATTGATCTCGCGGTGGTTTGCGCCGTACTTTCTTCGAATGCCGATATGCCGATTGCCAACGGAGTTTGCTTTGCAGCGGAAGTGGGATTGAGCGGGGAAATACGTCCGGTGACACGCATTGAACAGCGCATTTCAGAAGCTGAGAAATTGGGCTTCAAAGAAATTTATATTTCAAAATTTCATAAAGGTTTGAAGCAGGATAGCTACGCGATTCGTTTGAGAATGTGCGGGAAGATTGAAGAGGTGTTTAGTGGGTTGTTCGGGTGAGAATAGTACACGGAAAAAATAGTACGCGGAAAAAGAAAAAAATGCGGATTAACGCGAATCTATTAAGTATGTTGATATGTAATTGTTAATAATGAATTATGGAGTTGATACATCAGAGAACAAGCGAGAAAATACTGCGCGGATTTTATAATGTTTACAACAATCTGGGGTATGGATTTTCGGAAAAAGTATATGAGAATGCACTGGTGATGGAATTGTCTGGCAGCGGATTGATCTGCAATAAACAAAAGCAATTAAAGGTTCACTATAATGGACAAGTTGTTGGCGAATATTTTGCGGATATTATTGTTGATGATTCTGTTATTCTTGAATTGAAATCCGCGTCTGCACTTATACCTGAACACGAAGCGCAACTTCTAAATTATCTAAGAGCAACGGAAATGGAACTCGGATTTTTATTGAATTTCGGAGAACGCCCGCAGTTTAAAAGATTGGTTTTTCGGAATTCCCGAAAATTCGGTTTACCCCAAACGATTTAAAAACGCGAATTAATTCAACTTATCCGCTTTTAATCCGTCCCTTTTGTTGTTTTCCGCTTACCATTTCACACAGTCCGCGTACCATAATTACTAACTGGCACGATTTTTTCGGCTTTATCTGCCCTTGAAGGCCTTCAAGCCCGATGGTTCGGTTAAATTTGCCCTGAATGCCCGTTTCTGCCCGACTCAAATCATTTTTCAAATCGAGATACAGCTTACTGCTGGGCGGAATTCTCCTGCTCACAGGCGGTTATCTGGTAAGTCTATCAGGAGGAACGAGAACCAGTCCGTTGATTGCAGGATTGACCGAAGAACTGCATGAGCGTGAAACCACGTTGCAGTCGGAACTCGATTCACTCTACAACTTTGCACAGACAAAATCTTTCGAAGAAATTTTCATCGCGCAAAGTGATCGCAATGGTACGTTATACGGAAAGCACGGCATTGTGCTGCTCATCTATCAAGGTGATTCACTGAAATACTGGTCTGACAATTCCGCTGCAGTAGAGACCTACATGCTTGAAGTTTGTTTGGATCAACGCATGACGCGCCTGCGTAACGGTTGGTTTGAAACGATTCAGAAAACAGACAACGCAGGCAGAACTTATATTGGCTTGTTGCGCATCAAGAATGAATACTCCTACGAGAACCAATATCTCGTGAATTCATTCGCAGAAGGTTTGCGTCTTCCACCTGAAACGGAAATTGAAATCGGCAAGCCCGGATCTACAAATGCAATACACGCATCAGATGGAACTTATCTTTTCTCTCTTGTATTCAAACAGCAAGGCAATTCCGACCTCACACTATCACAAATTGTAGTCAACGTTCTGCTCATTCTGCTCGGTTGCATTCTCATCCTTGCTTTCCTTCGCAAAGAAGTTGCCTCGCTTGAACAAACACTCAAACCGCACGGAAGCGCGCTTCTGTTCATTAGTGTAATCGTGGCATTGCGTTTCCTCACGTTGCTGATACACTTTCCTTCTACCTTCTACGATCTGCCTCTGTTCAGCCCTATTCACTACGGAAACGCCGGCTCGTTCTGGAATCAGAACCTCGGTGATTTTCTTATCAATGTTATACTGTTCTTTTACGTCACCGTGTTCGTAAGCGCGCATCAGCGCAAAACGCGTGTGAAGTTCGGAGGAAGCAAATGGTCGCAACTTGCCTGGACAACAGCGCTACTCGGAATTCCTGCAATCATTGCATGGGGAATCAACTCCATGATTTCCGGTTTGGTGCAGAACTCCGACATTTCATTTCAGGTTAATAATCTCTTCGGTCTTTCAGCGTACAGTTACACAGGCATCTTCATGATTGCCTTGATGCTTTCCGCGTTCTTCCTCATCAGCGAAAGTGCACTTCGCATTATTGAATCTTCTGTTGCGGAAAGAAAGAATCGTTTGTACGGATGGCTGATTTCATCAGCACTGGTTATCGGAATGCATCATCTGTTCGGCAGTGTAGATCTTCTTGCGATCTCCTGGCCAATGGCTGTGTTGCTCGTTCTTCTGCTTCGTAAAACGGATGAAGAAAACGGAACGTTCTCTTTCTCCGTTATCGTATTCCTCGTGCTACTCTTCTCATTCTACACCACGCACATGTTGCTCAAACAATCGATGCACAAAGAGCATGACAGTCGTGTTGTATTTGCAGAGAAACTTGCCGCAGAGCAGGATCCGATTGCAGAACATTTGTTCACTGAAATCGACAACAAGATCGCGCACGACACCAACCTGATTCGTTACACACAGATGCCGGATCAGGATTTTGCAGCATTCGAGAAAACCATACGCCAGGAATATTTCAGCGGTTATTGGGAAAAGTATGAAGTGAAAGTTACCTTCTTCGATACGATGTGTACGCCTTTGCTGCGTTCCAGCACTCCTTGGAGTGATAACATTCTTCACTTCGAAGAACAATGTGAGAAAAACGGCGTTCCTACTTTCAGCGATCAGTTGTTTTATCTCGACAACGGAACAGGGCGGATCAGTTATCTCGCGAAGATTGTGCTGCAATATCCCGAAAGAGAAACGCATCTCGGACAAGGAACTTTGTTCATTGAGTTTGATTCGAAACTCATGTCGGAAGAAATCGGATTCCCGGAATTGTTACTCGATCGCGAACTCGGTTTGAACCGTAAGCTGATGAATTATTCTTACGCGAAGTACAAAAACGGACAACTTGTAAATCGCGCAGGAGAATTTCTATACAGCTTATCGTCGGAATTCATAGAGGACCAAGGACACTTTCATTATTTCGAAACGGATGATTGGGATCATCTTGCGTATCGTCCGGATGAAAGTACATTAGTGCTGCTCAGTAAACCGGAAGAAGGGTGGCTTGGCAAAATCACAAGCTTCTCTTACATCTTTGCATTCTTCAGTTTGCTTCTGATTGTTTCGCTTTTCGGAAGACAAATGCTGGTGTCACGACCGGCGTTCTCCCATCTTACGTTCAAATACAGAATTCAGTTGGTGTTGGTCATGATTGTTCTTGTATCACTCGGCTTATTCGGTGCCGGCTCGATTTATTACATCCGTCAGCAATATCAAACCAAGAACGCGGAAATCATCAGCGAGAAAGCACATTCAGTTGTATTGGAGATTGAAGGTAAATTGCAGAATGATGAACTCACATCATCGTATCGCGATTACGCAACGTACCTTCTGAAGAAATTTTCGAATGTATTCTTTACTGACATCAATCTGTATGATGCGCAGGGAAATCTTTACGCTTCATCACGTCCAAAAGTGTTTGATGAAGGATTGGCTTCACGAAAGATGAACCCGGAAGCATATACGCAGATCAGTCTGATGAAGAAATCGGAATACATTCACGATGAAAACATCGGCAACCTCGCTTACCTGTCTGCGTATCTTCCGGTAAAAAACAAAGACGGACAACTTCAGGCGTATCTTAACATTCCGTATTTCGCAAAGCAGAATGATTTGGAGAAAGAGATTTCCACTTTCATGGTGGCGCTCATCAACGTTTACGTCTTGTTGTTTGCGTTGGCGGTTCTTGCTGCGATTTTCATCTCCAATTATCTCACGCATCCATTGCGACTCATTCAGGAAAAAATGCGACAGGTGAAATTGGGTAAAACCAATGATCCGATTGAATGGAGCAGTAAAGATGAAATCGGGAGTTTGGTGAGCGAATACAACCGCATGATTACAGAGCTCACGAAGAGTGCTGAATTGCTTGCGCAATCAGAGCGTGAAAGTGCGTGGCGCGAAATGGCGAAGCAGGTTGCGCATGAAATCAAGAATCCATTGACACCGATGCGACTGAGCATTCAGTTGCTGGAGCGCGCGTACAAAGACAAAGCGCCGGACATAGATCAGAAAGTAGAACGTTTATCACGTACTGTGATTGAACAGATTGATACGCTCGCTTCCATTGCAAGTGCATTCTCTGATTTTGCGAAGATGCCGAAACCTGTTTTGGAAGAAATGGATCTGCGCGAAGTCGTTTACAATACACTTGAACTCTTCAGTGAAAATGATGAAGGTGTTGAGTTCAGCGTAAACGACAAAGTAAATGCAGCGATGATGATTACGGGCGACCGCGAACAGTTGCCGCGTGTGTTCAACAATCTTTTCCGCAATGCTATTCAGGCCATTCCTGATGACAGAAAAGGGAAAGTTGTAGTGGAGTTATCGCGACAGAAAAATCATTTCATCGTCTCTGTGCGTGATAACGGAACAGGAATTTCTGATGAAGTGATTGATAAAATTTTCGTTCCGAATTTCACCACCAAATCCACGGGCATGGGTCTTGGTTTAGCGATGGTGAAGAACATTGTTGAAGGCTGCAACGGCATGATCTGGTTTGAAACCACAAAAGATGCCGGCACTACTTTCTTTGTGAGTTTTGATGAGTGCGGTGATTAATTCTCCATTCAGGAAAATGTTAACTTTGCCCGTATGAAACGTCCTATACGTGTTCTTATTGCAAAAGTCGGACTTGATGGTCACGACCGCGGCGCAAAAGTGATTGCATCATTCTTACGTGATGCAGGCATGGAAGTAATTTACACCGGATTGCGTCAGACTCCTGAAATGGTTGTGAACGCAGCGTTGCAGGAAGATGTTGATGCTATCGGAGTGAGTATTCTTTCAGGCGCACACATGACCGTGTTTCCGAAAATCTTGACAATCATGAAAGAGAAAGGAATGAATGATGTGCTGCTCACGGGTGGCGGAATTATTCCTGATGCCGACATGAAAAAACTGAATGAGCAAGGTGTCGGGCAACTCTTTCCTCCGGGCACAGACACTAAAGTGATCGTTGATTACATCACCGATTACGTGAAGACGCATCGCAACTTCTGATTCTCAGACTGAATCGGGAACTTTTTTGCATCCTTTATAAAACGTTGATTTTCAATTACTCTATCAGTCCAAACAGGGTTGATTAATGTCGAAACACATTCTTTTTTCGGCACAAATTAGATTCGTATTAAAATTCCCGTATATCTTTGCGGCATCGTTCGGAGAAAATCCGACAAAGGCATTTAAGTTATATCAACATGAAATTCACTAACAACCAAAACCTCAATTCATACATGATGTGTATGATGATGTGTTGCTGCATGCGCAGTGATGCGGGAGGTTATTTGGCTATGTGAACACGATTGTTGGTGTGTTGAGCGAAGCCCTCCCGGTACAAACCGCGGGGGCTTATTTATTTTCTGACGCTCCCGTTGTTCCGGTAAAATTTACAAACCCAATAACAACGAATAAGAATGCAAAGTTTCAGAACAGAATTGGAATTACAACCGCAAAATGACGGTTGGGTAACTATTGAAAAGGACATCGCGCATCTTGCAGAAAAGATTGCTCAGTTCCGCGAAGGAAAAACAGATCCTGAAAAATTCAGAAGTCTTCGTTTAGCACGCGGTGTTTACGGACAACGTCAGCAAGGTGTGCAAATGGTTCGCATCAAAGTTCCCGGTGGCAAACTTTCATTCAAACAGATTGAACGACTCGCGCAACTCTCTGAAGAATATTCTACAGGCAATCTTCATCTCACCACGCGACAAGATGTACAATTTCACTTTGTAAGTCTGGATCGCACGCCGCAATTATGGGAAGAACTGGAACGCGATCAGTTGACATTACGTGAAGCTTGCGGAAATACAGTACGCAACATCACGGCTTCAGTTCTTGCAGGAATAGACCCTGAAGAACCGTTTGATGTCAATCCATATGCAGATGCTTTGTTCCGCCACTTTCTGCGCAATCCCGTTCAGCAGGATCTGGGAAGAAAAATCAAAATCTCTTTCTCAAGTTCAGAACGCGACACTGCAATCAGTTTCATTCACGACTTAGGCTTCATTCCGAAAGTTGAAATTGTAAACGGGAAAATCATTCGCGGCTTCAAAGTACTTCTCGGCGGAGGATTAGGAGCACAACCGCAAGTCGCACAAGTTGCCTTCGAATTCCTTCCTGCTGATGAACTCATTTCATTCACTGAAGCTTTGATTCGCGTATTTGATCGTTACGGTGAACGTAACAATCGCCAAAAAGCCAGACTTAAATTTCTGGTTGCGAAAATCGGCTTGCAGGAAATATTGCGATTAACGGAACAGGAACGCATTGCAGTTGGATTTATCAAGCGTGATATTGCTTCTACATCTATCGATACACCGGATGTTCCTCAACAAGCATTCACCACATTCCGTGTTACCAATCAGAATGAATACCAGGAGTGGAAGAACAACAACACCTTTGAACAGAAGCAGAAAGACTGGTATGGTGTTTATGTGAAAGTTCCGCAAGGAAACATTGCATCGCAAAGAATCGTGAAGTTGACGGAAATCGCTAAGAAGTACGCTGCTGATGATGTTCGTGTTACAATCGGTCAGAGTTTGTTGCTGCGTTTCGTACACGCTTCTGCTCTGCCTGCATTGTATCGCGAGCTTGCTGCAAATGATTTCACATCAATCGGTGCGAATGCTTTTGCTGATATCACTTCATGCCCCGGAACAGATACGTGCAATCTGGGAATCTCCAACAGCACAGGAGTAGCGGCTGCGCTTGAAAAAGTAATTGCAGAAGAATATCCGCGGCTTGCGGGTTCAAAAGAACTGATCATTAAAATCAGCGGATGCATGAACAGTTGCGGCCAACACGCTATTGCGTCTATAGGTTTTCACGGAAGCGCATTGAAGCACGGTGATACGGTTGTTCCTGCTTTGCAATTACTACTTGGAGGAGGAATCAACGGAAACGGATCAGGAAATATCGCTGATAAAATTCTGAAGTTCCCGTCGAAACGAGCGCCTGCGGTTTTACGCACGTTGCTTTCTGACTTTCAGAATAACACGAACGACAATAGAACTTTCGCCGACTATTACAGCGAGAAAGGGAAAGACTACTTCTATCAATTGCTGCGCGGATTCAATTCCGTTGAAGCGATTGCTGAAGAAGAACTCATTGATTGGGGAACAGAACAGAAATTTGCGACACAGATCGGCGTGGGTGAATGCGCCGGCGTAAAAGTGGATCTGATAGCGACGTTGTTACTGGAAGCAGAAGAAGCTCTTTCGTACGCCGAGGAGAATTTCAACGAAGGACGATTCGCTGATTCCGTTTACAAAACTTACAACGCGCTTGTGCAACTGGCAAAAGCTTTATTGTTGAAAAAAGGAATTCAGGTCAACACGCAGGTCGGAATCATCACAGATTTCGACAAACACTTCAATGTCCGTGAAATTATTCCGGTGAACTTCCGTGAACTTGTTGAGCAGATCAACAAATCACACCCGACTTCCGCATTCGCAGCGAAATACCACAATGAAGCGAAATTGCTGTTCAAGTCAATCAACTCATTTGAAAAACAAATTGCGAACCAATTAAATCCACAACTGAACTGATATGAACACTATTTCGATTTTCATTCTGTACCGGTTCAGCAATTACCGATGTCGTGAATTGATACGAATGTGCTGAACTGTTTCAGCAAGCATCCATCATTTTATCAATTCAAAACATAACATATCATGTCAAAAGAAATCATTGAACCAAAAATTACGCTCGTCGGCGCAGGTCCCGGCGATCCGGATTTAATAACAATCAAAGGAATCAACGCCATCAGCGAAGCAGATGTAATTTTGTATGACGCTCTCGTGAATCCTGAATTACTGAAATACGCGCCTATTGGCAGCAAGAAAATCTATGTAGGCAAACGCGAAGGTCAGCACACTTTCACACAGCAGCAGATCAATACCTTGCTTGTTGATTATGCTATTACACACGGCCATGTAGTGCGATTAAAAGGCGGAGATCCGTTTGTTTTCGGGCGCGGAGCAGAGGAGCTCGAATATGCCGAACTCTTTAATATTGAAACGGCGATTGTTCCCGGTATATCAAGTTCCATAGGCGTTCCTGGATTGCAACGTATTCCTGTAACACATCGCGGTATAACGGAGAGTTTCTGGGTTCTTACAGGAACCAACAGCGAGGGAAAACTTCCGGTTGATTTTCATCTTGCGGCACAATCAGGAGCAACGATTGTTGTTTTGATGGGCCTGAACAAGTTAAAGGAAATTGCTGCTGTGTTTCAGAAATACGACCGCGGCGCCACACCCGTTGCTGTGATACAAGACGGCTCCCTGCCTACTGAAAATATTGCGGTTGGTTCCGTTGATACAATTGAAGAGGCGGTGCGCATTGAAGGAATTCGTTCGCCTGCAATTATTGTGATCGGTGAAGTGGTTAAGAAAAATCCACAGGCCACGTTTGCGCTGAGTTACGAAAGGGAACTACTGAATGATACAACGCATAGTTCATAGTAATGGCTTTACTAACTTTGGACCTCATTCCATAACACTATCTATGGAAGACCTCAATTCATCAGTTAAAGAATCAGCACAGGGAGCCAGCGTAAAGAATACGCTGTTTCCCGTGTTTCTTAAGCTTGAAGACTTGCGCCTGCTGATCATCGGCGGAGGTAACGTTGCGCTGGAGAAACTGAATGCAGTGTACCGCAACAGCCCTAAAACACAAGTGACTGTTGTATCCAGAACCATAAATCCTGCGATACGGCAGCTGGCTGAAATCCATTCGAACCTGGAATTGGAAGAGCGGAGTGTACAGAGTAGCGACTTTGATGATTGCGATCTTGTATTCATCGCTATCAATGATTTCGCTTCAGTCAATGAATTTGTTCTTGAAGCTCACAACAGAAATCTGCTTGTCAATGTAGCCGATACACCGGGATACTGCGACTTTTATCTTTCATCTGTTGTAACGAAAGGAGATCTAAAGATCGCGATTTCTTCCAATGGTAAGTCTCCAACATTTACCAAAAGGCTGAAAGAGATCCTGAACGAATACATTCCCGATGAATCTCAAACGTCTTTGGAAAATCTCAATGAACTGCGAGATCATCTTAAGGGCGATTTCAGTGAGAAGGTTAAGAAACTGAATGAAGTAACCTCCATTCTTAACAGCAATAAAAATCTGATCTCACTTCAACCGCACCTTGCAGGAGGAGTTCTGCAGCGTAAAAAACGTTCGTGGATACACTGGCTGGCTTACAGTGCCGCCGCGGTTGGTTTAATGATCACAGGACATCTTCTGTTTTCATTAATTCCGTCAGGAACGATCGGAGGAATGGCAAGCACGCTGTACGACAGTATTGATTCCACATTGTTCATTTTCATTGCAGCAGGATTCATCGCTCAAATGGTGGACGGTTCTCTTGGAATGGCGTACGGGGTCACGGCATCAACTTTTCTGATGTCGTTCGGAATTCCGCCGGCAGCAACAAGTGCGAGCGTGCACGCTTCAGAGATATTCACAACCGGAGCCTCAGGTTTAAGTCATTTGAAATTTAAGAATGTGAACGCCAAATTATTCAAGCATCTGTTGCTTCCCGGAATCCTCGGTGCCGGAGTGGGCGCATATATTCTTTCATCACTGGAGGAGTATGCAATCTACATCAAGCCATTCGTTGCTGTTTACACATTGATTCTTGGCGTAATTATTCTGGTGAAGGCGGTGAAGAAACTCAAAGACAAACGCAAAGTAAAACGCATCGGCATCCTGGCTTTCTTTGGCGCGTTTCTGGATTCGATCGGCGGCGGCGGTTGGGGGCCGATTGTATCGTCAACACTGATCGCACAAGGTCGTAATGTGAAATACACAGTAGGCTCTGTGAATCTTGCCGAATTCTTCATTACGCTTACGAGTTCAGTCACTTTCATCATCTTTCTCGGTCTTGAACATTGGCAGATTATTTCCGGACTGATCATTGGCGGTGTGATAGCCGCACCGATAGCTGCGTACATCACTTCGAAAATCCCTGTCAAAGCCGGTTTGATATTCGTGGGAATCGTAATTGTAATCGTAAGTTTGAAGAATATTTTATCCGCAGTACTGTGAGCAATCTTGAAAACAGAAACAGTGAGTACATTCTGCTCTCTCCTGAAAAGAGAGTGGAGAAACTGTATTCTGATTATAACAAGATACTCGTCACCTCGTCCTTCGGAACGACATCAGCGATTCTGCTGCATATGATCAGCCGTGTGAATCCGCAACAGAAAGTGATTTTTCTGGATACAACTTATCACTTTGCTGAAACACTGGCCTACAAGAAACAACTGACGGAATTATTGCAACTCGATGTTGAAACTGTACGACCGGAAGAATGGAAAAACAGTTTTACGAATTCCGATCAAACCTGGTCGAAAGATCCTGATTTGTGTTGTTCGATTAATAAGGTCGAACCGCTGGACAGAATCAAATCAGGTTATGAAATCTGGGTTTCCGGATTAATGAAGAATCAGAATTCTCACCGCAAGCAACTCGAAGTCTTCGAGCAGAAAAGTGATCTTGTTAAATTCTATCCGATCATTGACTTTTCAGAACACGATGCAGCTGCGTACATGAAAAAGTATGAACTTCCCGAACATCCGCTTCTGCGCCACGGTTTCAGCTCTGTAGGTTGCATTCATTGTACGGTTAAAGGTCGCGGTAGAGAAGGCAGATGGGTGAACCGCTCAAAGACAGAATGCGGACTTCATATCTGAAATTAATGTAAGCTCAACACGCAACCGCTGGAACGGCACGGTTGTATCACCAATAATTGTTCATCTCCGTTCAGGTGAAAAATAATTATGTCACAAGAAAATAAAATTTCAGTAGCGTTGTTCGGATTCGGATGTGTGGGACAAGGTTTATATGATGTACTCAATCATTCAGAAGTACTGCAGGCCAATATCCGTAAAATCGGTGTGAAAGATCCTTCCAAGAAGAGAAGCGTTGATCCGTCGCTGATCACTTACGACAAGAATGAAATTCTGGATCGTAAAGATGTGGATGTTGTGGTGGAAATGATCACGGATACAGATGATGCGTATCAGATCGTAACGACCGCAATGAAAAACGGAATGAATGTAGTGAGTGCAAGTAAAAAGATGCTCGCTACTTACTTCGAAGAGTTGTATCGTGTGCAGGAAGAAACCGGGAAAGCTCTGATCTACGAAGGATCAGCGGGAGGTAGTATTCCGATCATTCGGACGCTCGAAGAATATTACGATAACGAGTTGCTGAGCAGTCTGCGAGGAATTCTGAACGGAACTACCAACTACATTCTGACACGAATGGAATTGGAAAACAAAGATTACGGCGTTGTGCTGAAAGATGCGCAGGACAGCGGCTTTGCTGAATTGGATCCGTGGATGGATGTTGCAGGATTCGATACGCTTTACAAAACAATTCTCCTTAGTGTTCATGCTTTCGGAGTTGTTCTGAAACCGGAAGATGTGCTGAACCTCGGTATTCAGAATATTTCTTTCGCAGACATTCGTTATGCGAAAGAAAAAGGTTTGCGTATTAAACTCATCGGAAGTGCGGCGAAGTCAGGAGATAAATTCCGCATTTATGTAATGCCGCGTTTCGTCCGTGCTGATGATGAATTGTACAAAGTGCTTTACGAATACAATGCTGTAGAAGTGGAAGGTGCATTCTCCTGCAAACAAACTTTCGTGGGCAAAGGCGCAGGAAGTCACCCAACAGGGAGCGCAGTGTTGTCTGATGTTTCCGCATTGACCTACAATTACAAATACGCGTACAAGAAGTTGCGCAAATTGGAAAAGCAGAACAACGGAAAGAATCCGGGGAGCGCAGCTCTGGAATCCGATTTCAGCATTCGCGTTTACATTCGCTTTGCTGATAAATCAGAACTTGCCTCATTGGATATCCGTAACGTAATTGAAGAATACAAATCACCGGAAGTGAATTTCATCATTGCTGATGTAGGATTCAAATCACTGTTTGCGTTGAAAGGAAACAGAGATTCGAAGGTGTTTGTTGCAGAAGTATAATAATATTATCCGGGAGAGTTGAGATCTTTAGAATACAACATCAACTCTTCCGGATCTCCTTCCATAAAAAAGCGTTTCTCGAATTTCAATCCGAGTTTTTCCAGCAGTCGGATAGAACGGTTATTGTATTCTACGGTAATTCCGTTCACACGCTGCAGATTATGCGCTTTCGCGTGATTCATTAGCGGAATACAGGCTTCATAAGCATAACCTTTCCCTTCGAATTCAGGGAGAAATGAAAAACCGATATCCGGAACTTCCAGTTCTTTTCGAATGAAAAGGCCACAGTTTCCAATCGGAATGTTGCGCTCTTTGAGGTATACAATGCATGCTATGCCGGCAGGATGATCTGTAATTTTCTTTGAGCGGTCTTTGAGATATTGTTCCGCCTGCTCCACCGTGCGCACATTTCTGTCACCAACGTATTTGATGAATCCTGGCGAATTGAGCAGCTCAAGAAAAAAAGGAGCGTGAAGTTCGGGGTCAATTTCCCGCAACTCCAGACGCTCCGTCTCTGCGAATATCATTGGTAATTACATTGCGAACTGACACATCAATCCGCCAATGATGGCAAGAGTGATCATCCAGTATCCGGTGTGTATAGCTACGTATTTGAATCCGCGACGTTCGAATAAAGCGTTAATGGCAATCACCGGCATCACGAAAAACAGTGAGCTGATAATTCCATGAAATGCGCCATGCTTGAACGTACGGAAGTTCTGTCCGTGTTTCGCCATGAAGTCGGCAAGATATTTTCCGATTTCGGAATTCGCGTCACTTGATGCAGGATCGCCGGCAAAAATCGAAAATACATGTGTTTGGTGAATCACTACTGTCATCATGAAAAAAGAAATCAGACATCCGAAGAAATAAGTAAGTCCGAAAATCAAAGGCATATTGCCGGATTTCAATTTTTCTTCAGGCACACCTGATACTTTCATCCAAGCCGGTGCGAAAGTTTTAGGACTGTACCAAAGGAGTCCGATTACCAGCGGAACCAATCCGCATGTGAGAACTGTGTAGAGTGTGTTCATGAGTTAGCGTTTTTGCAAATGTAAACGAATTCTGTTCAGACTTGCATGGCCATAATGAAATCATCCTGAACATCGTCTCCTAATTTAAAAACGGTGACGCCCGTAATTCTGAATCCTTCCCGCTGATAAAAGTTAACAGCGCGGAAATTTTTCTGCCATACTCCCAGCCAGATTCCGTCGTAATTATTTGCTCGCGCAAAATCAAAAGAAGCTGCAACCAGCTTCTTCCCAATTCCATTACCAATAACGTGCACTGCACTGTACAGGCGGGCAATCTCTACTGGACGAATGAACTTCAGATCCTCACTGCCACCGGGAACCAGTTTCACGTATCCGAGAATTTGATTCTCCTGCTCAGCAAGCAGAATCACAACGTCAGGATTTGTCAGTTCGGCACGCAATACTTCTTCGCTGAAATTCTCTGCCAGGTATTGCTGTATATCCGTTTCTTTATTGAAAATAGCATATGCGTTTACGAAGGCATCAATGGCGAGTTGGCGTAGTTCCAACAGATCAGCAGTACTTGCAACACGGATATTCATATATGAATTAAACTCTGATTCCTATGATGAGCATATCATCCACTTGCTCCAATGTGCCGCGCCAATTTTCTATTGTACTTTCAAGAATTCTCTGCTGATCGCGCATATCGTGATCCTGCACAGAAAGCAACATGGCTTTCATCTGAGTCAACTTAAACTTCTTGCCTTGAGGTCCGCCGAACTGATCTGCGTATCCGTCGCTGAAGAGATAAACTGTATCACCGCTTTGCAGTTGCAACGATTGCGTTGTATACTTTTTACCGCGCTCTTCATTCACACCACCAATTGAAATTTTATCCGCTTTCAACTCCTGGAACATTTTACCTCTGAAGTGATAAAGCGGATTGAAAGCTCCTGAATAATGCAATTCCATTTGCAGCGGATCGTACGACATCAATGCAATGTCAACACCGTCGCGAACACGAACGTCATCAATCGTGTGGCGCATTTTGTCACTCATCAACACATTCAGTCTGTCCAGCACAACAGACGGCATCTCACCTTCGTTACCTTCTATCGCACGCGCAAGCATATCGTTAGTGATTATACTCATAAACGCACCCGGTACACCGTGACCTGTACAATCAACCGCTGCAATCCAATGACGTGTTCTTCCGTTCACAGTTACAGTGCGGAAGAAATAGAAATCACCGCTTACGATATCTTTCGGTTTGTAAAGGATAAATGAATCCGCAATAACCTTGCGCATTTCTCCTGCAGGCAACAACATCGCGTCCTGCAAGCGCTTTGCATAACGGATACTGTCTGTAACTTCTCTGTTCTTCTCAGCAAGTTCTTCGTTCTTCAACGCCAGTTCAACTGTACGCTCTTCAACTTTCTTCTCGAGAATTGCTTTCTGTTTCTTCAACTGCCGCGTTCTCATTCTGTCGAATCCGTAAATACAGAATGCAATGAACATCGTCATCAGTACATAGAAGGTTACTGTTTGCCAGAAAGGCGGTTTCACAGTGAAAGAGTATGTTACCGCTTCTTTGTTCCACACGCCGTCGTTGTTGCGTGCTTTCACCATGAACTTGTAATCACCCGGAGGAAGATTGGTATACACGGCCTCTCCTTGCGTTTGCGGAAGTGGTGACCAGTCCTTATCGAATCCTTCCAGCTTGTAGAGATACCGAACCTTGTCCGGACTGGTGAGACACACGCCATTGAACACGAAAGTAATGTGGTTGCGATCGTAAGTGAAAATATTCTCTTCGGGGAATGGCGCATCCACCATGAACACGCGAATACCCGTTATCGTTGTCAACGGTTCTGTTGCGTTCGGTAAATTCTCTGCAGGATTGAAACAAACCGCGCCCATAATTGTACCGAACCAGATCTTGCCTTGATCATCCATGCTTACAGCATTCGGATTCACTTCCACGCCGAGGAAACCATCGTTCTTTCCGTAGTGTGTGAATGAACTGTCTGCAGGACTGTATTTGTCAAGACCGCGCCCGGTGCCGATCCAGATGTTGTTGTCTTTGTCCGCAATCAACGCGTAAGGTGATTCAGAAGTCATTCCGTCACGTGTGGAATAATTTCTGAATGTTCTTCCATCGTATTTGTAAAGTCCGCCTCCGTAAGCTCCGAACCACAAATTGTGATCCTTGTCCTCGGTAATACTGAGAATGAATCTGTGAATTATACCGCTCTTCTCATCATAGCGTGTGAACGATCGTCCATCGTACACAGAAAGAAATCCTCCGAGCGCCCCGAACCACATGTTTCCTTTGCTGTCGCGGAAAATGCGATAGACGTTGTTTCCGCCGAGACCGTCATCAGTAGTAAAGTTGCGGAACGTTTTACTGACGGGATCGAAACGCGAAGCACCTTCTTTCGTTCCGATCCAGATATTTCCTTTTGCATCGGAGTTGATTGCATAAACCACATCACCGGCGAGTCCATCGGCTGTGGTGTAAGTGACGAATCTTTCGCTTCCTTCTGCGATCATACTGATGCCGCCGAAACCGGTTCCTGCCCAAATATTTCCGCTTTCATCTTCGTAGAGCGAAAGAATCACATTGCTGCCAAGTCCGTTTTCGGTTGTATAATTTGTTGAAGTAAATCGCACATCATTGGAACCCGGGGCAGTGAAAAAATGCAGTCGTGTTAATCCGTCATTCGTACCCAGCCACACGTCACCGTTCTTCGCTACACAGGTTGCCCAAACGATATCGTTGCGTAAACCATCCTGACGATCGTAAAGCGTGAAACGTTCGCCGCGGTATTTATTCAAACCAACATCAGTGCCGAGCCAGATATTACCTTCGCGGTCTTCAAGAATCGTTTTCACGTTGAAGTAATTCAAACCTTGACGCGTGCTGTAATTTTTCACGATGGCTTGATCGAGCGCAAGCAATCTGCTCTGACCTTTTCCCGGAGTGATACGCGCTGCGCCACCGCCTGTAGTTCCGATCCAGATATTTCCGCGACTGTCGGTACAAATGTCTTCAACGAAATCAGTACCAAGTCCCATGAATGCGCTGTACACACGCATGCCCGGCAGCAATGTTGTGATGTTACGGTTAACGAATCCTTGCGGCAACTGCATTGCAATAACACCTTTGTCGCCGGTGCCGATCCAGATTTCCTTTCCTTCGTTTGCCAATGAAATGCACGTGATCACGTCAGAAGGAAATCCGCGTTGCGCATTCATTACTTCGTATGCTTGAGGCGAACTGAAGTCACTCTTTGTATCGCAAATGGTTAGTCCGCGATCCGTTGCAATCCACATGTTTCCGTTTCCGTCAAGACACAGATCGTAAACGTTCATGCTCGGAATTCCTTCGTTCACGGTTACAGTGTACATGCTATTCTTCAAAGGATAGTAAATGAAAATTCCCGCGCCTTCCGTTGCAATCCAGTAATAGCCTTGCTGATCTTCAACAATTGCAGTTACGGTTTTGAATCGTGTGTACTCTTCGAGATTGAGTGATTCAAATTTCTGTGATTGAGAATTAAATCGACTTACGCCTCCGGCCCAGTGTCCGAACCAAATATCATTTTTCGAATCGCGGAAAGAAACCGTCACCCAATCTTCAGCAAGTCCGTCTTTGCGCGTGAAATTCTGAAACGTATGACCGTTATAACGTGAAACACCAGCAAGCGTACCGATCCACAAATTGCCATGCTGATCCTGCGTGAGCGATTGCACCTGCGACTGAACCATTCCCTCCTCAACGCTGTATTGCACAAAGCTGCTCGTTTGTGCGTGAATCCAACCGCAAATCAGAATGAATACATGTAGTAATAATCGCTTCATAACTGTTCTTTCCTGTATAATTCCATTTCCGTTTCAAACTCCTGTTCCGTTACTTCTTTCTCATCAATGTAGAAGTAACTTGCCCACCAATAGGAAACCATTTTGAAAATTGTTCTTTTACCCCCGGGCCAACTGATCACAATTTGTTTTTCATCTGTCCAGATTCCATCACGCGTTACAGTAACGAAATGCGGATGCGGTTGATAGTTGAGCGGTCCTGAAGAAACCACAGGTTTCATTCCTGAAATATTAATATCACGTTCAACCTGCGCAGATGTTTCCACCAACTTGCGCAACTGAAGTTCACGCGCCTGTCTGTTCACACGCGTTTGCCGTTGGCGTTCTTTCTCCTGCTCTATTAAAAATTCGCGCTGACCTTTTACCTGCGCTTGCCTGCGTAACGAACTCACCACGGAATTGCCTTCCGCTTCCTCTTTCATTTTGTTGTACTTCTTCAGATTGCTCTTCTTCTCACTTTCCGCCACCATCTTCAAAAGGTTATTCTCGTAATTAGCTTTCACATTTTTGTTTTCGCGTTCCTGACGTTCTCGTTCCTGCTTTTCTCTTTCCAGGCGCATGGCATCCGACTCCATTCCTTCATTCTGCACGGGATCACCAACAGGATCTTTGATAACGTTATCCGGTTGCGTTAATACAGGAGTCTGTGTTTGCTTCTCCAACTCTTCACGTTGCTTACGTAAGCGCTCTTCTTCCTCGAGTCTTGCTTTCTCATCCGCTTCACGTTTCAATCGCTCTTCTTCCTGTCGCTTTCGTAATTCTTCGTTCGGATCTTTGAACACTTCATCGATGAAGCGATAAGCAGGATCATCGTGAAATCCCGCAGACCCATCATAAATAACTTTGATGAATGGTTTCTGACCGTACAATTCCGTTTTTACTTTCGGATCACCGGGAGAGAAAAACGGAACTTCAACAACATAGTCAGGATATATCCATGATTTTTCTGCAGGAACTTTCAAGTCCATGGTCATGTGCATATCTACACATCCCGGAGCAGAATAATTAATCCGATAAAAATGTCCGAGATCAATGGTGAACTTGAACTTCCCGTTTTTTCCGGTTGTGAGATTGATGATTTGCTTACCATCCATCAACACAGTGACAGCTGCACCGGACAATGGTTTCCCGTCTTTAGTTGCTGTTCCGAAAAATCGAAGATCGCCTTGTGCTTTCAGTACATAAGCAGAACTGAGCAACAGAAGAAATGCTGCAAGAATTGCTCTTTGTAAAGAAGAAGGCAGGGTCATAGTGAAAATTACACTTAAAAATAACACTATTCGACCGAAAAGCAATGATCCGCAGTTACATTCTTATACTCTACCTTTGCGCCCATGGAAACCACAATCAAGTCAATCGCTACAGCTACCATGATTCTTTTTGCGGTTATCGATGTTATCGGTTCCATCCCAGTAATCATCGGTCTGAAATCAAAGGTAGGAGAACTCAATGCCAACAAGGCGTCACTCGCATCCATGCTCATTATGGTTGTGTTTATGTTTATCGGAGAATCCATTCTCGGACTTATCGGAATCAGTGTATCTGATTTCGCAATAGCAGGTTCGTTCGTGCTGTTCTTCCTTTCATTGGAAATGATTCTCGGAATTCGATTGTACAAAGACGAAGTTCCGGCTACAGCATCCGTGATGCCGCTTGCATTTCCTCTTTTGGCAGGAACAGGAACACTAACAACATTGCTATCGTTGCGTGCGGAATACTCTGTTGTTTCAATATTGTGCGCTATTGTAATTAACGTTGTTCTCATTTGGATTGTGCTCAAAAATATAGCGCGACTGGAGAAACTTCTCGGTGTCGGAGGCGTTTCTGTATTGCGTAAAGTCTTCGGAATTGTACTTCTTGCAATTGCCGTAAAGCTTTTCCGTACGCATGCAGGAATCTGATTCCTCGCAGGTAAATACTTATCTTTGATAATCCTCCGATGAACATTTACGATCGCAAACAAACCTGGAAATGGCTGCTCTTCGCTGCTGTTCTGGTTATTGTTGCTGCATCGTTGTGGTTCTCCGGCCGATTGGTCAGCAAAATTTCAGACAGTGAAAAGCGCAACGTAGAGTTGTGGGCAGAAGCCGTAAAGCGCAAAGCGCTGATGATGGAAGCGACCAATCAACTCTATGCGAAGATTGCCAACGAAGAACGTAAGAAAGTTGAACTTTGGGCAGAAGCGAATCGTTTGCTCTCTGTAGTTAACGATGACAATGCACTCGGATTTGTATTGCAGGTGTTGCGTGGAAATGAAACCGTTCCTTGCATTCTTACCGACGAAAAGGGAAAGATTCTGATGTCGCGTAACGTGGATTCTCTCAGCGCAAAATCAGCAGAAGGATTGCAGCGTGAGCTTGAAATCATGCGCAAGCAACACGACTCCATTCCTATTGATGCCGGACAAGGCCGCACGCATTATGTTTTCTATAAAGATTCCGAAGTGTTCAACGAGATCCGCGAATCGTATGAAGACAACGAGCGCTCATTCATAAATGAAATAGCTTCGAATCCGGCTTCCGCGCCTGCAATTTATACTGACTCTTCCTCAGGCATTATTATCGCTTACGGAAATCTTGATACTGTGAAGATCAAGAACGACAGTGTGAATTATCTCAATGAGCAATTCGTATATCTCAAAGAGCATGGTGATACGATTGAAGTGTCGCTTGGTCCGGGTAAACGCAATTACATTTACTACATGGAGTCGCCGCAGTTACAGCAGTTGCGTTACTTCCCGTTTTTTCAGTTTGCTGTGATCGGAATGTTTCTGATTGTTGCGTATCTGTTGTTCAGTACATCGCGACGTGCAGAGCAGAACTTGGTTTGGGTTGGAATGGCGAAAGAAACCGCGCATCAACTCGGAACGCCGCTTTCATCGCTAATAGCATGGGTTGAAATATTACGCATGAAAGGCGTTGATGAAAGTATATTGTTTGAATT
>JBJOKQ010000003.1:0-43156 GCA_046046005.1 Bacteroidota bacterium | reverse complement strand
TTCTTTTCCCGAAATCCATTTGTAATACGGACGGAACAGATAATCGCGGAGCCAATCACTGAGCGATGCATGCCAGCGTCTCCAGAAATCCTGAGGATTGACTGCGATAAAAGGGTTGTTAAAGTTTTGAGGCACATTGATTCCGATGAGTTTTGCAAAACCTGCCGCGAGTGAAGAATATCCTGCAAAGTCGAAATACAAATAGAACGCATACACATACATGTTGCTGAGCATTTCAGACAATGAAGTGCTTTCAGTGTTCAGAGGAGAAAGTAAATATCTATTAATCGCCTCCGCGAGAACGAACTTCTGCACCAGGCCGAGCAACACCATTTCCCAACCCTGTGTGAAATTTGTAATCGTCAACGAAGCGAATCCTGTTTTCACATCATCGTTGAATCTTTTGAAACGATCAATAGGACCGATCATCAAAGTTGGCGTGAAAAACATAAACAGTGCGTAATCGTCGGGGCGCACAGGTTTTTCATTCCTGTTATTGTCGAGATAAATCTGAATAACACGGAACGTGATGTACGAAAGTCCTGTGAAAGAAATTACATCAACCGCTACGGATGCTTTGACGAGAATCATAGGAGCGAGCAACAGAATTACTGCCGGCCATTTCTTTTCCGATTTAAAAACATATTCTGCACAGTAATAAACGAGATAAGTATATGTAAGAAATGCGAAAGCGCTTATTGCATGCGGCACATACCACACAACGTAGATTAAAGATCCTGACAGCAGCAACCATTTTAGCGGGAATCGCGTGCCCGCAATTGCTTTAACAGCATAAACGCTCAGCAGAAATATTGCGGAGAGCAGAAAGAAATCTATGCCGGTGAACGGAAGCATCTCAGAAGTTCTGGTATACGAATTGAATTTGTGAAGACGGACGCGTTTCTGAATTATCGTTGAACGGATAATACAGATAGATCAATCCGCAAATCAGAACTGTGTAGAGTAGAAAATGAAACAGCGCTTTTTTCATTTTTTGTCTTCGAAAAAGTAAGAGTTGATTTTTCGGTTGATCATGTACCAGCCTGCTTCTCCGAGGTGATGTATATCCGTCAACGTTCCGGGTTGATAGGTCTTTTTATCTGACGTGTAAAGGGAGAAGTATTCGAATCCGCCTGAAGTCACCAACTGCGCCACTTCTTTTTCGGTTTGATCGAACTCCTTCAGATTCTGCATACAATACGGATTGAAAGGTTGCATCACGAACAAAGGTTTGCATCCGCATTCTTTCAGAAACTGTAACAGCATCTTCAGATCTGCAAATTCTCTTTGCTCTGCAATCGGGCGGATTTTCAAATGATGTAATGGTTTTCCTTTTAACCACTGTTCGTAATATTCGTTGTTCACCGAACGATCGTTCCCGTTGCTGATTTCGAGAAACATTTTTCGTTCAGCAGAGATTGCGCTGTCCCAATTAAACTCAAGCGCATGATAATCTATCACAGTTGCATCGGGTGACGTTGTGTTGCTGTACGACCAATTACTTCTGCCCGCATTCCACAGCGATTGCATTCTGTCTGCTTTGTATGCACTGAAATGTTCGTGATAATTAAACAGCGGGCTGTAAACAACTTCTCCTAACGGAACTTCATGTATGCGGTGACGATAAGCCATCATACTCAACACAGATGAAGGGTGTGAAATTGCGTTGATGTTTTCACTCACGTATGCATCAATGTACCGCATGGATTCTGAGTCGTTCATTCCGTTCATCAAATGCAACGTGTGATCGTTTTGAGAGAAGAGAAAATTTTCCAGAGCCGTTCCTTCCGAATATTCTTCAAACCATCCTGGAGAAAGCATGATCACAACACGCATCTTTCTGACATGGGGTTTCAGAAACATCAGCTGACCCATAATGTTCATGCATTGATTCCCGGCGGAACCGATTCCTGCACAGGGAATGCCGCGTTCTGAAAAGAAGTGATACGGAATGGATTTGTAATTGTAGTATGAAAGTTCAGAAGACCCGAAAATCACAATCGGATCAGATTGCAACCAATGCGTGGTGAAGAGTTCGTAGTCGGAAGGATTCTGTACCAACGAAGGAAACAAACGCACAGGCCAACCGGTTACTTCTTGCGTTTTTAGATTTCTTCTGTCCTCACGAAATGCGAAATCGCGGAAACCTGTATTCAGCAAAACAATTGCAATTCCCATTGCCAATGACAATGGAATCAAATGTTTGAACAGGAAATCTTTCATCCGTTTATGCGGTGATTCGCGACTGAATATAAGCAGCGATGGAACTTATCGTTTCGAAATTATCTTCTGTAATTTCAGTGAACGGAATTTTGAATCCGAACTCCTGCTCCAATTCAACTGCAAGGTCAACTACAATAATCGAGTCGAGAAGTTTTGCTTTGAGCAATGATTGATCGTCCGTTGCATTAACGAAGGTCAGATCCTTGACTTTACCTCGGATGATATTACGGATCTCTTCGTTATTCATAGTGCATTTTACTTAATGACTGTGTCGCAAAGTTAGCCAAATGGGCGGGAAAGAAAAATGCAGCCGTTCGCAAGTGCGACTATTTCATTCTCGCGAGTTGTGCCTGCTGATAGGCTTTCGGAGTCTTGCCCGTTACCTTACGGAATACACGATTGAAATGCGAGACATTTCCGAATCCGCAGGAGTAAGCAATTTCTGCAACCAGTTTGTCGTCGCCGTTTTTCAGTTTACGACAGGCATTTTCAATTCTGATTTCATTAAGAAACGTTACATACGTTTTACGCGTGTGCTTTTTGAAAAATCTGCAGAACGCTTCAGGTGTCATGTGCACAACATTCGACGCGTCGGTCACTGAAATATCCTTGTGGAAATTTTTCAGTGTGTAATCGAAAATGGAATGCATGCGCGAACCTTCTTTCTCCGACATCTGCATGCCGATAGGTTCATCAGAAAGCGGAATGTGCTTGCTGTGATTGAGCACCTGATCGATCAATTGCATGAATGCAGTGAGTCGCGCTAAACCGTGTTGCACGCGAACTTTCAGAAATGCTTCTGTAAGCTCAACATAATGTTCGGGATCAATCCGGAAACCGCCTTGACTGCGCACCGCAAACTTTCGCAACGATCCCAATTCAGGCAATGAAAGCAACCCGCCTTGCGAAGGGTCATCTACACGAAAGAACACAGATATTGATTGCGCTTTCAACCACGATTTATTCTGAAAGTAAACAGAGTCGCAACGAAATACATGCGGCTGATTCGGACCAAACCAATAAATATCTCCGGAACCGAAGTTCCCCGTGTAATTTCCGGCGAGCAACGTTCCTTCGCCTTTCAAAATCCACGTGAGCTGCACTTCCTCATGTTGATGAAGGTATGTGTAGAAATGCGGCTGAATATCTTCTTCAACTACAACCGACTCACGTGTTGTTACGGGTATTTTGAACGGAAGTGCTTTCATTCTATCAATATTAACAGGATATTAACCTGATTTTAATCAATTGGAAGTCTGAAGTTAAGGAATCGCGTCAACTTACGCAAAGTTTTAGCTAAAATTGAATTACAGGAGCTAAAATACCGCTATTACTTTTGTATCGCTGGATCATCAATTCAATTGCTGTTTACAGTGATTGTCCGAAAGGGGTTTTGGGGATGATACATTGGAATCTGGGTTTGCTCAACACACCTTATTCTGCTCAACACACCAGCACACGAAAAAGACCGGAGGGGAAACCGGTCTTTTTCATTTTATATCCGCAACCTTTCACTACAATAAACGTCTACTTTCGTGTAACAAATTCACACGCTGAGCTGTCTCAGGTAAAATTTCAACCATGAAAAAAATTTACACTGCTTTACTGATCTGTCTTTTGTCCGTTTCCGGATTAAAAGCACAATATTCATTTACTGATACCACTGGTGTGTACACTCCGCTCTCAGGCGCGGATACGCTTGACATGAGTGCGTGGACGTGGGACGACGATTACGTGCGCTTCGGTTTACCGTTCCAGGTGAATGTATATGGCGCTTGGTACGATTCCGTTTTAATTGAAGCAAACAGTACGCTTATATTTTATAACGATTGGTCAGGACTCGATCCTTGGGATGTAAATGACACTGTGCATGTGATCATGCCGTTCGGCGAATTCGTTACGAATTTCGGTTCGATGGATTTGATGTCGAAGGGCGGCGGACAATCACCGATACTTTACGAAGTAAGCGGTAATCCGGGAGCGCGCATCATGAAACTCGAATGGAGAAATGCTGGCTTCTACGAAGACACATCTGCACTGCTCACCAACTTCGTGAACTTTCAAATCTGGATTCACGAATTCAGCGGCAATGTTGAATGTCATTACGGAACTTCTTATGTTGATGCTATCAGCTTAGGAGGCGGAACAGGACCTGTTGTAGGAATTGCTCCATTCGCGATGAACTCAACCAACAGCATGTATTTGCTCGGTAACGGAATTTATGTCAGCGGATCAAGCGGAACGGAAACCGATGTTCCGAATTATACATTGATGAACGGATTACCTGCCGACAGTTCCGTGTATTTGTTCTACAATCTTGTAACAGTTTCCGTTGAAGAATTTTCACGTGAAGGATTTTCTCTTTATCCGAATCCTGCAACGGAATATTGCTTCATCAATACGCCCGGCAGTGAAATTACAGTAACACTTGTTGATGCAAGCGGTCGCGTAATCAGTGAGCAGCAATCGAACAACTCATCTTCTGTTCGCCTTGATTTGAACGGCATGCAGAAAGGAATGTATTTCGTAAGCGTGCTTACAGAAACAGGCGTAACAACAAAGCCGCTTATCATTCAATAAGCGGCTTCAGTCTATTAAAACTATTACGTAGTGATTACTGCAGCTTCTTCAACGCAGCTGTCATACTCACGCGCTCATCAATGATGCGAGCAAGTTCGCTGATGTGAACACGTTCCTGTTTCATCGAGTCGCGTTCGCGAATCGTTACAGTATTGTCTTCCAAAGTCTGATGATCAACCGTAATACAATATGGTGTTCCGATTGCATCCTGACGACGATAACGTTTACCGATTGTGTCTTTATCTTCTGATGTAACGATGTGATCAAACTTCAGCAGATTCACAATCTCGGCTGCTTTCTCAGGCAAACCGTCTTTGTTTACCAATGGAAGAATTGCTGCTTTAATCGGCGCGAGGAACGGAGGCAGATTCAACACAACACGCTCTGATCCGTCTTCCAGCGTTTCAATCTGATACGCCTGCGACATTGTTGCGAGGAACATTCGATCGAGACCGATTGAGGTTTCGATTACATACGGAACATACGATTGATTCAATTCCGGATCGAAGTATTGCAGTTTCTTTCCTGAATACTGTTCGTGCTGCTTCAAATCGAAATCGCTGCGCGAGTGAATACCTTCAAGCTCTTTGAATCCGAACGGGAATTCAAACTCAATATCGCACGCCGCTTTTGCATAATGCGCAAGTTTGATGTGATCGTGGAAACGGTATTTCCCTTCAGGGAATCCAAGTGTGCGATGCCAGCTGATGCGCGTCTGCTTCCATTTCTCATACCATTCGTTTTCAGTTCCCGGACGAACGAAGAACTGCATTTCCATCTGTTCGAATTCGCGCATGCGGAAAATAAACTGACGCGCTACAATTTCATTGCGGAATGCTTTACCGGTTTGTGCAATACCGAACGGAATTTTCATTCTTCCGGTTTTCTGCACGTTCAGGAAATTCACAAAAATTCCCTGAGCAGTTTCCGGACGCAGATAAATAGTATCGGATTCACCCGCAACAGAACCGAGTTGCGTTGAAAACATCAGATTGAACTGACGCACATCTGTCCAGTTGCGCGTACCTGAAATCGGACAAGCAATTTCCAGATCAATGATGATCTGTTTCAGCTCTTCCATGTTGTTATTCTCCAGCGCCGTTTTGAAACGTGCAAGAGTTGCATCAATCTTGTTCTGATATTCAAGCACACGAGGATTCGTAGACTTGTACATGGCCGCGTCGAAAGTTTCCCCGAAACGCTTTGCTGCCTTCTCTACTTCCTTGTTGATTTTATCTTCGATCTTTGCCATGGCGTCTTCCACCAGCACATCTGCACGATAACGTTTTTTCGAGTCGCGGTTATCAATCAGCGGATCGTTAAATGCATCAACGTGCCCGGAAGCTTTCCATGTTGTAGGATGCATGAAAATAGCTGCATCAATTCCCACAATGTTGTCGTGCAGTTGAACCATCGCACGCCACCAATATTCGCGGATATTTTTCTTCAGCTCTGCGCCATATTGACCGTAATCGTAAACAGCGCTGAGACCGTTTTCATAAATTTCGCTGGATTGAAAAATGAATCCGTATTCTTTCGAGTGAGAAACGATATTCTTGAACTTATCTTCTCCTGTTAATTGCTTCGCTTTTTCTGTAGTCTGTGACATGGTACAAAGATAACGGAGTTCATTGTACAAAGAAGAAATCATCTGCATCTGTTTAGTGATGTTTTTACTTCAACGCATTTGCATTATGCCGAATAAATTCCTTAAAATTGAACTTCATGATTTCCCGCTACCTCAGGTTTACTGTATTCTTCTTCTGTTTGTCGACGGCTCTTTTTGCGCAAGCCAAAATTGACTCGTTGAAACAGGTAGCAAACAATCCTTTATCACCCGATTCTGCCAAAATTTCCGCGCTGATTCAATTGTCTCTTCATTTTAAAGACAGTGAACTGGCTGTTGGTTTCGATTACAGTATGCAAGCGGTTAAGATTGCGCAGCAGTCCGGTCGGAAGTTCGACATCGCCAGAACGAAGGATAATCATGCAACGATATTGAAGTTCAAAGGCGATAACAAGGAGGCAGAGCAGTTGTATCTGGAAGCGGCAGCAATTTTTCGGGATCTGAATGACAGTGTAAGATTATCCGCTACCTACTCGCATCTCGGATCGTACTATCAGGGCGTTGAGCAAAACCAGCTTGCCATTATGTATATGCTCCGCAGTCTGAACATGGATCAGAGCAGACCGGGAATGGAGAAGTACATCACAGCTACGCTGAATAACATTGGCAATGTTTATTACTCCGACAAGAACTATGAAAAAGCGCTGACATTTTACAAGCAGGCTTTGGCAATGAATATTCCTTTGAAATTCAGAAGGTATCAGGCAATCAATTATCTGAACCTTGGAAATACTTTCAAAGATCTGAAGCAAATTGATTCTGCGGTTTGGTATTACGAACGGGCGATTCATCTTTCCGATTCTATAAATCTGACTTGGGTGAGCGCGGCGGGCCATGAAGGATTGGGAAGTTGTTTTTTAAAACTCGGGAAGCCGGAAGAAGCGAAAACTGAATTTGAAACAGGACTGATACAAGCCCAAAAGTTCGGCAATGTAGAATTGACGATGTATCTGCAAGGAGGGTTGGCTGATGCGTACAAAGACCTCGGAATGCTGGAAGAAGCAAAGGCGAAATGGGAATTGTGTTACGATACCGCCAGAAAGTACAATTTCGTTTTTCTGCTTTCTCAATTGTATCTCACCGGTGCAGGAATTTATGAAGCTGCGGGAGATATGAAAACGGCGAATCACTTGTACAAGCGATATGCGGATTTGAAAGATTCCATGGCGATTATTCAGAATGGAATTATCTATAGAAGTTTTGAAGAACGTTTGAAAGAAGAAGAAGCGCAGATCATCAGAGAGTCGCAATTGAAAAGCGAGGAAGAGAAATCACGCGAAGAAAGTCGGAGAAATAAAATGGCTTTATTGTTTACCGGAATCGTTTTGCTGCTTTCCATAGGACTTGGACTTTTTGCATATCGCAGTTATGTACTCAAGAAAAAGAGTCATGATTTCACATTGAAGCAGAAAGAAGTAATTGAAGAAAAGAACAACGAAATTCTGAGTTCAATTGCATACGCGAAAAGACTGCAGGAAGCTATTTTGCCTTGGGAAGCAAAATGGAAAACGCACTTGCCCGACAGCTTTATTCTCTACAAGCCGAAAGACATTGTTGCCGGTGACTTTTATTGGATGGAAGTTGTGGGCGACGATGTGTTTTTTGCCGCAGCAGACTGCACCGGTCATGGAGTTCCCGGCGCTTTGGTAAGTGTAGTTTGCAGTAATGCATTGAACAGTGCGTTGCATGATTCGCACATACGCACAACCGGTGAGTTACTTGATAAAGTTGCGGATCTCGTTACACAAACCTTTTCGGGAAGTTCGGAACAGGTTTATGACGGCATGGACATTTCGATTTGTTCGTGGAATGCGAAAACGCGTACGCTGCAATGGAGCGGAGCTAATCTGCCGCTTTGGATTGTGTCTGATTCAAACGGCGTTGAGATCCTGAATGAAATTAAACCGGATAAACAACCGATCGGCAAATACGAAAACCGCAGGCCTTTTACAACACACGCTGTGCAATTACAAAAAGGAGATATGATTTATTTATTTTCCGATGGCTTCGCAGATCAGTTCGGCGGTCCGAGCGGAAAGAAATTCAAATATCGTCCGTTGAAAGAGCTGCTTACTGCAAACAGCAGAAAGAACACATCGGAGCAGCGCAAATTGCTCGCCGATGCGCTTGAAAATTGGCGCGGCAATCTGGAACAGGTTGATGACATTTGCGTTATCGGAGTTCGCTGCTGATTACGTTTCAGCCAAAATTTATTCTTCTGCAACCAAATGCCAGTCGCATGAATAATATCCTGCGCGGGTAATGGTTGGCGCATACGGATAATGGAATCCGGTATAAATGCTGGGCTCCCAATATCCTTTTACCCCGGAAATGCGCAGCTCCGATCCTTTCTTGTTGTCCAGATATCCGCTTCCGTGCTCAACCTGAGCCAATCCCATTTGAGGAATCATACGCAGATACAGATCTACGCCTGCCTCACCGTTTAATGCATTAATGATTCCGACTTTGTCACTTCCATCTGGGAAATACCAGTCACTCGAAAAATCACCGTGACCTCCGCTTCCTTTGAAAAATTCAAGTTTGCCGTGATTATAGAATGTCGTATCCCAAACCACAATGGTCTGCGTTGCGCTGTCGTAGCGCGACAGTTTCAGCGACTCCACTTTCCATGGCCCTTTTTTGCGAAGTGTCACGTAGGCTTTGTCGTCATCGTCTCTGATACACGACTCAAAACCTAAGAGCATTAAAGCTGCTACAACAAGAACAGGAAATCGAAATCCTGCAACCATCACCAATGACTTTTGTTTCATAAGGCTTCAATGATAAATAAAACTCACGATCATTATTAATGAAGACCACTTCTTAATAAGGATAAAGCGCTTTTTAAGTAAAAGTCACATTGAAGAGGTGATATCCGGCCTCAATTCGAAGTCGGTCGAAATCAGAACAATTGCTGAAACTGTGCGCATGTAAACATGAACAAAGTTGCCGTTTGTTGCGATTTTAATGTGCTGACAAACAAATAATTAAACGTAACCAAGGGTTTTAGCAGGATTGGATTCGTCCTTTTGTTTAATTTTTTTATACCTTTGTTAAACAATGAACAGATATCAAATAAACGATCTTGAGAAGATGACGGGCATCAAAGCCCACACTATCCGCATCTGGGAAAAGCGCTACAACTTGATTGAGCCGTTCCGAACGGCGACCAACATTCGTTACTACGATGACAGTCAGGTACGCAAGCTTCTCAACATCTCGACCCTGGTCAATTTCGGACACAAAATTTCACGTGTTGCATCTTATTCCGAGGTCCAACTTAACGAAATGGTTTCATCACTGCAGTCTGCGCAATCGGATGATGTAGTGAAAGCTTCATTTGTAACTGAGCTGACATCAGCGATGCTTACTTATGATGAAACTAAATTCGAAAAAGTTTTATCGGCAGTAATTACACGCTACGGAATATTCACAACAATGGTTGATGTGGTGTATCCTTTTCTGCACAAGACCGGCGTAATGTGGAGCACCAATGCCGCTATGCCAACGCAGGAGCATTTTGCAACGTGCATCATTCGTCGCAAACTGATTGCTGCGATTGACGGTTTGCCTCCGGCGCACGTTCCGGATAAGAATGTTCTTTTATTCCTTCCTCCGGACGAATGGCATGAAATCGGATTGGTGTTCAGCGATTACATTGCAAGAAGTTTAGGCTTGCGAACTGTTTATCTCGGACAGAACGTTCCGTTGAGCAACATTCGCGAAATGCTTCCTTACGTGAAGCCAACACATTTGGTCACATTCTATATCATGCAGAAGAAAAAAATCAATCTGCCTGAAGAATACAGACGACTTGCTGAGGACGCCCCGAAAGCGAAACTCATTGTTGTAGGACGCGATGAAATGTTGCGCCAAATCAAACAAACAGTGAACCTTTTGCCTTGCAATTCTGTTGACTCTTTGGTGTCCATACTTAAACAATAAGAGTCGACATACTACAGACATTCTGTCTAATCTTTAATCATGTCAAAAATCACCATCATAGGAAGCGGTTTTTCCGGATTGGCGTCGGCCAGCTTTGCTGCAAAGGCAGGACACTCCGTTACCGTGCTTGAAAAAAACAGCACGATCGGCGGTCGTTGCCGTTTCTATGAGGATAACGGTTTCGGCTTTGACATGGGTCCGAGTTGGTATTGGATGCCGGATGTTTTCGAGAAGTTCTTCGCGCGTTTCGATCGCAAACCTTCTGATTACTATCAATTGGTGAAACTCGATCCGGGATTCAGAATGGTTTTCGGGAAGAATGATGTGGTGGATGTGCCCGCAGAAATGAACGACATCGAAAGTCTTTTCGAGTCGATTGAACCGGGCAGCAGCACAAAACTGAAGAAGTTTTTAAAAGAAGGTAAGTTCAAATACGAAGTGGGAATGCAGCAATTGGTTTACAAGCCGGCATATTCCTGGTTCGAGTTCATGAACTATGATGTGCTGCGCGGTGTAGCAGGAAGTCACGTATTCAAAAGCGTGCGTTCTTATGTTCGCAGATATTTCAAAGATCCGCGACTCATTGCACTCATGGAATTTCCGGTGCTGTTTCTAGGAGCAATGCCGCAACAGATTCCGGCACTTTATACATTGATGAATTACGCTGCGTTGGACATGGGAACATGGTATCCTATGGGCGGCATGCACAACATCATTCAGGGAATGGCATCGTTGGCGAAAGAACTCGGTGTCGAAATTCAAACAGATGCTGAAGTGAAACGCATTAATGTGCGTAACAAGCGCGCAGTTTCATTGAATGTGAACGGTGTGGATTTGAAAACCGATGGCATCATCTCATCTGCAGATTATCACCATACAGAACAGGTTCTTCTCGGAAAGGAATTCGCCAATTACAGCGAAACTTATTGGAAGAATAAAGTATTCGCTCCTTCGTGTTTGATTTTCTACTTAGGCGTTTCGAAGAAAATCGATCGACTGCATCACCACAATTTATTTTTCGATGCAGATCTGGATCAGCACGCAAGAGAAATATATCAAACTCCGGAGTGGCCTGAAAATCCGCTCTTTTATGTGTGTTGTCCTTCGAAAACAGACCCTTCTGTTGCTCCTGTCGGTTCCGAAAATCTTTTCATATTGATTCCTGTTGCAACGGGTCTCGAAGATTCCGACGCAACTCGCAAAAAGTATTTCGACATGATCATTTCACGAATGGAATCCTTCACAGGTACTTCCTTCGTAAATGATATTGTTTACAATCGCAGTTATTGCATCCGCGATTTCGTTAACGATTACAATGCTTACGGAGGCAACGCTTACGGACTCGCAAATACATTATCACAAACCGCAGTGTTGAAACCATCATTGCGTAACCGCAAAGTTGAAAATCTGTTTTACGCCGGACAGCTCACCGTTCCGGGTCCGGGAATTCCTCCTGCATTGATTTCAGGAGAAATTGCCGCAAGTGAAATTCATAAACAATTACAATCCCGCTACCATGAAACAATTGTTTGACCGGATTTCTTCTGAGATCAGTAAAAAAACCACGAGAGCTTACAGTACAAGTTTCTCTCTTGGCATTTACTGTTTGAATGAGCGATTGCACGAGCCGATTTACAACATCTACGGTTTTGTGCGCTTCGCCGATGAAATTGTGGATTCGTTTCTCGACTACGATCGTGAAGTGCTCATGGCGGAATTCCGCAGCGAAACCGTGAAAGCGCTCGAACGTAAAATCAGTCTCAACCCGGTGCTGAATAGTTTTCAGGCAACGGTACACAAGTACAACATCGAATGGGAATTGATAGATACGTTTCTTAAGAGTATGGAGATGGATCTCGATCAGTCGCGCCACTCTGAAGATTCATACAAAGAATACATTGTTGGCTCTGCTGAAGTTGTAGGCCTTATGTGCCTTCGCGTGTTCACTGAAAACAACGATGCGATGTATCGCGAACTGAAGCCGGCTGCAATGCGCTTAGGTGCCGCATTCCAGAAGGTGAATTTCCTCCGCGACATGAAAAGCGATTACCATGTTCTTGGAAGAATTTACTTCCCGGGTGTAAACATGTCGCAATTCAATGCTGACGTGAAGGCTCAGGTGGAAAAAGATATTGAAGCAGACTTTGATGCTGCGCTCGAAGGCATTCGCAAACTCCCGACCAGTTCTCGCTTCGGTGTTTATGTAGCCTACGTGTACTATCGTCAGCTTTTCAGTAAAATCCGCTCTGTAAGCCCTGTGCAGATTATGACGCAACGCGTGCGTATTCCGAATTACCGTAAAATGGGATTGCTTGCCACATCCTATTTCCGTCATAGCATGCGCATGTTCTGATCCATTAATCATTCGTAACTTACACAGCCATGCAGAACGAATACGTAGTTCTTGTTGACGAAAAAAACAACGAAACCGGTGTAATGGAGAAGATGGAAGCACATCGCTCCGGGAAACTTCATCGCGCCATTTCTGTTTTCATCTACAACTCCAAAGGTGAATTGCTCATGCACAAACGTGCAGCGGGAAAATATCACTCTGCCGGTTTGTGGACTAACACCTGTTGCAGTCATCCGCGTCCGGGCGAGGATGCGCGTGAAGCAGCAATGCGCCGTTTGCAGGAAGAAATGGGAATGACATGCAATCTTGTTCATGCATTCGATTTTACATACAAAGCGGAACTGGAGAACGGTTTGACAGAGCACGAGTTCGATCACGTATTCACAGGAATCAGCGATGCTTTGCCTGCACCGAATCCTGATGAAGTGGAAGCATGGGAATACATTTGCGAAGAAGATATCGCTCTTGAACTGCGGGATAATCCGGAGTTGTTCACTGTGTGGTTCCGCATGATTTATCCCAATCTTACTCCGCAGACCATCGTAGCATGACAGGATTTGCCATCGTACTTGGAACATTTATCCTCATGGAATGCGTAACATGGCTGACGCATAAATTTGTCATGCACGGATTTTTATGGTTACTGCATGAAGATCATCATCAGCCGGGTTACGGTGTGTTTGAAAAGAATGATTTGTTCTTTGTGATCTTCGCACTTCCTGCAATGGCGTTAATCTGGTTCGGTGTGAATGATCCCGCGAAATGGTACATGCTCTTCATCGGAATCGGAATTACCGCTTACGGTTTTGCATATTTCGTGGTGCATGAAATCATCATTCATCAGCGCATCAAACTGTTTACACGCAGCAGCAATTTCTATGTGCGTGCTATTCGCAAAGCGCACAAAGTGCATCACAAGCATCTTGGTAAAGAAGAAGGAGAATGCTTCGGCATGCTTTGGGTTCCCGTTCGCTATTTTAAAGATGCGCTGAAATCCCAGCAGTGAAATGAATCCGCACCTCACCTACCTGCTTGTTGATCTCGGCTGCATTTTAGTTCCGTTTCTTTTTTCTTTCCATCCGAAGCTTCGCTTTCACCGCGAATGGAAATATCTCTGGCTGCCCGGACTCATCACACCACTTTTCTTTTTGGTATGGGATGCTGCGTTCACCAAAGCCGGCGTTTGGGGATTCAATCCGCAATACGTCACAGGAATTTTCATTTACAATCTTCCGCTGGAGGAAATTCTGTTTTTCATCTGCATTCCATATTCGTGCGTATTCACATATCACTGTTTCCGACTGTTCTTTAAAAATCCGGAGTGGCAAAATGCGCGTGCAATTCTATTGATTTCAGCACTGCTGTTTCTCGTTGCGGGAATCATTTTCAGCCACAAAGCTTACACGGCTTTCACCGCATTTTCCAACGCCGCATTGCTGCTCATACTTGCGTGGCGCAATGTAAAGCGACTTCGCATTTTCATTCTCAGCTACATCGCGGTGATTCCGTTTTTCCTGCTCTCTAACGGAATTCTCACCGGCACCGGACTTGAGTCACCTGTTGTGTGGTACAACGACGATGAGAATCTCGGCGTACGCATGCTTACAATTCCGTTCGAAGATTTGTTCTACGGCATGCTTCTGATCATGATGAATGTGGCGGGGTATGAGTGGGTGAAAAATTATCAGAGAATCGAAGCATAGTCACATCTGGTTGTGATTGAGTAAATTTGCCTCATGATTGAAATCGGAAAGACGCTCGTTTCACTTGATGTAGTGGAGAAACAATTTGTTTGTGATCTTAATGCGTGCAAAGGAGCATGTTGTATTCACGGTGATTCAGGCGCGCCGCTTGAAGACGGAGAAGAAACGATTCTCGAAGAAATTTATGATGACGTTGAGCCGTATCTTACAGAGAAAGGCAAAAAAGCAATTAAGAAATACGGCAAGTGGTTGGTGGACAGCGATGGCGATAAAGTAACGCCTTTGGTTGGCGGCGACAAGGAATGTGCTTACACGATTTTCGAAAATGATATTGCTTTCTGCGGCATTGAAAAAGCTTATCGTGATGGCAAGGTAAAATGGGCCAAACCGGTATCGTGTCATTTATATCCGATTCGAATTACCAACGGTAAACGAAACGTATTGGTGAACTATGAAAAATGGGACATCTGCAAGCCGGCTTGTGCATGCGGCGAAAAACTGCAGGTGCCTGTATATAAATTTGTTAAGAACGCTTTGATCCGGAAATTCGGGAAAGATTGGTATCAACAATTAGAGTTGGCCGCGGATTATATTGAGTCGAAGAAATGAGACTTGAGACCTGAGGTGCGAGACATTAGACGGTAGACCGATGTAACCATTAACAGTGAACGGTGAACCAAGGACGATGAACTATCCAACGGTAAACGGTGAAACGGGAACGCCTCCAAACAAAATTTCCTGAACTTCCTAAATCCGGGGCGCGATTTTTATCAGATTTTTTGGACGATCCTCTAGAGTCCGCGTCATTATTGAAAAGTAGCCTACTTATCACACATTACTAACAGGCGCCTCCGCGTTACTGTGTGAATAACTCCGGTGTTTTGTTAATGGAATGGACTTGACTTCCATCCGCATTTTGCAAAAATTTGTTCCAGGTCGATGCGCGAGTCTGTTTTGATTTAAGTGATTCACAGCAAACACCTTACGAGATAACAGCAGGCTACCCGCCTGCTTTTTTCGCCAGAAGACACTAACATTCAAGGAATTAAACAAATAACCCCGGAAGAGGACCCATTTTATGAGTACAGCCAACGAACCACTCCTCGCAGAAAACAAAGACCGCTTTGTTTTGTTCCCGATCAAGCATCGCGACATCTGGGAAATGTACAAGAAGGCTGAAGCCAGCTTCTGGACTGCAGAGGAAATTGATCTATCGGCTGACTTACAGGACTGGGCAAACAAGTTGACGGACGATGAGCGCCATTTCATTAAGCACGTGCTTGCGTTCTTCGCTGCTTCTGACGGAATCGTTAACGAGAACCTTGCCATTAATTTCATCAATGATGTTCAGTATCCGGAAGCACGTTGCTTTTACGGCTATCAGATCATGATTGAGAATATTCACAGTGAAACTTATTCGCTGTTGATTGACACGTACATCAAGGATCCTTCAGAGAAAGACAAACTTTTTCACGCAATCGACAACATTCCGGTTGTTCGCAAAAAAGCAGATTGGGCTTTGCGCTGGATTACCAATGGAACTTTCACTGAGCAGCTGATTGCATTTGCTGCCGTTGAAGGAATTTTCTTCTCCGGTTCATTCTGCTCCATCTTCTGGTTGAAGAAGCGCGGCTTGATGCCGGGACTTTCATTCTCCAATGAATTGATTTCACGCGACGAAGGCTTGCATTGCGATTTCGCATGTCTGCTTTACTCTTCGCACCTCAATACAAAACTTTCGAAAGAAACTGTAACAGGAATCATCACTGATGCAGTGACAATCGAAAAAGAATTTGTGACAGATGCTATTCCGGTGAAACTCATCGGCATGAACGCCGAACTGATGTGCCAGTACATTGAGTTTGTTGCAGATCGTTTGCTTCTTGCACTCGGTTGCGACAAAGTGTACAACGCAACAAATCCTTTCGACTTCATGGAAATGATTTCACTGCAAGGAAAAACAAACTTCTTCGAGAAGCGTGTTGCAGAATACCAGAAGGCCGGAGTTACTTCCGACCGGAGCCAGAACATTTTCTCACTCGACGAAGATTTTTAACAGAACAATTTCCCTACACAATACAATACTCCCATTCACCCACCCGATAAAACGCACGTTTTATGTACGTAATTAAGAGAGACGGCAGCAAAGAATCAATCAAGTTTGACAAAATCACAGCGCGTATTCAGAAGCTGTGTTATGCACTGGATCCGGTGCATGTTCAACCGGTTGAAGTAGCCATGAAAGTAATTCAGGGGATTTATCCCGGAGTTACCACGAGCGAACTGGATAACCTCGCTGCAGAAACTGCCGCTTCGATGACGGTAAAGCATCCTGATTATGCTTTGCTCGCTTCGCGCATTGCGGTTTCCAACCTGCACAAGAACACAGAGAAATCATTCTCCAAAACAATGGAGAATCTCTACAAATACATTGATCCGAAAACCGGACAGAAAGCGGCATTGCTTGCTGATGATGTGTATGAAATCATCATGAACAACGCACAGCTTCTTGATTCGTCAATCATTTATGATCGCGACTTCGGTTACGATTATTTCGGATTCAAAACTCTGGAGCGTTCTTACCTTCTGAAGCTTCACGGTAAAGTTGCAGAGCGTCCGCAGCACATGTTGATGCGCGTTTCCGTTGGTATTCACAAGGAAGATGTTCAGTCTGCGATTGAAACATACAACCTGATGAGCGAGCGTTGGTTCACTCACGCAACACCAACACTTTTCAATTCAGGAACTCCAAAACCGCAAATGTCTTCCTGCTTCCTTCTCACAGTAAAAGAAGACAGCATCGACGGCATTTACGACACATTGAAAAACTGCGCGAAGATTTCTCAGAGCGCCGGCGGAATCGGACTCAGCATTCACAATGTGCGTGCTACAGGTTCGTACATCAAAGGCACCAACGGAACTTCAAACGGAATCATTCCGATGCTGCGTGTTTACAACGACACAGCACGTTACGTGGATCAGGGCGGTGGAAAGCGTAAAGGTTCTTTCGCAATTTACCTTGAGCCTTGGCATGCTGACATTTTCGAATTCCTTGATCTCCGCAAAAACAACGGTAAAGAAGAAATGCGTGCACGTGATTTATTCACTGCACTCTGGATTCCGGATTTGTTCATGAAGCGCGTGAAAGAAAACGGCAACTGGACATTGATGTGTCCTAATGAGTGTCCGGGACTTTCAGATACTTGGGGCGCAGAATTCGAAGCGTTGTACACCAAGTATGAAACTGAAGGAAAAGGTCGCAAGACAATTCCTGCGCAGGATCTTTGGTTTGCAGTTCTCGAATCGCAAATCGAAACCGGAAACCCTTACATGTTGTTCAAAGATGCTGCCAACAGCAAGAGCAACCAGCAGAACCTCGGAACAATCAAATCTTCAAACCTCTGCACGGAAATCATGGAGTACACATCTCCTGATGAAATTGCAGTGTGCAACCTCGCATCATTGGCATTGCCACGTTTCGTGATCGACGGAAAATTCGATCATCAGAAATTGTTCGATGTAACGTACGTTGTAACGAAGAACCTCAATAAAATCATTGACGGAAATTATTATCCGGTTCCTGAAGCGCGTCGTTCCAACATGCGTCACCGTCCTATCGGTCTTGGCATTCAAGGTTTGGCAGATGCATTCATTCTCTTGCGCTTCCCGTTCGATTCTCCTGAGGCTCGTGCGTTGAACTCAGAGATTCACGAAACAATTTATTACGCTTCGATGACAGCTTCTAAAGATCTTGCGAAAGAACAAGGTCCTTACGAAACTTATGAAGGCTCACCGATTTCAAAAGGAATTTTCCAGTTCAACATGTGGGGTGTAACACCAAGCGCACGTTGGGAGTGGGATATTCTTCGCGATGAAGTGAAAAAATACGGCGTACGCAATTCATTGTTGCTTGCACCGATGCCAACTGCATCAACTTCACAGATTCTCGGTAACAACGAATGTTTCGAACCATACACTTCGAACATTTACACACGCCGCGTTCTGTCAGGCGAATTCGTAGTGGTAAACAAACATTTGCTGAAAGATCTCGTGAAACTCGGATTGTGGAATGACAATTTGAAAAACAAGATCATTGCAGCAAACGGATCTATCCAGGAAATTCCTGAGATCCCGCAAAACATCAAGGATCTGTACCGCACTGTGTGGGAAATCCCGCAGCGTGCATTGATTGATATGGCTGCTGATCGTGGCGCATTTATCTGCCAGTCGCAGTCACTGAACCTCTTTGTGTCGAGCCCGAACTTCGGAAAATTAACTTCTATGCACTTCTACGCATGGGAGAAAGGTTTGAAGACCGGAATGTATTATCTGCGTACGAAAGCTGCAGCAGATGCGATCAAGTTTACTGTTGATCAAGCTGCATTGCAACTTACTCCGAAAGCAGAAGACACAACGATTTCAGCAGAAGTCGGAATGGAACAGATCACCTGCTCACTCGATGATCCGGAAGGATGCGAGGCGTGCGGAAGCTAATCAGTTAAGTGTTTTGAAAACGTGAATGAACCCTCTTCAAATTGAAGAGGGTTTCGTTTTACAATGTGACTTTCCTGATTGTTGAGGGTTATTAATTAAACATTATGAAAAAAATCGCACTCCTATTTGCAACGCTTGGCGCTTGCTTCACAATTACCGTTCACGCGCAATTGATCGCGTATGTATACCCGAATTTTCAGACTATCAAGTCTAAAACATTTACCAGATTCGCCGACAGTTATGCTGCAGCAAACAGCAGTCAGTTACGCACCGTAAAACCATCAACCCCCGGAGTTGGTTTTACAATTGGTGCCGGATTTGCATTTGAAGACAATCCTATCCTTTGGGTTGTCGAGTATTCCCGCGCGAAAAGTTCCGCGTCATTCATACGTAACGACGGTGGAGAACGCAACCTCAGTCTTCACGCTAACATGCTGAACGGACGGTGGAACATTATATTGGGAGAACATGAAGCCAATACACTTAACGGTATCATTGACCTCGGTCTTGGAATCGGACGTGCTGTAATAAAATCAAGTTACGTCCAGGGCAGCAGTCCGGTAAACTCCGCTGCTTTAGATGGCAAATACACAGGATTTCACGGAGAACTTTCCGGCGGTCTTGGCTTGGCTTACATGTTGACAGACTATATTGGAATCAGAGCAAATTGCAGTTATCATTTATCCATTTTCCCGATCCGGCTTGACGATGCCGACAAAGACACTGATTACGACAGTTTGCCACAAGACTTCGCATCATACAGCATGAGTCCGCCGAACTACATTGGCGAAGAAGTGAAAGATGATTTTCGCTATTTCAAATTCGCGGTAGGCATTGTCCTGCTGGCTTACTAATGCCCGCATTGATGCGTTAATTAAACGCTTGCATTCAGGCGGATAAGTTTCCTATATTGTAAGCTCATCCACACGGAATAAGGTCATGTCTTCCCGGCGCATCTTCCTTACTTCATTCATTTGGTTTTTCTCATTGTGCAGGATTCATGCGCAATCTGCTTCGGATATAAAGTCTGCTTCACACGACTCCGTCCGACTTCGTATCTGCATATCATTGGCGGCACAATTCACCAACAACAATCTCGACAGTACGTTTTTTTATTGTGACGAAGCAACGAAGTATGCGAAGCGGATGAACAGTAAAAAAGGCGTAGCTGATGCGCAATTTGAACGTGCATACGCTGTATACTATTCCGGGAAATCGGACAGTGCACTGAAGATGTACACCGATCTCCTGACAGATTACCGAAGTCTTGGCGATTCATCAAAGGTCGCATCCTGTTACAACAAGATGGGATTCATTCATCGGGAAAAGGGCGATCCGCTTGCAGCGTTACAGCACTATAATCAGTCGTTGCGCAGCAATAAAAATGAAGCCGACAAATCCGAGGCAGGAAATTCCTATCTCAACATCGGTGTTATTTACCACGATCAGGACAATTTCAAAGACGCGTTGAAATACGAATTGCTTGGATTGAGTATGTATGAATCAAGCGGCGACAACAAACGAACCGCAAACGCATTAGCACGCATCGGTAATGTGTATTTGGACATGAAGCAGGATTCGTCCGCGCTTCTGTATTATCAACGTTCCCTTGCTCTTTCGCAACAAACCAATAACAATCGTCTTGTAGCGATCTGCCTGAATAATATGGCAATGATTTACAGTGATCGCGGTGATCTTGAACGGGCAGCGGCAATGTATCATCAGGCACTGAAGATTCGTGAAGAAATCGGTGACAGAAACGGTGTTGCAATATTGCTGAACAACATCGGTGAAATTTACGGTCAGCGTAAAATGATTGACAGCGCATTGTACTATGTGAATCGCAGTCTGGAAATTTCAACAGAGCTACAGTTCAAAGACATGATGGCGACCAACTATCTGTCGCTTGCAGGTATATATTCCGTTGATGGAGATTATAAAACTGCGTATGAATATTACGGTAAATATCATGCAACGTACGAACAGCTGAACGGAGAAGAAAGCCGAAAACGAATTGATGAGTTGAATGCATCGCTTGAGAATGAACGCAACCAACGTAAAATAGATCAGCTTTCATCTGAAAGTGCCATACGCGAAGCGGCTTTGCAGCAAGAACGCGCTAAAGGGTGGTTGTTCGCCATTGGGTTTGTTGCCGTATTGATAGTTGCGATTGTAATCTGGAGAAATATGCGTCGCACGCGGAAAGTGAATGTGCTTCTTGAAGAACAGAAAACTGAAATTGCAGGACAGAAAAAAATAGTTGAAGAGCAACATCGTGATATTGTAGACAGTATCAACTACGCACTGCGTATTCAGCATGCAGTGATGCCGTCGAGAGAATATCTGAAAGAACTTTTTCCGGAATCGTTTCTCATTTACAAACCGCGCGATATTGTAAGCGGAGATTTCTGGTGGGTAACGAGTAAAAACAATCAGAAAATATTTGCTGTAGCAGATTGTACAGGCCATGGAGTACCGGGCGCGTTTATGTCGCTCATCGGTACATCGTTACTCAATGAAATAGTGAATGAAAAGGGTGTGACGCAACCTGACGAGATACTGAATTTGCTCACGGAAAAAGTCGTCAAGTCGCTACGACAGAATGAAGATCGGGATTCGACAAGCGACGGAATGGATATTGCAATTGCGGTTGTTGATGAAAAAAATGAGATGCTGCATTTTTCAGGTGCGAACAATTCACTTTTCTATTCTACTACATCAAAGGAATTACTGGAGCTGAAAGGCGATCGTCAACCTATCGGATATTATATGGATCGACACAAACGATTCACAATACATTCAATTTCTCTTACAGACGTCACTAATGTTTGGATGTGTACGGATGGATACGCCGATCAGTTCTGCGGAATTCCGGGAGCCTATTACAGCAAGAAATACAAATACAGCAGACTGAAAGCAAAACTGGCTGCAATACAGCAATCTTCTGCAACTCAACAACGCGATGAACTTGTGAAAGAGTTCGAGACCTGGAAAGGGAACATGTTTCAAGTTGACGATGTATTGATTGCGGGGATTCGATTTTATTAATTGGAACTTATGAAAGACAACATCGTTAATCTTGCAATACAGGTTCTTCCACTCGCGGGACATGAAGATAAATATGAGATCATTGATAAAGCAATAAACTGTATTCATCAATCAGGCTTGAAGTACAAAGTGTGTCCTTTTGAAACTGTGATTGAAGGACGATATACTGAGGTGATGAGCCTTGTGGAAAGAATACAGCAGATCGTTTTCGACGCCGGTACCGACGAAGTATTGATCAATATAAAACTGCAACGGCGTAAGGATCGCGATGTTTTCATTGATGAGAAAACAGGCAAATATGAAACAGGCAATGACATGATTCAGGGTTCCCGTCTCAACATGTAGTTTCACTTGGAAATGAATTTGAAATTCTATAAAACACACACACATGAAATTAAACCGATTCGCCACTCTTTTTGCATTGTTATTCACGCTTTCCGCAAATTCGCAAATTGCAAATTTTGAATGGGCAAAAAGAATAGTAAACACAGGTACGTACAAACCTGATGACGGTTCAGATATTCAAGCGGATCAATTCGGAAATCTTTACATCGTAGGTGATTTCTATGATACGCTGAATGTTAATGGAGACTTGCTTTACAATCAGTCGACGTTCCATGATGCGTGTTTGATCAAAACAAAATCCGACGGAACTCCGTTGTGGGCGTTGCCAATTGGCACCGGAGGTATTGATTACGGTCGCCGTGTTTTGGTTTCAGAAAACGGCGATAGAATATACATTGCCGGACAAGCAAGTCAAGGCCCTTGCCAATTCGGAGATGCTCAATCCGGAATCATTACACGTAGTTACATCGGCAGTGCTGATTATGTAGCATGTATAGATTCTTCAGGGCAAATGTTGTGGGCAAATGTTGTAACAGGTACGCAACTGAGCATGGGTCCGGGATTAACTGCTGACGACAGCGGCAATGTTTATCTCGGCGGATTTTCTTACGACAACAGCGCGCTGACGATTCAGGCGTCAAACGGTAATTTCAATTCAAACATTGCGGGTTCTTTTTATGCGATGTATCTGACAAAGTTTAACAGCAACGGGGCTATGCTTCAAAGAAATATTGAACGCGGAGCAACATATTATGGTTGTTGGGCGATGGACTACTCTGCTCACGAGAATGCTTTGTATGTAACAGGAACATTTCGCGACAGTTGCTGGCAAGGGAATAATGTCGTAGCGCATTCAAACGGAACAGAAGATGCTTTCATTGCAAAATATACAACTGCACTGCAACCGCTATGGCTCAGAAATTACGGAGGATCTATGGTGCAATCCTATCTGGAAATGTATAAAGACGTGCGTGCTGACGCAGAAGGTCACGCTATTTGTATCGGAACTTTTTACGGTCAGTTGATAATCGGAAATGATACCCTAAATGGGAACAATTCCAATTCAGCGCAGCTGGGAAATTATTTAGTGGAGTTTGACAATGCAGGAAATCCCGTGTGGTCAGAGCAGGTGATAGGTACTTCCTTCGCATTCGATGAGCTTGTACGATTGCGATTGGGTAGAGAAGGAGAAATCTATATCAGTGGAAGTTTCTACACACCTGTGTACTATCAGAGCAACACATTAAACGGTCCTTATCCCGGCAGTTTTGATATAGGAGTTTTGAAAACGGATTCAACAGGCAACTTCCGTTGGTTCAAAGCCGGAGGAGAATATCTGAATGACTACTCCGGAGGATTATGTATTGCAGGTAACGGAGCGGTTGCAGTTACCGGATCACTGGGAGAAATCAGTCAGTGGACATTTGACTCCACATATAACACACCTAACGGAAACGGCGGTTATTACGATATTGTTTATGCAAGAATTTTCGATGAAGAAGCTTTTTCGGGAACAGGCGTGAGCGAAAATCAAAGTGTCATCAATGATCTTGAAGTTTATCCAAATCCGAGTTCAGGACAATTAAACATCAATGCTGCATTCCCTTGCGTGTTGAGCGTTACTGATAATACCGGAAAATTGGTGCTTTCAAAAACTTTGAATTCATCTGCTGTAGATCTGAGTACATTGCCCGATGGAAGCTACTTCATTTCCGTAGAGGATGATTCCTCAATACGTACGGCACAAGTAGTAATTGTTGAATGAAAATAAAAAGCTAAACCTGACTTCCTATGAAAAAGCGAGTAACGTCACTGGGCGGAGTGTTTTTCAAGTGTGCTGATCCGCAAGCGCAACGCGAATGGTATGCTAAACATCTCGGCATTCCGGCTACTGAATACGGAGCTGTTTTTGATTGGCGCGATGCAGAAAATCCCGAAGTGAAAGGACAAACTGTTTGGAATCCGTTTAAAAACGACACCAAATATTTTGAGCCCTCCCAAAAAGAATTCATGATCAATTACCGCGTTGAAAATCTCCCGGAGCTTCTAGAGGAATTGAAAAAAGAAGGCGTGCAGGTTATCGGAGAAATGCAGGTTTACGACTATGGTAAGTTTGCGCACATTATGGATCCGGAAGGAAACAAGATTGAGTTGTGGGAAGCGCTCGAAAATTTTTAACCCGCATTATTACTGCTTGCAGGAATCAGTTCGTATCCGCCCAGTTCTGAATTATATCGCCAATAACTTTCCCTTCCACAAGAAAACCATCGTGCCCGAAGGGTGAATCTATTTCCACGTACGTTGCATCCGGGATATTAGCCGCAAGAAACTTCTGTTCTTTCACCGGACATAAAAAATCGCTGCTGATACCGATGCACAATGTCCGTGCACTGATTGATTTCAAAGCGGACTCCACACCTGCTCTACCGCGACCAACGTTGTGCGAATCCATGGTTTTTGTAAGTAACCAATATGAATACGCATTGAATCGATTCACCAACTTATCACCTTGATAATGTATGTATGATGATACTTTGAAATTATCCGTGCGATCATCTTCATCCGATTGTGAAGCAACGAACGCCTCATAACTGCGATACGTAAGCATGCCTATCGCACGGGCTGTTTTCAAACCTTTAGCACCAGCTTCGTCCCGCTTCTCTCCGAATGAAGGATCAGTTTCAATTGCCAAACGTTGTGAAGTATGAATAGCAATTCCCCATGCCGATTCGCGCGCACCGGTTGCAACCAAAACAAGATTCTTAATTGCTTCAGGCTCCATGATTGCCCACTCAACACATTGATAACCGCCCATTGATCCTCCAATGAGTAAATCAATAGTATCGATTTGCAAATGCTTTCTCAATTCTATAAACGAGCTTACAATGTCTCGCACTGTGAACACCGGAAACTGCGAATAATATTTCTCTCCGGTTTTCGGATTAACACTCAACGGACCTGTGCTGCCGTAACAGCTGGAAGGAATGTTGACACAAATCACAAACTCATCAACTTTCCCTAAAGCTCTACCTGCTCCTATCAAATCAGGCCACCACGATTCACAATCTGCGCTTGCCGTTAATGCATGACATACCCAAACAACACGCGATTTACCTTGAACGTATTCGCCGGAAGTGCAATAGAACAGTTCCAGTCCGGAGATCACAATCCCTGATTCTGTCTGAAAATCCCTGTTGAACCTATAGAGGTTTTCCTTCATAACACTGCAAATATACCACAGTGCATGATACGCTAATTTCTATCTTTACAGATATAAATTATTACCCATGAAAGTTACACTTCAGCGACTTGACGATGCGTTTCATTTCGAAGCGAAAGGTCAGGGAGAAGAAATCATGCATTTTGATGCGAATCCGGAAATCGGAGGAAAAGGCAAAGGTGTTCGCCCGATGCAGGCCTTGCTCATGTCTGTTGGTGGCTGCAGTGCGATTGATATCATCATGATTCTGAAAAAACAGAAACAGGAAATCAAAGATTTCAGGATTGAAATTGACGGCGAACGGCAGAAAGGTAAGGAACCGGCTTTGTGGCAACAGGCGCACATCGTTTATCATCTGGAAGGCGCAATTGATCCTGAAAAAGCAAAGCGTGCGTGTCAACTTTCTATGGAAAAATACTGTTCGGTATCGAAGACCCTTGAAATAGCCGGCGCCAAGATCAGCTGGGAAATAGTGCTCAACGGCAACAAACTTGTATAATACGACTGCCTAATATCTAATTGTAATGAGACCAGAGTCAAAAGCGATCCGCATTCAAACCGAGCGCAGCAACGAGGGGGAACATTCAACTCCAATCTTCCTTACATCAAGTTTTGTTTTTGATAATGCCGAAGAAATGCGCGCTGCTTTCGCTGATGAGAAGGACGTGAATATTTACAGTCGCTTTTCAAATCCGAATGTAACCGAATTTGAACAGAAGCTGGCGGCGCTTGAAGAAACAGAAGATTGCTTTGCAACTGCTTCAGGAATGTCGGCGATCACGGCATCATTTCTTGCGTTTCTGAAAGCGGGAGATCATCTGCTTGCTTGCAGTTCCATATTCGGATCAACGCATACTGTAATTACAAAATATCTGACGCGTTGGGGAATTGAATATTCGTATGCGGATATCAATAAACCTGAAACGTGGGAGGCATTGATTCGCCCGAATACAAAAATGATTTTTGCTGAAACGCCTACAAATCCCGGATTGGATTTGGTTGATCTCGAATGGTTGGGACAATTGGCACGCAAGCACAAGGTCATTCTGAATATTGACAATTGTTTCGCTACTCCGGCATTGCAGCAGCCTGCAAAGTTTGGTGCCGACATTGTTACACATTCTGCAACCAAGTTCATTGACGGACAAGGTCGCGTAATGGGTGGTGCTGTTTGCGGAAGAAAAGATCTGGTGAAAGAAGTTTATCTTTTCTGTCGCGCAACAGGTCCTTCATTATCGCCTTTCAATGCGTGGGTACTTTCAAAAAGTCTGGAGACATTGCATCTTCGCATGGAACGTCATTCAGAAAATGCATTAAAGCTTGCAGGACTGCTGGAACATCATCCTTCAGTGAAATCCGTTAAATATCCTTGGCTGCTTTCACATCCGCAATATGAAATCGCCAGAAAGCAAATGAAAGGCGGAGGCGGTGTTGTTACATTTGAATTGAAAGGCGGACTTGAACAAGGGCGCAGATTTCTTGATGCAATAAAGATGTGCTCACTTACAGCGAATCTCGGCGATACACGCACAACAGTTACACATCCCGCATCAACAACGCACGCAAAACTAACGGAAGCGGAAAGACTCAGTACTGGAATTACTCCCGGACTTGTACGTATTTCTGTCGGACTGGAGCACATCACGGATATAGTTGCGGATCTCGAACAGGCACTTGAACATAGCAAATGAGAGCAGCGCTGATTGTAATTTCGATTTTGTTCTTCTGCATCGTATGTGATGCACAACAAAGTCCGTATTACATCCGCAACTATAAATCGAGTGAGTATCACGGTTTCAATCAAACATGGCAATGCGTTCAGGACAGCAGCGGATTACTTTACATTGCTTCCACATCGGCGATTTATGTTTATGATGGCATTCGCTGGTACACTGTACCCGTTAAACGCGGTGCGGCAACACGACAATTGCATCTTGACGAGCAATCCGGAATAATTTATGTAGGCGCCGTTGGTGAATTCGGTTGTCTCGAGCGCGATGCCAGCGGCATGTTTAAATACAGAAGTTTTGTCGATCAACTTACTCCTGAGCAGGCGGTTTTTACAGATGTATGGGAATCATACCAGATAGGCAACAGAATCTATTTTGAAAGCGGTGAGCGGATTTTCATTCTCGAAGGAAAAAATGTTACAGGTACAATTGAGCCGGAATCAGGCCATTCGTTCGCATTGATGTTCGGTGCAGGAAATAGACTTTTTGTAAAACAACGCGGTGTCGGTTTAATGGAAATTGCCGGAACCGAAATGAAAAAAGTAGCGAATTCTGCATTCATCGGTGAAGAACGTCTGTTGGGAATACTGGAATATACACCCGATACACTTCTGCTGCTTACTGGTGATCACGGTTTTTACAAAATGGGGAATGTAAATTCAGATAACCCATCATTCACTTTATTCAATGTATCCGGCGATACATTGTTAACGAGTGGTACTGTGCTTGGTTGCGAATGGATTAATGCGAATGAGTTTGCCGTTAACAGTCGGATCGGATTTGCGATCTATGATCGTTCATTTCGAATGAAAGCATTCTTCAATCGTAAAAGCGGCTTGAGTAATGAAACGATAACGGAACTGTTCGTTGATCGTGAAAAAAATATCTGGCTCATGCACAATGATGGTTGTTCCATGATTTGTTATGATGTTCCGGCTGTTACTTATGGAGAAGAAACCGGATTAACAGGCACATTGGAAGTAGGTGTTTTTGCAGGCGATACAATGTATGTCGGAACCTCCGAAGGTTTATACAAGAAAACAGGGCCTTCAATACCCGGTGGTCCTTTGCAGTTTATCAAATTGAATATTCCGCAGAATGAAGTGTGGGATGTAAAACCTTATGGACGATATCTGCTCATCTCATCTTCCATGGGTGTTTTTGAATACGATAAAGTCAGAAATTCAAACGTTGCCATTACCAATTGGTACACCAATGAAATGCAATGGATTGATACGGGCAAAGTATTTATGACTGCAGAAAAAGGCGGACTATCTGTAATCAAAAACACTAACGGAAAATGGGAGTCCGCTTTTACGTACGAACTTCCGGGCACAGAGTTGCTGCGTATGTCACCGGCGCAACATGAAAATAACGGAACCATTTCTTTTTCAGCCTTCACAAGATTCAAAACTGTGTTGCGTATCAATGCCGGAATCACAGACTCTGTATTTTCTATGAAAGAATATACTTCTGTCAACGGTTTACCGTTGGACGATTACTTCCCGGTAACAATTGGTGATTCGGTATATTATGTAAGTTACTTCGGTTCGTACCGTTATATTCCTTCGCTTGACAAAAATGATTCTTCCGTATGCTTTCGTCTTGCTCCTGACATCAATGAAAAAGTCAGAAGCGGAGTGCTTAAAATAAAATCCGACGGATTCAACTTCCGTATGTTCAGCGAAGAAGAAGGTAACGAGTATACCGTGTTTTACGGATGGCGTAAAGATTATGTTTATCCCGTACCGGTATTGCTTGGTGAACTTTTCGCAGGAGAAAACATTCAATTCGGAATTGCAATGCCGGATAGTATTCTTTGGATCATGAATCAGCAGCAACTTGTTCAATATGATCTTTCGAATCATATTGACACTTCGGTTAAATTCAATGCATTGATTACAGGAGTAAAATTCACCGGCGACACGTCCGAGGTTTTCTTTCCTTCTGTCGCGCTTGAGATTCCATACTCACGAAACTCCGTTGCCTTTTACTTTGCTGCACCTTACTTCACTTATAACACATCCGTAACTTTTCAATATAAACTCATCGGCTTTGATACAACGTGGTCTTCACTCTCAGCTGTTGCCTGGAAAGAATATACAAATCTGCATGAGGGAACTTACACGTTTGTAGTGCGCGCTTCCAATTCCTTCGGAATGCAAAGTACCGAGTCGCGTTATACATTTACAATTTTACCTCCGTGGTACAGAACAGGCTGGGCTTATGCAGGATATGGTGTAGTTTTCTTTTTGACTTTGTTTGCAACCGTACGTTTGAGTGCAAGACGATTACGCTTGCAGAAAGAAAAACTTGAAAGAATCGTCCAAACGCGTACACAGGAAGTCGTACAGCAGAAACATCAAATAGAAAAACAAAAGGAAGATCTTGAGGAAGCCTATACCGGAATTCAGGACAGTATACAATACGCTAAACGTATTCAAACCGCGATATTACCGGAAGAAGAAGAATTGCGAAAACTTTTCGCTGAAAGTTTCGTTCTGTTTGAACCTCGTGATATTGTAAGCGGAGATTTCTATTGGTTTGCGCAAAGAAACGGGTTAACGTTCGCTGTGTGCGCGGATTGCACCGGACACGGCGTTCCGGGCGCATTAATGAGTATGATTGGAAATACTATTCTCAATCAGATTATAGTTGAAGATGGAATTATCGACCCGGGACAAATTCTTCAGGAACTTCATATTCGCGTACGTAAAGCTCTGAAGCAAGATGCAGGAGGAAGCACAAAAGACGGAATGGATATTGCAATTTGTGCTATAGATCCATTAACCCGTAGTGTAACATATGCCGGCGCCAACAGATCCATGTGGATTATCAGCAACGGATCGTTCTCTGAAATAAAAGCAAATAAGTGCGGCATTGCCGGTGATCAGTACGAAGAAATCAGACATTTCAACACGCATAGCTTTCAATTGAAAGCGAACGACACGATCTACATGACAACTGATGGTTATGCCGATCAATTTGGCGGCCCGAAGGGAAAGAAGTTCATGGTAAAAAAACTTCAGGAGTTGCTGCTTAATAACTCCAATCTCAGTCTTCAACAACAACGGGATATTCTTCACACTTCATTCACAAAATGGAAAGGAAATCTGGAGCAAGTGGATGATGTTCTAATAATTGGAATCAGACTCTGATGATCAAATCCTATTTTAGCTACTGTTCATTTATTCTGCTGCTCGTTTATTCTTTGCGCAGTGATTCGTTGTTCGGACAACAGAATCAAAAAGCGGACAGCTTGAAAAAACTGCTTCTGCTTGAACAAAATGATACAGCAAAAGCTAATCTATGCAACCGCATTGCCGATAGCTACAGATTTACAGACGCAAACAAATCAAGAGAATATTCTCGCAGAGCGATTGCATATTCCCGGCTTCAGAATTACAATCTCGGCTTGGAAAATGGATACAACCTGCTCGCTCAGAGTTTTGAAAGTCAAGGTGAATTTGCAGATGCGCTGATGTATTACGACAGTGCGTTGATTGTGTCGCGCACAATGAAGTCATCCGGAGAAGAGGCGAAGATTTTGCTCAACACTGCAAATCTTTACCAGAAGACGGGGGATTACGGAAACTCTGCTGCGTTCTGTTTGCAGTCGCTTCAGATCAATGAAAAACTCAACGACACTTTCGCAATTGCAGTTTGCAGACTCACGCTTGGTAACATTTATTACTCTCAAAAAGATCTGAACTCTGCGCTGTTCAACTATGTCACTGCTCTGGAAATGAACAAGAGCAGTCAGAATAATCCGGGGTTTGAAGCGGCAGCTGCATCCAACATCGGCGCAATTCTTGATCAGCGCGGGGACTATGACTCTTCGTTGATTTATCTGCGAATGGCAGAAGTAACATTTCGTTCTATCGGAGCTGATTCAAAAGTAAGTATGGCAGTGAACAATATTGCCAATTGCTTTTTACACATGGAGAAATTGGACAGCGCACTCTTTTACGCACATATTGCACTCTCGATGAATATGAAACTGAATCGACCGGATGGAACAGTGGGGAATCTGGGAACACTCGGAAAAATTCATGACGGCCTCGGTAATCGCGATTCTGCATTGCACTATTTCAGAAATGCAATGGAGATCGCAATGAAACACAATTTGAAACAGCATCTCATGGACACGTACTACAGTTTATCTTCGGTTTTCGAATCGCAGAAAGAGTACGATTCTTCACTTATCTATTTGCGCAAATACATCACTTTAAATGATCAATTACATGGTGAAGATGAGCAAAGCCGCGTTGATCAGGAAAAACAGAAATATAATATCGGGAAGAAAGATCAGGAACTGAAACTCCGACAAGCGGAAGCAGAATTGAAGCAGGAAGCACTGAACAATCGTATTCTCATTTTGATTGGCGGTGTTGCTGTCCTTGTACTATTGTCATTGTTGCTGTACAATAGATTTCGTTCAAAAAACAGATTGGCTGATGTTCTTGAGAAGAAGAACAAAGAAATTACTTTACAAAAAGACGAAATCACGGACAGCATCAATTATGCGCGCAGAATTCAGGATTCCATATTGGCTCCGGTTTCCATTGTCAAGAAAACACTACCGGAAAGTTTCATTCTCTATTTGCCGAAAGATGTTGTGAGCGGTGATTTTTATTGGATCGACACAATTGACAATCAGAAAATATTCGCTGCTGTCGACTGTACGGGACATGGAGTGCCGGGAGCATTAATGTCTGTTGTCGGTTTCAATTTACTCAACCGGGCTGTTAATGAATTGCGCCTTACGAAACCATCGGAGATATTGCGCGAATTGGATTACGGTGTCAACAAATTACTTCGGCAATCTGAATCAGGTAACACTGTTAAGGACGGAATGGATATTGCATTATGCAGTTACAATGAAAACACCCGCATGTTGCAATTTGCCGGCGTCTTTAATCCGCTTTATCTAGTACGTAACGGAATACTGAGTCAGATTAAAGCAGATAAATCTCCGATCGGAGTGAATGTAAATGGCATAGTCGACACATTTACCAATCATGAAATTCAGATGCAACCCGGTGATATGATCTATCTTTTTTCTGATGGTTATGCTGATCAATTCGGAGGGCCTCAAGGAAAGAAATTCAAGTACAATCAACTTCGTGATTTATTAACTCGGATTTCGGGAATGAAGGTTGAAGCACAGGAAAGTGAACTCAGAAAATCTTTTGATCAATGGAAAGGCGCTCTTGAGCAGGTGGATGATGTGTTGGTAATCGGTGTGAGAATTAACTGATCTGTCAGGCGAATGTCAATATTCGTTTGCAGAAAAATATGACAATTGATTCCCGAAACACTTTTGTATCTTGCGCCCGTTAAACATTAAACACAAAAACAATATGGGATTCTTAGGTAAAATCAAGCAGTTCTTCGGCATTGGAACTGTAAAAGTAAATGTAACGGTACCTGCTACTTTCTCGGTTGACGATCCGAGTATCAGCGGAACAGTAGAATTGGTTGCGAAAAGTGATCAGGAAATCGTAAGCCTTGAAGTGAAATTTGAAGAAAAGTGGAGCACAGGGCGCGGCGACGACAAAACAGAAAAAACTTTTGATCTTGGTGTTCAGAAATTCCCTGGCTTCACAATGAAAGCGGGTGAAACGAAAAAGTTCGAATACACAGTGCCGTTTACCTATTCCAAATCAAGCAATGATCGCATGGCTGAAAAAGGCGGCGTAGTTGGCGGACTTGGTAAGCTTTCCAAATTTGCTGACGGAGAAAAATCAACATTCGAGATTGTTGCAACCTGTGATGTAAAAGGCGCAACTTTTGATCCGAATGATGTAAAAGAAGTGAAGAAGAAGTAAACAATACTTTCTGAAACTGAAGCGCCTCGGGTTATAACCCGGGGCGTTTTTTATTGATAGGTACAGCAGTAGTTTTTTCCGATCAGACCGGCGTTCTGCGCTCATGAATATGCTCCGCGCAGGTAGTATTTCAAGTGAAACACAATACGAACCTGCTCTCGCGATTTTTTCGCGAAACCCCACAAGCATATTATACGACAGGACTTTTTTTAGGTTTCCGTGAAAACGTGAAACCTTTTTTTATACTCTCCCCCGGCTTCACATTTTCAGGGTGTTAGGCATTTACTATGCATGCATAATAATTTATCAACAGCTTTGAACGAATGAATTGATGTAACCACACGGAACTTGTGCCGTTCAAAATACCAGTTCCTTGAATCACACACACACTAAACCAGAAAAGAGAGGTCCCTATGAAAAACGCTTACACGATTATCTGGAAATTACGGCTACTGCTTATAGTGTTATTCATTCAATTATCGGGAGAAGCTTACGCTTCACATGCACAGGGCGGAGATCTCACATACACCTGCCTTGGCGGAAATCAATATCTGCTGCGCCTTTCATTTTATCGGGATTGTTCCGGATCCGCGGCTCCCGGATCAGTAGTGATCAACACGTCATCAGCAACCTGCAATCAGAATTTCAACACTACGCTATATCCTATTCCGGGAACAGGAATTGACGTAACACCGATCTGTCCGCAAATGCAAACGGTTTGCAACGGAGGTAACAATCCGGGCGTGCAGGAATGGATTTATGAAGGCATCATCAATCTGCCAGCAGCCTGTACAGATTGGGTTTTCAGTTTCAATCTGTGTTGTCGCAATGCTGCAATTAATACGATAGTAAATCCCGGCGGACAAAACATCTACATAGAAACAACGCTCAACAACGTTGCTGCACCGTGCAATAATTCTCCTGCTTTCTCCAACGATCCTGTACCGTTTGTTTGTGCAGGACAAACGTATTGCTTCAATCACGGCGCTTTAGATCCTGACGGCGATTCACTTGCGTATTCACTCGTGAATCCAATGAGCGGACCCGCGCAACCTGTAACATTCATTGCTCCCTACTCTACTACACAACCCATTCCTTCATCTCCCGCAATGACATTGAATCCTGTTACAGGAGATATCTGCATGACGCCAAGTCAGATTATTGTTGCGGTTATGTCGGTTCGTGTTGAAGAATGGCGAAACGGCGTTCTCATCGGTACAGTTGTTCGCGATATTCAGGTTCGCACAGTGATGTGCAATAACCAACTTCCGTATACAGCAGGAATTAACAACACGAATGTGTACAGCGCAACGATTTGCGCCGGATCGCCGTTCACGTTTAACGTAAATGCATTCGATGCAGACGCGGGACAAGTCGTAACAATGTCATGGAATAACGGAATACCCGCTGCATCATTTACGGTAACCGGCACTCCGCTTCCAACAGGAGTTTTCAACTGGTCACCAACAACAGCTGACATCAGTACAATTCCATATTGCTTCACAGTAACCGTAAGCGATGATGCTTGTCCGTATTCCGGATCACAAACGTTCGCTTTCTGCATTACAGTTTCAGGATTCAGTGTAGGTGTGACAACAACAGCCACCAATTGCGGCGCATCCAATGGTACCGCGAGTGCACTAGCAACCGGAGGGACCGGTCCGTATAGTTTCAACTGGCAACCAAGCGGAGGGAACAACGCAAATGCCAACGGGTTAACCGCAGGAACTTATACAGTGTACGTAACGGATGCCGCAGGATGCGTAATGTCTGCGGTGGCTGTTGTTCCTTCAGGTCCTGCGAATTCAAACATCAACGCAACATACTCAAACATCAATTGCTTCGGCGGTACACAGAATATTTACCTGAATGTTAACGGAGGTCAGCAACCTTATACTTATGCATGGTCGAATAATACTACGAACCAGGATTTGCTGAACGCATCAGCAGGTGTATACAGCGTAACAGTAACTACTGCCAGCGGGTGCACAAATACAGCTACGTATACAATTACACAACCTTCATCACCTTTGAGTGTTAACGCGCTACTTGTGAATAACGTTTCGTGCGCTAATGGCAACGATGGACAAGTAAACGCTATGGCAACAGGCGGAACCGCACCATACAGTTACAGCTGGAATTCCACACCTGCACAGGCATCAGCAAATGCATCCGGATTGAACTCCGGAAACTACAACGTTGTTGTTTCTGATGCGAATGGCTGTACTTCTCTGCAATCGGTTACCGTCACCGAACCACTGCCTATTACAGCGAACATTGCAACTGCAGACGTTACATGTTATGGCGGCTCCAACGGATCTGCAAGTGTGAATGCGAGCGGAGGAACAGGAAACTACAATTTCAGTTGGAATACTGTCCCAATTCAATTCGGTAATACCATATTGAATCTGCAGGCGGGAAATTATACAGCAACTGTTACAGATGCTAATGGATGTACATCCGCCATCAACGCTGTAATAACAGAACCTCCTGCTCTTAATGCACTAATCGGCGCTGTAAATTCGGTGTCATGCAACGCCGGAAACAATGGGTCTGCAACAGTGCAAGCCTCGGGAGGAACAGCGCCGTATACTTACAATTGGAACACCGCTCCTGCGCAAAGCACACCCGTTGCAACGAACATGATCGCAGGAACATTCACCGTAACAGTAACCGATGCAAATGGTTGTGCAACGATCAGTACAGTTACAATCACTCAGCCGTCACCGGTATCAGTTATAGTTTCACCAAGCGATACCATATGTCCTAACTCGCCATTCTATATTACTGCAATTGGCAGCGGAGGTAATGGCAACTTCACATACAATTGGTCACCGAATATTGGTAACGGTAATGCGTATACAGTATATGCATCCACACAAACAACCTGGACCGTTACAGCCATTGATGCGAACGGTTGCTCAAGTATGCCGTCGACGATAACCGCAGATGTGTATCAGTTCTCGCCTGCCAATCTGCAAATCGTTTCCACTCCCGCAATCTGTGCAGGAGCAAGTGCAGTAATTACAACTCTGGTGAATGGTAACACAGGTCCGCTAACGTGGAATTGGAACAACAATTTATTTGGCTCCGGCCCGCACACAGTTTATCCTGCAGTTACAACAACTTACTCCGTAAACGTTTCCAATATCTGCGGTGTTGTTGTGCCGGCTGTTACAACGATTACTGTTAATCCTCTTCCGCTTGTCAATGTTCCTTCCCAGAATGCGAGCGGATGTGATGAGGTATCATTGGTGTTCCAGGATACAACTTTCGCGAACCAGAACTGTTTTTACTTCTGGGATTTCGGCGATAATTCCACAGGAACGGGTAACAGTCCGCAACACAGTTACACCTCATCAGGAACCTACACGCTGAGTATCACAGCAACAAGTCCGGCGGGATGTGTCGGAACATCGAATACGCTTGTCAGCGTTATTGTTTACGATTCTCCTGTAGCTAATTTTTCAATGTCGCGAACCGAAGTATCCATGATTGAGCCGACGATTATGTTCGAAGACGAATCCAGTACAAACACGATCGGCTGGTTCTGGGATTTCGGCGACTCAACTACGTCAACGGTCGCATCTCCTGTTCATACTTATCAGCGCGAAGGAACATTCAATGTAAAGCTGGTGGCTGTTGCTACCGGTGGATGCACTGACACTTTGGTTCAGCCTCTGGAAATCATTCCTGAATTCACAGTTTTCATTCCGAATGCATTCACCCCGAATGCCGACGGCACAAACGATGTATTCTATGTTTACGGTGAAGAGATCACCACATTTGAAATGATGATCTTCGATCGCTGGGGAAATAAGATATATGAAAGTGATGATCTCAGAGAAGGTTGGGACGGACGCGCCAATGACGGATCAGCTATTGCGCAACAGGATGTTTACGTTTACAAAGTAATTCTGAAAGACTTTGAGGGACGAACACACAAGTACAACGGACATGTTTCGCTGCTGAAATAACATTAATGATCAAATTTTCAGGGGCCGCAAGTGCCTCTGAAAATTTATTTTACAAAACAAAATTGAATCGGCAACTTAAGATTCTGAATTAAAACAGGAAGGTATTCTGTCAGCGGAATAGAGAAAAACGATTCATAAATCGATCACGAATGAATTGATGGACCCGCGGAAACCAGTTCACATCAAACGTTATAATGTGAATCATTAGCATTCCCGCGGTCAAATCTGCAAAGTCAACCAAAAGTAAAATACCAACGTGCATTAAAACTGCAGCCAACCAAATCCATTTTCTGGTTATACGCAATAGAGCAAAAGGAGCAAAAAGCACTTCAATGGTTAAGATTGAATATGTCATTAGTTTAATAATCCAAACCGGCAATTCAGCAACTATTTCACGCAGCCACCAGTCTCTTGCAAGAGGATTATTAACCAAGTGTAAAATTGCAGAGCCGTTAAGCCAACTCGGCGATTGCAACTTATCAATACCGCTGATTGTATAGGACAAGCTCATGACAATCCATGCCCCGATCCAGAGAACTCTCGGAAACTCCCAATCCGATTTCGCTTTAGGTTTTAAAGAATAACATTCTCCGCCCGGAATCATAGTGCAACACAACAACAACCAGCCAACAAAAGGAATACCAGGATTACTGATTAAATTGTTTCTGTCAAACAAGCACACCCACCCATACCAAATAAAGAGTGCTGCCAATCGCCTGTAAAAACCTAACGTAAACAGAACGGAGAAAAGAAGCAATGCAATCAGGAACGCAATGATAAATTCCGTGCTATCACAGTAGTTAAGAACATTCGGGAACACACCGTGAGTGAAATTTAAACTCGGCGAAGGAAACACACCGGTATTACTCCAGATTTCCTGCGCATAGGGAATTAAAAAAGCAAAATGCTGGATCAAGTACACGCCCAGTATTATACGAAACACTGCAAAGTGTTTGGCTGATATCGGTGCGATCATTGGCAATTTGTATGAAGTTCCCATGTCTGACCGATTCTTCCTTCCGTTCTCGATTTAATTCGAACTACATAGTTCGTTCCATTATGCGGAACGCCGAGTTCCGTTAGCAATGTTTTATTACACACACCGTAATTCAGTACAGACTTCCAAATCTTCTCCGGCAAAACAGGACCATATGAAATAGCAGCTCCGTAAACATTTCTCCTGTTGTAAGGACCCTTCAACTTACTATACATTTCCGGAGTTATAACCACTTCTTTATACGCACCGGTCGAATCTGTAAAACCAATGAAGAAGTCGGCAGCGAAAGTTTCCACTCCCTTCACCTCTGTGAAAACAATCGGTAACGGAGAAGATGATAGCGCTTGTCCCAAACCTCGAATAGACGGAGATCTGAAACAGTAACCCGCTATTTGCAATAAGCCGATGACAACAATTAAAAAGTATGCCGCCTTTCTCATTTCCTATTCTTGCCTGAAAACGGTTTATTCACATTTCGAAAAAGCAACATATCAAATAATCTTCGTTCGCGCTCCGGCTTAAATCCGCAAACAGTGCGCTCGTCTCGAGGATTCTTATATGTTCCGAATAACATATCCCATACCGGAAGATCAGAAAAGTTGTAGTAATGCTTTCCGCGCTCATGATGGATGCGATGCATTTCCGGCCTTTGAAAAAAGTATCCAACCCAATGCGGCGTGCGGATGTTCATATGATAAAAATATTCGCCCAGTGCCGCATACAATAAACTCCACGATGCTGCCTCAAGAGACAATCCCAGTATCAGAAAATTTATTGCGCCGATTATTATTGAATTACAAATAATCTCCAGTGGATGCTTGTAGAAAGACGTAATAGTCTCGATACGTTGAGGGCTATGATGAACCTGATGCATCGTTAGCCAAAGAAAATTGACAGTATGTCTCCAGCGATGCCACCAATAGTAAAAGAAAGTTACAGCGATATATCCCAGAAATCCGCCAATAGGTTCCGAAAAATAAGCCGATGTATCAAATACAGATGCGCCGACAAACCAGTTGTCCCACGTTGCCTTTCCCAGAAACAGAACTCCGATTTGGAAAATATTGAGAACTACAACCCGAAGCCACCAACCTTTTACATGCGGCAACTTCTGATCCGGAATTATACGTTCTAGAATTATTAATAAAAGTCCGATTCCGATAATATAGAATGTCATGACGGCGGATTTTGTTAATCAAATTTACTCCCTGCTGAGCGCAGACGCAAATTGAGATGTTTAAGTGAATTTGATCGATGAATGTGACACAAGAAATCAAAATGTATGTTAACTGTCATGGAGGATTATGTATTTCTCCATGGAAGCAGTTGAGTTCAATCAGCTTCTTTTGCTTTTGCTCCCGAAATCAAACCCGATTTTAATTGTACCTGAAATTTCAGGATGAACATAAATCCCGTCCTGAAGAGCCATTCTCAACGCAAAGTCAGTGGCCTCTAAATCATACGGCCACATTGATCCCGCTTCCGATCCGGTCAATCCTTCCATGTGCGCGTCTTTAAAACGTAAACCGAGATACGCAGATGTTTCAATGTACCATCCTTCGGTTTCTCCCATGTAAGTATGTGTTCCAATTACAAATGCCGGACAAATAATATTCTTGATCAATGAATAATTTTTCCTGTATCGCGTGGAATCGCTGATTGGCACAATCGCAATATGATCAATCTGCTGATATTTGAACATGAACGAAACACCGTAAAAATAATTTTTGCCCGGATTGTACTTTCTGAAATCCTGACGAACGCGAACTCCGGAAGTACTCCTGTAAAAGTTGTTGTACGGTAAGTAAACAGTTGCTTCGGACATACCGTTCCAGATTCCATTCAATCGATATTCAGATGATAAACGTAATCCTGCGCCGCCTGTCATATCCGCCATTGCCAGCGGAGCCCATGCTAATGTACGCTGAGGGCGAATAAACTCCGGAGCCGGATTAACATCTGTCTGTGCGAGTAATGAAACAGAGAATAATATTGCAGCAAGAACTTTCAGTGCTTTCATAACTTTTGTTTTCACAAACTTCGCACTGTTAGGAGCTGCATCGAAACTGGATTTTGCGATGGAATTAAGCATCGTTGCAAAATTTGCAAAAAGAATACTGCCATGAAATCTAAACGAACGGGGGTTGCATTAAATGCAAATGCTGCAAAATCAGAATGAAGCTGCACGCAATTTTTGCGATAAATACTTTGAAGCCGGATCAGTTTTCCTGCACAATTCCCTCAGGATATTCGATGTCTATCAGGAACAATCCGTTTGCCGGAGCGATATACACCACATCGGGCTGCTTCTTTGCAAGAAAAATGTTCTGAAATTGTTCTGCGGATATTCTGCCCTTCGAGTGTTCCACCATTGTGCCGACAAGCATTCTTACCATACAACGCAAAAAACGATTCGCTGAGATTCTGTAAATCAGAACATCATCCTGAACTCTCCACGCTGATTCTTGAATTGTACAAAGTGTTGTCATCGAGTCGTTGCCCGATTTACTGAATGAAATAAATTCACTTTGTTGTGATATAATTGAAGCAGCCGCATTCAGCTTTCCGATGTCGATATCTTCATGCAACAACCAACGTTGATCTTTCTGAAAAGGATTTTTACTCCTGCAGATAAAATATTCATACGTTCTCCTCTTGGCCGAATATCTTGCATGTACATTGTCAGCTACAGTGAAAACTCTTTGTACTGCAATTCCTTCGTGCAATGTTTTGTTCAAACGAAACAGAAACTGCTGATCGTTTTCCAATCCTTGTGCAGTTGCATCGATGTGTGCATAATATAACAAGGCATGAACTCCGGCATCTGTTCTTCCGCAACCCATTACCGTAATTTTTTCATGAAGCAAAGCACTCAGTGCGCGCTCCAATTCTCCTTGCACTGTTGGAAGACCTGGTTGAAATTGCCATCCGGAAAATGTTGCCCCGTTGTAAGAAAGCTGCAGGAAATATCTCGTTGTTGAAGCCATTATTGCTTGGGCTTTTCAGCAAGCAACTGCTGTATGAAACGTAAAGCTTCCTCTGAATCGCGCTGATAGTAAACGCCTGTTGCGGGACCGTTGTACCCGCTGTGTATGCGACGAACATTTCCGTTTTTATCAATGTAAATCGATGTCGGGAAACAAAATATTCCGCTGATGAAAGGTAAACTTGCTGAAGCAGAATCTTTACCGCTCTTCCCGGTGTTCAGCAACGGATAAGTTACATGATAACGATCGCGTATTCTTCTGATTGCTGCATTCTGTGTTGCAGTATCTCCTTTACGTTCGTATGCGAGTCCGATGATTTCCAATCCTTGTGAATGATACTTGCCATACACATCCTGCATCCATGCGGTTTCATCCAAACAATTCGGACACCATGTTCCCATTATCTGCACGATCACTACTTTCCCGCGGTAATCAGAAAGCGAAACAGGTTTCCCTGTGAGATCATTGAAAGTAAAGTCAACATCCGTCGAGTCCTTTGCCCACGCAAGTTCATCCGGATTACGCAATTCAAATTTGTCATTGCGCTTTGCCTTCCAGTTTTCGTGATAATACTTCCCTGACCAATATTCACCTGATATTGTGTCGTTGTTCAGATGTGCAACGAACAACATCGCAAACTGTCCGTCGAAGATGGACAATGTCATGGTGTTACATCCTGTATACGCTCCTTCCAGATAGCGGTAATCGCCGAACTCCGTTGCGAAAGTACCCGTGTGCTTTCCGTTGCCTTTATAATTGAACAATCCGATAGCTTTGCTTTCGCTTTTTGTTCCGGGTGAAAAAGTACATTCCCACTTTCCTGCAAAGTTGTGGCTGCCGGCACAAACAAAATCTTCAGGGAATCTTTCCTTACCATACATTGCATAGAACTTGAGGACATAAGGTTTCCCCGCTGCTGTATTATGCCATTCACCTGAAATGTATGTTTCGCTATCACGCTTGCATTTGAACTTGGTATTGAATACCGGCATCGTCCACCAAACCGAATCTTCTGTGAAACGGAAACCTTCTGTTACAATTCGCTCCGCTGCGTTAATCACAGTAAGTTGCATTCCTGAAGTCGTTTGCTGAATCTCAAAACTGAAAGGCAACTCTGTTGTGTCGTTCAGCGTGAGTATGCCACGCCATTGCCCTGCACGAAGCAGATCGTTTTGTGCACTCAACACTGTTGCGACAAACAATGCAACTATCAGTAACAAACGGGATAATTTCATTCGACCAAAGTTAAACTATGTGCATAAAACACAAAAGCCACAGACATTTTCTCTGTGGCTCCGTGTCTCCGTGGTTAATTTTTAAAAATCAAACTTGATTCCCTGCGCCAACGGTAAGCTTGTTGAATAGTTGATTGTGTTTGTCTGACGACGCATGTACACTTTCCACGCATCAGAACCTGATTCACGACCGCCTCCGGTTTCTTTCTCACCACCAAATGCACCACCGATCTCCGCACCTGAAGTGCCGATGTTCACGTTTGCGATACCGCAGTCAGAACCTTCGTGTGAAAGGAACTGTTCCATTTCACGCATACTGTTGGTGAAGATAGAAGATGACAAACCTTGCGGTACTCCATTCTGCATTGCGATCGCTTCGTCAATCGTTTTGTATTTCAGAACGTAAAGAATTGGCGCAAATGTTTCTTCCTGTACGATTTGATATTCGTTCTTCGCTTCAATGATGCAAGGCTTTACGTAGCATCCGCTTTCGTAACCTTCTCCTTCGAGAACACCGCCTTCAACCACAACTTTGCCGCCTTCTTTCTTTGCTTTTTCAATTGCGTTGAGATAATCATTCACCGCACCTTTGTCGATCAGCGGACCAACGTGATTCGCAGCATCAAGCGGATTTCCGATTTTCAACTGTCCGTATGCATTCTTAAGTACACTGATCGTTTTGTCATAAACACTTTCGTGAACGATCAAACGACGTGTTGAGGTACAACGCTGTCCTGCTGTTCCCACGGCACCGAATACCGCGCCTACAAGAACCATGCTCAAGTCGGCGTGTTCTGAAACGATGATAGCATTGTTTCCTCCGAGCTCAAGAATGCTGCGACCGAAACGCTGTGCAACCTG
>JBJOKQ010000002.1:0-56554 GCA_046046005.1 Bacteroidota bacterium | reverse complement strand
AAAAGCACTTGCAGATGTAGGAAAAGGTGATGCACGTGATATGGATAAAGCAGTGAAAGCTGCAAAAACCGCTTACGATAAAGTGTGGAAGAAAATGCCCGCTGCTGAGCGCGGGAAATATCTTTATCGTATTGCCAGAATGATTCAGGAGCGTGCACGCGAGTTAGCGGTGATTGAATCTATGGATGGAGGAAAACCGATTCGCGAATCCAGAGACATTGATGTTCCGTTGGCTGCAGCGCATTTTTTCTACTATGCAGGATGGGCGGATAAACTTGAATACGCATTTCCGGGACGCACGCCTGAATCGCTTGGAGTTGCGGGACAAATTATTCCTTGGAATTTTCCGCTCCTGATGGCAGCATGGAAAATTGCTCCGGCTTTAGCATGTGGAAATACGGTTGTATTAAAACCTGCGGAGTCAACACCATTGACAGCAATGAAACTTGCAGAAATTATTCGTGACAGTGGTTTACCTCCGGGAGTTGTGAATATTGTAAACGGTTTCGGAGATGCAGGTGCTGCATTGGTAAATCATAAGGATGTTGCGAAAATTGCTTTCACCGGTTCCACTGATGTCGGAAAGATTATCCAGAAAGCCGTTGCAGGAACAGGCAAGAAACTTACACTTGAATTGGGTGGTAAAGCTGCAAATATTGTATTCGAAGACGCACCTTTGGATCAAGCAGTGGAAGGAATCATCAACGGGATATTTTTCAATCAGGGACATGTATGCTGTGCAGGTTCCAGATTGTTTGTTCAGGAAGGTGTTGCTGATAAGTTGATCAGAAAACTGAAAGACAGAATTGAAACGTTGCGAGTAGGCGATCCGCTGGACAAGAATACAGATGTAGGCGCCATCAATTCCAAAGAACAATTGGAAAAGATCAATTACTACATTGGGCTGGGTAAAGATGAAGGTGCTGAAATGTGGCAACCATCAGGAACAATTCCGAAGACCGGATATTTCTGCAAACCGACATTGTTTCTGAATGCATCACAATCGCATCGTATTGTGCAGGAAGAAATTTTCGGCCCTGTGCTTACGATTCAAACATTCCGTACAGTGGAAGAAGTAATTGAGAAAGCGAACAATATTCCTTACGGATTATCCGCAGGAGTATGGACAGATAAAGGTTCGCGTATTTTCAATCTTACCGGAAAACTCCGTGCAGGTGTTGTGTGGGCAAATACGTACAACAAGTTTGATCCTGTTTCTCCTTTCGGAGGTTACAAGGAAAGCGGTTTCGGACGAGAAGGCGGAGTCCAGGGATTGGCGGCTTACTTGAAAATTTAGAAAATAGTTGATTGATAATCTAACTCAGCGAACTCATGCGGATAACCTCAGCGCACTCTGCGGTTAAGCAAAATGACACGAATCGAAGTACTCAAAACATATAAGCTGTACATAGGCGGACAATTTCCCAGAACTGAATCGGGACGCTATTATCCTTTACTGGATAAGAAGAAAAATGTAATCGCGAATATTTGCCTTTCATCCAGAAAAGATTTCCGTAACGCTGTGGTCGCGGCACGTGGTGCATTCGGAGGATGGAGCGGTCGTGCGGCATTTAACAGAAGTCAGATCCTTTACCGTATTGCGGAAATGCTGGAAACACGCAAAGCGCAATTCATTGAGGAACTCATGCTTCAAGGAGCAACGAAATCGCAGGCGGAGAAGGAAGTGGCACTCGCTGTAGATCGATTGGTATATTACTCGGGATGGTGTGATAAGTTCACTGCTGTTTTTTCATCAGTGAATCCGGTGCAATCATCGCACTTCAATTTTTCAGTGCCGGAACCAACAGGCGTTGTTGCTGCAGTTGCTTCTGAAGATACATCGCTGCTAGGGCTCGTGTCTGTCATCGGGCCGATTATAGCAGGAGGCAACACATGTATTGTACTTGCATCGGAGAGTAAACCGCTTTGTGCTGTTACATTCGGTGAAGTACTTGCAACTTCAGATCTGCCGGGTGGCGTTGTAAACATTCTTACAGGTAATGCAGGAGAATTGATTTCTCACATGGCGTCTCACATGGATGTGAATGCGCTGGTGTATTGCGGTAACGATAAAACAACGATTAAATCTGCACAGGAATTAAGCGCGCTTAACGTGAAACGTTTCTTTAATTGGTCGTTGAACTGGCACGACAGTGCTTCGCAAAATCCTTATTTGATTTGCGATCTTCAGGAAACAAAAACAACATGGCATCCGATTGAAAATATCGGAACGGGCGGAGCGAAGTACTGATCTATGGATGATTTCACTGAAGTACTGAAGGTCGCTATTGACGCAGGCAAAGCAATAATGAAGATCTACAATGAAGGTGACTTCGGTGTGGAAATGAAAAGCGATAATTCGCCACTGACATTGGCAGACAAGGCAGCACATAAAATTATTGTTGAAGGGCTTAAGTCAACAGGCATTCCTGTTTTAAGTGAAGAAGGTGATGAAGAAATTCCATACGGGGAAAGAAAAAACTGGAAGGAATTGTGGATTGTAGATCCGCTCGATGGAACAAAAGAGTTCATTAAACGCAACGGGGAATTCACCGTGAACATCGCATTAGTTCGGGAAGGAATTCCGGTTTTTGGCGTTGTGTATGCTCCTGCGTTGAAGAAACTGTATTACGGCGCAACTGGTTCAGGCGCATTCCTTGTTAAAAGTGATAACATCGACGGAGAAGCCGTACCATTGGGACGAAATTCACTTCCGGAAACATTTACCATGGTTGGGAGCCGTTCGCATGGTTCGCCTGAAACAGAATCTTACGTTGATGAAATGAAGAAGATTCATGGAGCTGTTGAGTTTATCGCTTCAGGCTCTTCACTAAAATTCTGTCTCGTAGCAGAGCGGAACGCACATGCTTATCCTCGATTTGCTCCAACGATGGAATGGGACACTGCAGCCGGTCATGCAGTTCTGCTTGCAGCAGGAGGAAAGGTTGTTGTTTGGCCGGATAAAACTGAACTTCGCTATAACAGGGAGCAATTGCTGAATCCTTGGTTTCTGGCATTGATATAACCGCGTAACGAACGATACACTATTCGGGTAACGAAAGCTGCCGTTGTTGTTGTAGTGTCTCAGACTTTTTGTTAACTTTCGTTTAACATGAAGTACTCTTATCACTTAACAATTCTGATGCTTGTATTAGTATCGGGACTCAACGCTCAAGGGCCGGTTTGGAACTGGAGCACATCTTGCGGAAATACCGGAAATGATAAGTCTCTGGATGTAGCTATGGGCTCCGACGGTTCAGTATACTCTTGCGGATTTTTTAACGGAACGGGAACATTCGGATCTATTACAACGGGAAGCGGCGGTTACAGCAAAGATGCTTTCGTAGCCAAACAAGATGCACTTGGAAATTACATCTGGGCAAATTATTGCAACAGCGGACTGGATGATCGTGCACTCGGTGTTCATGTTGACAAAGATGATAATGTTATCATCTGCGGAACATTCTGGAGCAGCATGCAAGTAGGACCCTATTATCTCGCAGGATCGGCTGACAGTCCGTTTATTGTGAAATACGATCAGGCAGGAAATCTGATTTGGGCTGTTACCGGAGGAGGAGACGGTGATGATCATGCTTTTGATATTGTAACTGATCAACTCGGTAACATTTACGTGACAGGATTTTTATCCACACATTACGGACCTCCTGTATGCACTGCGCAGTTTGGTTCACTACCTCCGTTTTCTTACAGCGATTCGATTGCATTTCTTGCCAAGCTTTCGCCGGCAGGAGTTTGGCAATGGGTGCGCACTTTCGACGGCGCCGATGTTCAGCGCGACAATGATATTGTAATTGACAATAATGCAGGAGTATATGTTGTAGGCGGATTTTACGGAGCCAATAAAACTTTCGGAACTAGCACCCTGTCATCTGTTGCGAACAGTCGTGATATTTATGTTGTTAAATACGATGTTCTTGGTAATTATCAATGGGTAAAACAAGTGGGAGGTTATAATGATGACCGAGCCAATGGTGTTACCTGCGGAGCAGACGGTTTTTTATATGTTACCGGAGAATTTCGTGCGGAGTTGAATTTCGACGGTGATACACTGAACAATAATGGCGGTCCCGGTGGTAAAGATATTTTTGTGGCCAAAATGGATCAGCAAGGCAATTGGTTGTGGGCATCAAAAGCCGGATCTGACAGTGGAGGAGAAAGCGGGCGCGCAATATCATCCAATGGTCAACATTGCATTTATGTAACCGGTCAGATTAAAGGCGCCAATGTCAGATTCGGTAACAACATAACTCTTAATACCGGTACTGACAGTGTGCAGATATTTACAGCCGGAATTGATACGGCGGGTGTTTGGCGGTGGGCTGTACAAGCAGGCGGAGCGGGAGAAGATCGCGGATACGGAATTGAATGTACAAACGATTGTAAAGTGTATACAGTTGGTTTTTATCAAGGCCCAACGAGTACGTTTGGTCCGCATACCGAAACATCTTATGGATTTAAAGACGGATACACATTCAGATTGGATGCAACATGCTTCAATTACGTCAATGATACACTTTCATCGGTCAACGAGTGGTCTGCATCGTGCACACCGTATGCAGGACAATTGCTAATGCCTGACAACGGATCTCAATTGGGCGCAGTGTATTTGCATAACATTTCGTGTTTAAATGAAGGCGAGTGGGTGATTTACAATATCCTCGGAGAACCGGTGTACAGAACAACTCAACTATCAGAAGGCTGGAACGGTACTGATGTTAACGGGAACAAATTACCTGCAGGAACATATGTTTGGCGACTTAACACTGCGGATAATCACGATCTTCAATATTCCGGTCGCATTGTACTGGTTCGATAATTTATTCACTACATTCTGCACTTAAGCGTAAATTCGCAGAATACTTATGGCAAAAACAGCATTGATTACCGGGGTTACCGGACAGGATGGCGCTTATCTCGCTGAATTATTACTGAGCAAAGGTTATACTGTGCACGGTGTAAAACGCCGCAGTTCATTGTTCAATACGCATCGTATTGATCATCTGTACCATGATCCTCATGAGAAGGGAGTTCCATTTCATTTGCATTACGGTGATCTTACAGATTCAACCAATCTGATCCGTATTGTTCAGGAGGTTCAACCTGATGAGATTTATAATCTCGCGGCGCAATCACACGTTCAGGTTTCATTTGAAACTCCTGAGTACACTGCAAATGCTGACGCTATCGGTACGTTGCGTATTCTCGAAGCAATGCGTATTCTGAAATTAGAAAATAAAACACGTTTCTATCAGGCTTCCACATCCGAACTGTATGGTTTGGTTCAGGAGATTCCTCAGAAAGAAACAACTCCATTTTATCCGAGAAGTCCGTACGGTGTAGCAAAGTTGTACGCTTTCTGGATTACGAAAAACTATCGCGAAGCATACAACATGTATGCATGCAACGGAATACTCTTTAATCACGAAAGCCCGATACGCGGAGAAACTTTTGTAACACGTAAAATCACAAGAGCCGCTGCGAAAATCAAGCTCGGATTGCAGGAGAAACTTTATCTCGGGAACCTTGATGCAGAACGCGATTGGGGTCATGCTAAAGATTACGTTGAAGGAATGTGGCTGATGTTGCAGCAGGAAAAACCGGATGATTATGTACTTGCAACAGGGAAGAAAATTTCCGTTCGGACATTTGTAGATTACGCTTTCCGTGAAGCCGGTATTGTGTTGCGTTGGGATGGTAAAGGTGCAGAAGAGCGCGGAATAGATACGTTAACCGGAAAGGTGCATGTGCAGATTGATCCGCGTTATTTCCGTCCTGCAGAAGTAGATCTTCTTGTTGGTGACGCATCCAAAGCGGAACGTGAACTCGGTTGGAAACCGAAACACACCGTTGAAGAATTGTGCAGAGAAATGGTCCAATCCGATCTTCGTTCTTTCCGCAAGGACAAATACCTTCTGGAAGGCGGACATGAAGTCAATAATTTTCACGAGTAGCAGGAGCGCTTCGCAAGACTTTGAATTCGGACGCAAGAATATACATTGCAGGTCATCGAGGAATGGTTGGTTCAGCCATTCACAGAAATCTGCTGTCTAATGGTTATTCGAATTTTGTTTTCAGAACTTCCGATGAGTTGGATCTGCGGAATCAACAATCCGTCGCTGATTTTTTCAGAACTGAAAAACCGGAGTATGTTTTTCTTGCTGCTGCTAAAGTCGGAGGAATACTTGCCAATAACATTCAGCGCGGAGAATTTCTTTACGACAATCTGATGATACAGAATAATGTGATTCATCAGTCACATATCAACGGTGTAAAGAAACTTTTGTTTTTGGGGTCAACCTGCATTTATCCGAAGCATGCACCGCAACCTTTAAAAGAAGAATATCTTTTAACAGGTCAGTTGGAATCGACAAACGAACCTTACGCGATTGCAAAAATCGCAGGAATAAAAATGTGCGATGCGTACCGCGCTCAGTACGGTTCCGATTTTGTTTCGGTAATGCCCACGAACCTGTATGGTCCCAACGATAATTACGATCTGAAAAATTCGCACGTATTGCCCGCATTATTGCGAAAGTTTCATGCAGCAAAAGTTCAGAATGCATCATTTGTAGAAGTGTGGGGAAGCGGAAAGCCGCTTCGGGAATTTCTGCACGCAGATGATATGGCTGATGCATGTGTGCACATCATGCAGCATTGGAATGAATCCGGATTCGTGAACATCGGCACGGGTTCAGAGATCAGCATTGGTGAGCTCGCAAAGTTGATTGCAAAAATTACCGGCTTTAGTGGCGAAATCCGATTCGATACAAGCAAACCGGATGGTACACCGCGCAAACTCACTGACGTAAGTAAATTGCATAGCCTTGGATGGAAGCACAAAATTAATCTTGCAGAAGGAATCCAAATGGTTTATGATTCCGTAAAAGATGTGCTCGAATCTCAATCTTTGATCACTACAACCGGAAGCGGTGCGCAACGCTTATGAAGAAACTGATACTGTTATTCATTTTGTTTTCCGGTGTTGTTGCAGCTCAGCAAGGTAATCTTCCGCTCAATGATCAATGGATGACTGAGAGCGAAGCACAAATGGTGAGATCAAAAGGATTTTTGTTGCCAACTGTGCTGATGAGTTACGATTCCGACACTACGTTACATGTTCTCGTGAGTAACATGGATTCATTGCAACCGTTGGAAGAACCTGCAGTAGTTGCATGGCCGCTTCAAACATCACTGCGACCGCTGATTGAACAAGGACATCCGTTGCGGCATTCATACAACGTGCATAACAATCACGGAACGCGTTTGCCGATACAACCGCATTTGGGTATAGATCCGGGAAGACATGGGCCGGGGTGGATACGCAGAAGAAAATTTCAGCACGGAATCAAAAAGTATCATTACCAAAACAGCCTGCTACAGGTTGAGCAGCCCGCTAAAGGTGATGTGCCTTTGTTCCGGTTGTACATTGACCCGATGTTGAATTTGCAATATTCGAAATTGATGAATGACACATCAACTGAAATGCTGTACATCAACTCGCGCGGTGTTGTTGCTCGTGGTGATATCGGGACAAAAGTTTCTTTCGAAACTTCATTCATGGAAAATCAGGCGTTTCTTCCTGCGTATCAGGATTCATTCGCATTGGAGTACAAAGTAATTCCGGGAACGGGTCGTTGGAAGAAATTCAAAACAACAGGCTACGACTATGCTATGGCTTCGGGAATGATTTCATGGTCGATGTGCCGCTATTTCAATGTACAAGTGGGACACGGCAAGCATTTCGTTGGTGATGGAATTCGCTCGCTGTTGCTCAGTGACAATTCTTTCAATTATCCGTACGCACGATTTACCGGGTGGATCGGAGCGAATAAGAATATTCAGTACTCAGTCATCTATGCATCACTGATGAATCTGAAATATTCCACGCTGCCGCCTCCGGTAGGAACGGAAGCGTTATTCAAGAAGAAGTCAGCCGTATTCCATCATGTAAGCTGGAAGTTTCTGCGCACATTCGAAGTATCACTTTTTCAAGGTGCGATTTATGAACCTGTGAACGATTCTAATAGACAGCAATTGGATTTCTGGTATTTCAATCCGGTAATAGGAGCAAGTGCGATTGCCAATGGCTTGAACAATCCGAACAACTATCTGGTAGGAGCTACATTCCGCGCCGATTTATTCAGGACATTAACTATGTACGGACAGGTGATGTTGGATGAAGTAAAAACCAATGATGCTTTAAATCCCGGCAAGAACAAGAATGGATTTCAGTTAGGAATACGTTACTTCGATGCATTCACAGTGAAGCATCTTCACTTGCGATTGGAGTATAATACCGTAAACGCATTCAGTTATGCGGCCAGCGCCGGTGATTATTCCTGGTCGCATTACAATCAGGCTTTGGCACATCCGTTGGGCGCAGGATTTAAAGAGATAAATGCAACGCTCTATTATAAGATGAGCGATTTTTTCATCAGTGGAAATATATTCGTTGCGAAAGCCAATCTTGATAATGATACGGCCAACTATGGTCATAATATTTTCATGAGTGACATACAGAATTTTCCAGGCACCGGAATCCCGGCAACGCTGACGTCAGGCGATATTCATGTTGGCTGGATGATCAGTTATGCAAGCAATCTGAATGTTGCTGCCGGCTATCGTTTCAGGAATCTGGACGTGAATGGCAACCAAAGCTCAACGTCCTTCGTATATGTGGCACTGCGCACCTCGCTGACCAATGCCAATTTCGATTTGTTTTAAAAATTCTATATTTGTTGAAAACCTGTTAATAAGCTGTTAGCTTAGCAGGTCTCGACGATATGCTGACACCCATGATCTACCTGATTTTAGCCGGAATTACCGCATTTTGCGTGGTTTTGTTCGCGACGCCCTCGTTGATCAAGGTTGCATTCCTGAAACGACTTTTCGACGAGCCGGGTGAAGCCAGAAAGCTTCACAAACGTGTTGTTCCGACAATCGGTGGTATCATCATTTTTGCCGCAACGCTTTTTGCATGCGCTTTGTGGTTTCCGTATGATGTTCTCGCTTCTGAATATGTTTCGGGTGGTATACACTTGTTTCAGTTTGTAGTTGCTGCACTCATCATGATGTTTTTCGTTGGTGTCAAAGATGATATAATCGGTACAGCACCAATTAAAAAATTAGCAGCGCAAATTATCGTAAGTATGATTCTTGTGCTGATGGCGGAAACACGATTGCGCAGTATGCATGGATTGTTCGGTATCAATGAAATTCCGCTTTGGGCAAGTATATTTCTGTCATTGTTCGCAATGATTGTAATTGTAAATGCATACAACCTGATTGACGGTGTTGACGGACTTGCTGCAGGTGTTGGATTGATCAGTTCTTCTACGCTTGGCGCAATGTTTGTGCTTAGCGGTCATTTGGTTCCTGCGATTCTCGCGTTCTCACTTGCAGGATCATTGGCAGCATTTTTGGTTTTCAATTTTTCTCCTGCAAAAATTTTCATGGGCGATTCCGGTTCGTTGAGTATCGGACTCATCATGAGTATTCTTGTTATCACTTTTATCGAAATGAAACCTGCAGCGCAAACTGCAACTTGGGTGAATCAATTGGTGAATCCTGTTGTTGGAATGGCGTTTCTCGCTTATCCCTTAACAGATACACTCCGCATTTTCGGTTATCGCGCAATGAAAGGTGTTTCTCCGTTTTCTGCTGACAGGAACCATTTGCATCACCTGCTTATCGATAGCGGAATGAGTCATGCTAAAACGGTTATCTGGATTTACATCGCCAACATTTTCGTGATTGCACTCGCCGGAATCACCAGCATTTACTTCAACATTACCGTTTCATTTATCATCACCGGCGGAATTGTTGTGCTCCTCACCTTTGTTCCATGGCTTCTCAAGCGTTCTGCTATGAAGAAGAACACCGGAGGCGGGAAGACGCGTCACATTAATGAAGTGGCGGCATGAGGAAAACGTTTTCGTTCTGCTATTATTTCTCAGCGATTCGTCGCCTTCGCCTCATTTTATTTACGACGATTTTCATACTGCTTCAAGGAAGAACAGTCGTCGCACAACAGCTTATTCTGGGAGCAGAATCCGAACAAATTCAGATCGATAAATTTCTCAATCAGAAGACAGCCAAAGGCGTTCAGGAGACGAATGGAAGATTGTCGTACTCTCCGGCCATAGCACATACTTCCGTGAAGCCGCTGCTTAACACCGATGTACGCAGCTATTATGTGCTGAACGATTCTTCGCAAGTAATAAATGATGTTGACGTTGCAAAGATTTCGGCTCGTTATTGTAATGCCAACGTTTATTCCAAACCTGGAGAAATAGACGCGGCAATCTATTTGCCACGGAATTCATTCGGAATTCAACCCATCTATGATCTGCAGGCCGGTTACAACTTGAAATCTTCCGGTTTAATGCTGAACACAACAGGCGGTGTGCGAATCGGCGGCGACTTCAAACAGAAATTCGGGTATGATCTTCGTCTTGCTGCCGGACTTGTTACACTTCCGAATTATCAGGATTCCATTGCGCGCACAAACATGATTGTTCCGGGTTGGGGCGATCGTGCTTATATGCTCGATAGTAATCGTTACAGCTTTCAACATCTTTCAGGCAATGTAATCTGGAGGCCGAATTCCGCTTTCAATTTTCAATTGGGGCGCGACAAACATTTTTGGGGTGACGGACACCGTTCATTGTTCCTATCTGATGTCGGTCCTGCATTTCCGTATGCGAAATTGCAAACTACAATATGGAAGTTGCAATACACATCAGTATTCGCCTGGTTGCAGGATTGGACGATGTCGACCGGCAGCAAAAACGATTTCCGCAACAAGTTTGCTTCATTGCATTACATCAGTTTCAATGCGGCAAAGTGGTTGAACATCGGAGTGTTTGAAGGTGTGGTGTGGCAGGGAACTGATTCAACACGTTCGCGTGGGTTTGATCCGAACTATCTCAACCCGATGATTTTCTTCCGCCCTGTGGAATACAGTTTAGGATCTTCAGACAATGCCATGCTTGGATTTTCTGTGAAGATCCGTTTCAATCGTAACAACGTTTTTTATTCTCAGGTAATTCTGGATGAATTTTTCCTGAAAGAAATTAAAAACTGGGGTGCCGGTTGGTGGGCAAACAAGCAAGGCGTTCAAATGGGTTATAAGTGTTACAACTTTGCGATGGTGGAAAATTTACTCATGCAAACGGAAGTAAATGTTGTGCGACCGTACACGTATTCGCATGGAAGTCCGCAACAGAGTTATTCAAACGCGGGAATGCCTTTAGCTCATCCGATGGGCGCGAATTTTATGGAAGTGTTCGGAAAACTCGCATACTACAACAAAGGTTTCACTTTATCAGGAAAACTCGTTGGTATGCGTTATGGCCGCGATACAACAGGTACCAATTACGGGCAGAACGTATTTGTATCGTACATGACCCGTGAAAATGATTACGGCAATAAACTTTTTCAGGGCTTCGCCACAAATGTTTTCCTTGCCGAGTTAAATGCGGCATATACATTCAATACAAAATTCCCTTTGCGGATTTCACTTACTGCCATTGCGCGTTCGGAACGTACGGGTAATTTGCGTTCTATGAAATCATCTTTCGTTATGGCCGGATTCAGTCTGCCGCTCTGGCGCACACACGCAGATTACTAGAACTGAAGGGTCCGGACCCTTGGAGGGTGTTAACCCTTTGAGGGTTGAAGCCCTGAAATTCTTCCAACACCCTGTTTTCTTCTGCGAATTTGTTCGGTATTCAGAACCACGTATCACCCTGAGTGAGTAACTTTGCGCACGCAGAAAACCAGTGCAGAACGCCGAAGCACATACTATACAGAAGCAAGCCGGAATGAAAGGTAAGATGTCCTCATATGCTCAGTTCGCAAAGTTGAGACTTGCCTCGTTGGTAGTTTTCTCTGCAATAATCGGATACGTAATTGCCATTGAAGAACTCGGCACTTCAGTTGATTGGCTTCGGATGATCATGCTGTTCCTTGGAGGGTTCTTTGTAACGGGTGCATCTAACGGTTTCAACCAGATCATTGAACGTGAATACGACAAACTGATGCCGCGTACAATGAATCGTCCTGTTCCTACAGGGAAAATGAGTGTTACGGAAGGAATGATTCTCGCATCACTGATGGGAATTACCGGAATTGTTTTTCTGCACGTATTTGTCAATCCATTGAGTGCTATTCTCAGCGCAACCGCTTTGGTACTTTATGTTTTCGCTTACACACCCTTGAAGCGCGTAACACCTTTCGCAGTATTCGTTGGCGCATTTCCGGGAGCGGTTCCTGCCATGTTGGGCTGGGTTGCGGCAACTGACGGATTCGGTTTCGTTGGAACCAACGCATTATTGCTTTTCGCTGTTCAGTTCATGTGGCAATTCCCGCACTTCTGGGCAATTGCTTGGGTTGTGGATGATGATTACAAAAACGCAGGCTTCCGCTTACTTCCATCGAAAGAGCGTGACAAATCAAGCGCTTTTCAGATTCTCGTTTACACATTATTTCTTCTTCCGATCAGTATGCTTCCATTGTTGTTCGGAATGACCGGAATCATAGGTATTTCTGTTGTGCTTGTATGCGGAATCATGTTCCTTTACCAAGCGTGGAAATTGTACAGTTCACTTGAAATCAAGGATGCTTCCCGACTCATGTTCGGATCATTCATTTATCTGCCGGTTGTGCAGCTCGCATATTTATTCGGATAGAAAATTATGGCAACAATGACAATGGAATCGGTAAACGAACAACGCCAAATCAAAGAGAAAGCAGAACGCAATCTGGTTCGTCTGGGCGTGTTCAGTATCACAATGCTTTTCGGAGGATTGACCAGCGCTTATGTAGTGCGTCGTGATGGTGGAGCATGGTTCAGTGTAAACATGCCTTCAGAGTTCTGGATCAGTACGGCAATTATTCTACTCAGCAGTTTGGCGTTGATCGGGGCACAATGGGCCTACGGATCAGATAAAAAATCCATGGGCAACATGTTGATGCTCAGTACTGTAATTCTTGGCGGATTGTTCGCATTATTCCAGTGGCTGGGGTGGAAAGCACTTGTTGCCTACGGTATTTTCTTTTCGCCTCCTGAAGGTCAGGGCGCATTGATTTCCGGGTCGTTCATCTATGCACTTTCGGGCATTCACCTCCTTCACCTTTTTGGCGGTCTGATTTCGTTATTGATCACCACAATTAAGGGATTCAGGGGTAAATACCACTCCGGAAATGTTCACGGTGTGAAACTAACATCCATTTATTGGCATTTTCTCGATGGTTTATGGATATATTTGTTCCTGTTTTTAACCATTTTTAAGTAAACTTGCACCGCTGTTCCGATATGCTTACGGGACGCTACGTAATTACGACAACCAATTAACATTCAATACGCTTATGGCAGGCTCTACTGCAGAACTCGACAAGCAAGCATCATGGGACGGACAGTCCTCACCAATGCGCGCCAGCTACGGTAAACTTTTCATGTGGTTTTTCCTTGTATCAGATGCCCTGACATTCTCAGGTTTCCTCTGTGCATACGGATTCTTCCGCCACAACTTCGCAGGTGAATGGCCTGATCCGCAAGCGGTATTCCATCACTTCCCGTTCCTTCACGGAATGCATTTGCCATTGATGTATGTAGGTTTGATGACGTTCATCCTCATCATGTCTTCTGTAACAATGGTACTTGCCGTTGAAGCCGGTCATCGTAATTACAGAAAAGGCGTTCTCATCTGGATGTTCCTCACGATTATCGGTGGTTTAATGTTCGTTGGATCGCAGGCTTGGGAGTGGTATAACTTCATCAAAGGTTCTGACGAAGGTGCTGTACTTTACAAGCAGGAGATGTATCTCTACAAAGTTGATCACGCTACACACAAACCGATTATGGATGTTCTTGTTCTTCACGGAACAGAACTTTCGAAAGAACAATCCGCGACTGTTATTGCACAAGGAGAAAAATTCCACGGTGCAAATCTTCAGCACAACGAATACGGTCACATTGCGTTCGCTGATTTCTTCTTCTTCATTACAGGATTCCACGGATTCCACGTATTCTCCGGAGTAATCATTAACCTGGTTATTTTCTTGATGGCTCTCAACGGTTATATGGAACGCGTCGGTCACTACGAAATGGTTGAGAAAGTTGGTTTGTACTGGCACTTCGTTGACTTGGTGTGGGTATTCGTATTCACGTTCTTCTACCTTCTGTAATTCATCTAAGAACTTTAAAACACTCTATTCATATGTCAGATTTTCACGATGTATATCCGGATTACGAAAGATCAGCTCATCATGATGAAGCTACTGGTAAGAAAATCCGTCGCAAACTCTGGAATGTATTCTGGTTACTCCTTGGTGTAACGATCTTCGAAGTTATTGTTGGTCTTTACGCTGCTGATTGGGGCTTGAGCAAAACAATTCTGAAAGTAACTTTCATTTCACTCACTCTCGTGAAAGCCGCTTACATTGTAATGGTGTTCATGCACCTTAAAGATGAAAGCAAGTGGACAAAGTGGGTGATCCTTGCTCCTTACACTGTTTTCATTCTTTACTTGTTTGTGATGATGACATTGGGCGAAGGGAATTATGTGCACAAACACCGTCTGAATGGTCCCGGAGATTCGGAACCAACAGAACAGGCGCACGGAGCGGAACAACATCACTAAATGAAAAAAGCAGCGCTGCTGTCGGCTTTATTATTTTTCCCGGGGCTTATCTATATTTTCTTTGCTCTGGGAACGCCGAAAGTAATGCGCGCTCCGATTTTCGGTCCACGTGAAGTAATTCAACGTGTAGACAATAAATGCGGAAAAACCGTTAACGATACTTCTTATTATAAAATACCGGCCTTCCGTTGTTTAACAACGGGAGGCTTGTCATTTTCATCAGAAGGAAAACTTGATGGTCGCTTATATATCGCAGTGTTTTTACCACCGGATAGTGTAAGAACGATGCTCGCTATTCTTGCTGAAGACATCAAGCTCAACAGAAATTCGTACAACTATTCACGCTTCGTGTTTTTTCTGCAAACGGATTCTGCCGGAAACGTCCCTGCGAATGCACCGGATATGGCAAAGGAAATGAAGTTGGGTGTTGACACAGCTTACACGGTATTTATGCCGCCTGCGCAGTTTGATTCATTGAAAACTCAGTGTTACTATGTAATCGATCCATCGAGAAGGAAAGATCCATGGCAAACCACAACAGATGCCGTGCTGATCGATCGTTTGGGTCGTATCCGCGGTTACTATAATATCCGATACGCTGCTGATGTACGCAAGATGAAAGAAGATGTGAAGCACGTTCTGGTACGCGATGAAGGCGTGCAGACACTGGAAGAATCAACTGTAGAGCAGAAACGATGAAAAGTGTATTCGGAGCGCTGATTGTAATCGCGGTTACAATGTTGTCTTCCTGCGGACCGACTGAAATTCCGAAAGAGGAATTCAGCATGCAGGGAATTCCGCGACTTGCGAAATATTACGGCGAGCCTGATCAAAACGGAGATACTGTTTTTCATAAAGTGCCGGCTGTTGAGTTAGTCAACCAATACGGCGATACTATTTCCACTTCAATCGCTAACGGAAAAATTTCTGTTGTGCAGTTGTTCTTCACATCATGCGAAGGAATTTGTCCGGTTATTTCCGGAAACATGACTGCTGTACAAAAAGCATTTGCCGGCAACGAAAACGTCAAGCTGTTTTCACTGAGCGTTGATCCGGCGCGCGACAGTGTAAGTGCGTTGCACGCGTATTCAAAACGCTTTAAATGCGATTCACTGCAATGGAATCTGCTTACAGGTGATAAGAAACTGATTTACGATTATGTACGTTATCAGTTGCGTTTGCCTGCGATTGAGGAAGGTGATGGAGGAGAAGAAGATTTCATTCACAGTGATTACATCACTTTGATCGACCGAGAAGGAATCATTCGCGGATATTACACCGGAACGGATACCGCTCAGGTGCGTTTACTGATTGAGGACATTCACACACTCTCTAAATAACACGCTACATGTTACAGCCGAGTATTGCCAAAAACGATCGTAAAGCCGGATGGTTGATCGGAATTTTTTCATTTGTTGTTTTCGCAGTTGTTGTTGCTTTGGGCAAGATCAAACTGGAAATCAACGCAGGATTTGACGTCCACATTTTCGCTGCGGTGAATGCGGTGATCAATTCGCTCGTTGCTATTCTGCTTGTTGCCGCACTTTTATTGGTTAAGCAAGGAAAATACGAAGCGCACAAGAAGACCATGATGTATGCGATGGTATTGTCCATCCTTTTTCTCGTTTCATACATCACGCATCATTTGCTTAGCGGCGACACAGTGTACGGCGATTCAGATTTCAATGGTGTACTTGACGACGCCGAAAAAGCAGCCGTTGCAGGAACACGCACACTTTATCTGCTCATCCTGATTGCGCATATTTTCCTCGCGGCAATCATTCTGCCATTCATTCTGTTCACCGCTTATCGTGGAATGACATCGGAGTTTCCGCGCCACAAAAAACTCGGGAAAATTACCTGGCCCATTTGGTTTTTTGTCAGCGTAACCGGCCCGATTGTGTATCTGATGATTTCGCCGTATTACCGGTAAAACTGTTAAAAGTCATGCGTTGCGAAATAAACCTTCGTAACTTTACACCCATGAAACTCAAGCACATCATTCTGTTGTCCATCGCGGTTCTGCTGTTCAGCACCAACGTCGATGCGCAGTGTGCCATGTGCAAGGCAGTAGCCGAAACAGGTTCCAGCGACGGAATACCGGTTTCCGGCGGCATCAATCAGGCGATCCTTTATCTAATGGCATTGCCTTACATCCTTCTCTTCCTTCTCTTCAGAAAAAAGCTCGTGGGCTTTTACAGAGAGTGGAAGGCGATGTGGAAGTAGACTACAGACTTTAGACGTTAGACTTTAGACGGGCGCTCGTGTCGGGTCAAATTGCCCATTATTGTTAATGAACTATTTGTACGAATCGAACTCGTTTAGTCAAATCCTCTAAAGTCTAACGTCTACCGTCTAATGTCTGTCCTTCAATCCTCTTTGTACGTCAGCATCACCGAATCGCAGAACTTGAAATCGGAGCCCAGCACAACATCCGTTGTATCGCGGCCATCTTTGATGGTGAGAGCTGCGGTATTTGGCGGTACGCTTCCCAGATTTTCAGCATAAAGTATCAGTTGTCGCGGCATGTCTTTATCCACTTTAATCGTGAATGTTTGTTTGCGTTTCCCCAATGAAACATGCTGTGCTACGAGAGAATCGCCGTAGTAAAGTGCAATACTGTCTCCGTCGATTTCATTTTTATCGTGTACTTGAATTTCAATCTCTTCGTGATGCACAATTACGTTTCTTCCTTTGCGGACTTTTCTGCCGTTGATGGATTCGGTATATGCCGGCATAGTTTTGCGCACGTTAACAGTGAGGTCGATGTAATCATCGCCGCTCTTTACACGGAACGTAGTCTTTCTGCTCACTTTGATTTTGAGCACCGCGTCAGTGCAGATTACAACATTCGGATTGCTTACATCAACCCATTTATACGTATTCGCACCTGATGCAGTGAATGTGGCAGTTGCTCCAATGGCAACAATGGAATCTCCGGTCGCTGTGAGATTGCCTGCAGGTCTGATGCAGACATCGTCAATGTAATAAGCACTGTGATCGTGATACAGATCTGTATTGCCCGCCTTAATGATTTGTTTTTTAGTATCTGCTTCCGGCAGAAAGTTGCCGATGACAAAGTGCGTATAGGCTTCCGAAGCAGTAAATGTTCCGCTGACCTTCACCCAACCGTTCATCGTAGTGATTATTTCAGTGTTGTTTATTTGCGGCTTCCCGATGATTTGATAACCCGAAGCGGTTTTAAATTCTCCTGTGCGAAAAAGGAAACCGATATTGTTGGTTCCGAATCCGGAACGATCGGCAAGAGTAACGTACACTTCGGCGTAATATCGTTTGCCGGGAACGAGCGGTTGTGAAAATACCGCTCCCAGGTATTCCCTATAATCCTGCCGAACGGAAGTCATGATCATTCCCATATTGTCGCCTCCATGCGGATTTTCATTCCCGATACTCATGCCGCTAGTGGAATTTGTATTAGCGTAGCAAGTAGTAGTTGCACGTCGGCTTAAAATATCAGCTGTCCCTTGCGAACCTTGTTTCCAATCGCTAATGAATGCGCTCATATCGCCGAACATTGGATTACATGGGATCTCCTTCAGATTCTCAAATCCCGGATTCGGAACAAGATTCTGTGCGGCTGCTGCAATTGCTGTTACGTTTAATGCAATAATCATTTTCAGTGCTGTTTTCATGCGCTGTGCTGTTTGGTGAATAATGAAATGAAGCGCGGAGAGAAACAGGTCAGGAAGATTCCGCATGAGATATAAGTCGGCGCGGAAAGGAAAGTTACAACGAGAGATGAATATATTTTATCCTATATTATTCTGAACGACCAATGAAAACGACGGATAATCTTATTTATTGTACTCGCGATAATATACCCCTTGATCGTGTAAGAAAAGTGGAGTTTAACAAACATCACATCAACACTTCGCAGTATCTTGCTCAGTAAACCACTATTTGGATAATGAAGAAAACCGTTACTCTGTTTTTGATTCTGTTAAGCATTACAATGCTTAGAGCGCAGCCGACACAATTTGTCGTTGGCTTTAATGATTTCTGTTCGATACACGCTGAAAATAATCTTAAGCAGACACACGATGGAGGTTACATCTTCACGTCGATGCGTCCGCTTGCGCTCGACACCGGTAATCCTGCAGTTGTACGAGGCTGTTTGGTGAAAATGGGTCCCGGCGGAGTTGTGCAATGGGTGAGAATGTTCCCTTGTGCCAACTTTACTATCAAGGTCGGAAGCAGTGCATCGGTTATTCAAACTTCGGATAGCGGCTATGTTGTTGCGATAGCATACTTTTTTCAGAACGCAACGAATACACCAATGCGTGAATGCACGTACCTTATTAAAACAGATGTGAATGGAAATTTACTCTGGTCAAAGTTATATTCAGGACGAGGTGGCAGCAGACCAAATTGTGTAGCTGAAACTGCAGACCATGGTTTAATTGTTTCAGGAATTACAGCAGATACGATGGCGCCAGGGAGTGTTGAAGGCTATTTACTGCGCACCGACAGTATCGGTAATATCATTTGGGCAAAATCATACGGGGATCCCGGCGGGCAGGTTGAATTCCATTCTGTAGTGGAGCTGAACTCCGGTGAATTTGTTGCAGCAGGAATCGCTCCCTATTGTGGAATAGTGATGAAGACGGATGCAAGCGGAGGAGTTGTGTGGTGTCGCAAAACAGGGGGCAACGTTTGTTTTTTCGATGTGAATTCGGATCCGGGGAATGAGCTGATGATCATTGGTACGGATTATTGGAATGGGGGAACAGCATTATACCGAATTGATACGGCCGGCGCACCTTTATGGGCCAGTGGATATGGCTACGGCAGCAATTTCCAGGGTACATCGGTAGTTCGCGATTCGGTTGGTTACACAATGGCCGGACACAATGTTATTGCAGGACAACAGGGACTGGCTCATATTGATTTCAGCGGTAATCCGGTTTGGTATTACGTGTATCCGGAGTTGAATCTTGCGATCCGTCCGGCTTTGGAGTATTGCAGTGATAGCGGTTACGTTTTTCCCGGGCTACATGAGAACTCGAGTGTGCTTTACGATTGGGCATTTGTAATTACGAAAGCGGATAATAACGGACGAGCATTATGCGACAGTGCTGTTACCCTCACGGCTGCTGTGCTTTCACCCATGGTTTTGGCAACTTTGAGTATAACCAGTGTGCCATCCAGCTTGCCGATTAATACGCAACTTTCGCCGGTGATGTTTCCGGAATATCATCCTTGTCAATTCAAACCGTCGGGTGTGGAATCTACAGAGCAGGAATCAGGTATAGCCATCTATCCGAATCCGGCAAGTGAAGTAATCAATGTTTCGAGTTACTCCCTTGAACAGCCGCGGAAACTCTGCATCTATGATATGGCAGGGCGACTCTTATTGGAGAGCGAATTGGAAGCCGGACAGCAGCAAATCAGTGTTGAGAATCTGAGCGCGGGCCTTTATCTGATCGTGGTTGAGTTGAACGACACTAACATAATGCAGGAAACTTTGATACTTAACCGCTAGTTAAAAGTACAGGTTCATTTATTACCTTTGCCTCAGTTCTTTAACAGATGCTTATCCAGAAAGGCGGAGGGACTGTGCCCGATGATGCCTTGGCAACCCTTTTTCAGTAATCAGTGATCCTTAAACAGTGATTGGTGATCAGTGAAAAAGAAGGTGCCAATTCCTGCCGGATTTTATTCCGGATCAGATAAGTCAGAAGATTTCCCAAAGCAATTTCAAATCCCTTCTGATTTATTCCGTGGGGATTTTCTTTTTTGCATCTGTTGGAACAACGACACTTATGGCAGACATCAGAAAAGAACTGGAGAAGCGCGTGCTCATTATTGACGGCGCAATGGGAACCATGATTCAGCGTTACAAGCTGGAAGAAAAGGATTACCGCGGCGAACGATTCAAAGACTGGAAGCACGATCTGAAAGGCAACAACGATTTGTTGGTACTTACACAACCGCAAATCATTTATGAAATTCATAAAGCATATCTCGAAGCGGGTGCCGATATCATTGAAACGAACACGTTCAATGCACAGAAAATTTCACTTGCCGATTATCAGATGCAGTCGCTTGCCTATGAGATGAATCTCGAAGCAGCGAAGATCGCAAGGAAAGCAGCGGATGAATTCAACGCAAAGAATCCTGCTAAGCCGCGTTATGTTGCCGGAGCTGTAGGGCCAACGAACAGAACGGCGTCTTTGTCTCCTGATGTAAACGATCCCGGATTTCGAGGTGTTACGTTTGATGAACTCGTTGACGCTTATCTGGAACAATGCAGAGGTCTTGTTGATGGTGGCGTTGATCTGTTTTTGATTGAAACAATTTTCGACACACTCAACGCAAAAGCGGCGTTGTTCGCAGTACAAACACTGGAAGAACAAACCGGAAAACGTTTGCCGGTAATGGTTTCGGGAACTATTACCGATGCGAGCGGAAGAACTTTGTCCGGACAAACAACAGAAGCATTTTTGAATTCCGTTTCTCATGTTGATTTGCTCAGCGTGGGATTGAATTGCGCTTTGGGTGCGGAGCAAATGCGACCATTCCTTGAGGAGCTTGCTACTAAGGCTCCGTTTTATGTGAGCTGTTATCCGAATGCAGGCTTGCCGAATCAGTTCGGAGAGTATGATGAAACTCCTGAGCAAATGGGAGAGAAGATCCGCGATTTCCTAAGCAGCGGATTTATCAATATTGTGGGCGGATGTTGCGGAACAACGCCTTCGCACATCAAGCGTATTGCAGAAGTTGCCAACGGAACCAACCCGCGTCCGGTGCCGTATCGCGATCACGTGATGAAGCTGAGCGGACTGGAGCCTGTAACACTGCGTCCGGATTCCAACTTCATGAATGTTGGCGAAAGAACCAACGTTACAGGTTCGCGCAAGTTTGCAAAACTCATCATCGATAAGAAATATGATGAAGCACTTGCTATTGCACGCGATCAGGTAGAAGGCGGTGCGCAGGTGATTGACATCAACATGGACGAAGGCATGCTCGACTCGGAAGCAGCGATGGTTCGCTTTCTGAATCTTGTCGCAGCTGAACCGGATATCGCGCGTGTACCGATCATGCTGGATTCATCAAAGTTTCATGTGATCGAAGCCGGATTGAAATGTGTTCAGGGGAAAGCCATCGTAAATTCCATTTCACTGAAAGAAGGGGAAGAAGCATTTGTTCGTCAAGCGAAAACCGTTTTGAAATACGGCGCAGCTGTCATTGTAATGGCTTTTGATGAAAACGGTCAGGCGGATACATATGAACGCAGAATAGAAATTTGTAAGCGCGCTTACGATATTCTTGTGACCAAGGTGAAGTTTCCGCCGGAAGACATCATCTTCGATCCGAATATATTCCCTGTTGCAACCGGAATGGAAGAGCACAGAAAGAATGCTCTTGACTTTTTCAATGCAACAAAATGGATCAAGGAAAATCTTCCATACGCCAAAGTAAGCGGCGGAGTAAGTAATGTTTCATTTTCATTCCGCGGAAATGATACGGTGCGTGAAGCAATTCACTCCGCATTTCTGTTTCATGCGATACGCAACGGAATGGACATGGGAATTGTAAATCCGGGACAACTTCAGGTGTACGATGACATTCCGAAAGAATTGCTTGATCTGGTGGAAGATGTTTTGTTGGATCGCAGAGATGATGCAACAGAGCGATTGATCACTTATGCAGAGAAGATCAAAGGCGACGGAACAACGAAAAAAGCAGAGAAGGATGAAGAGTGGCGTAAAGGAACAGTTCAGGAGCGATTGACACATGCGTTGGTGAAAGGAATCACAGATTATATCGAGACAGATACAGAAGAGGCGCGTCAACAGTTCCCGAAATCCCTGCACGTGATAGAAGGTCCGTTAATGGATGGAATGAACGTTGTGGGTGATTTATTCGGCGCAGGAAAAATGTTTTTACCGCAGGTTGTAAAGAGCGCACGCGTAATGAAGAAAGCCGTTGCATATCTCACGCCTTATCTTGAAGCAGAGAAAGTTGCGGGAGAAGGAAAGTCGGCAGGTAAAATTGTGCTTGCCACAGTGAAAGGTGATGTGCATGATATCGGAAAAAATATTGTCGGTGTTGTTTTGGCCTGCAACAATTTTGAGATTGTGGATTTAGGAGTGATGGTTCCGGCGGATAAAATTCTGGAAGCAGCAAAGAAGGAGAATGCAGATATTATCGGTCTGAGTGGCTTGATCACTCCTTCGTTGGATGAAATGGTGCATGTAGCTAAGGAAATGCAGAGAACGGGAATGAAAGTTCCGTTACTGATTGGCGGTGCAACCACATCCAAAGTACACACCGCCGTGAAGATTGCGCCGCATTACAACAATCCTGTTGTGCACGTTAACGATGCATCACGCAGCGTTCCGGTTGTGCAGAGCCTTATTTCAGCGGAAGGGCGCGCCGCGTTGATGAATGAAATCAACAAAGAGTACGAACGTGTACGCGAACAAAATGCGCGTGCACAGGGACAGAATAAATTTATTTCACTCGCAGATGCGCGGAAGAATAAGTTCCCGATTGATTGGAGTGCGGAGCAATTTACTGCACCTGCATTCACCGGAACGAAAGTGTTTGAGAATTATCCGCTGGAGGAAATTGTTCCGTTCATTGACTGGACTCCGTTCTTCCACAGTTGGGAGTTGAAGGGAAGTTATCCACGTATACTTGAAGATGCAGAGCGTGGTACTGAGGCGAAGAGACTTTTCGCAGATGCGCAGGCTATGCTGAAAAAGATTGTGCAGGAGAAATGGTTGCAGGCGAAAGCGGTGATCGGATTCTGGCCCGCGAATACCGTGAACGACGATGAGATGGAATTATATTCGGATGACGGTCGTAAGATGGTGACTGCAAAGTTGCAGGGCTTGCGTCAGCAAACGGAGAAACCGAAAGGACATTACAACATCTCAATTTCGGATTTCCTTGCAACCAAAGGACATGCCGATCACATTGGAGCATTTGCAGTGTGTACAGGATATGGCATTGATGAACGTGTTGCGCAATTTGAAAGAGATCACGACGATTACAGCGGCATTATGCTGAAAGCGTTGGCAGATCGTTTGGCGGAAGCGTTTGCAGAGTTGATGCACAAACGGGTGCGAAAGGAATTTTGGGGATACGCGAAAGATGAGAATCTATCGAATGAGGAGTTGATTAAGGAAACTTACGATGGCATCCGTCCGGCGCCGGGTTATCCAGCGCAGCCGGATCATACAGAGAAAGACACATTATTTAAATTGCTTGATGCTGAGAAGCAAATCGGGTTGCATCTGACAGAAAGCAAAGCAATGGTTCCTACCGCAGCTGTAAGCGGATTGTATTTCGCGAACAGAAATTCACATTATTTCGGTACCGGTAAAATTTCGAAAGATCAGGTTGAAGACTACGCGCGCCGTAAGGGAATGAGTTTTGAGGAAGCGGAGAAGTGGCTCGGGCCGGTGTTGGGTTATTGAGGCTAATTCTTGTACCTTGTAGATTCAATTGCACGCGAATGAAACGACAGTTGGTAATATTATTCTTCGTAGCGTTTTTCGGACTTGCGAATCTTAATGCACAAACGAACGTTTCCGGTTTTATTAATGCGAACACTACGTGGACGCTTGCCGGATCTCCATATATTGTTGTGGGCAACGCCCTGCTCTCGCAGGGATTTACGCTCACAATTGATCCGGGCGTTGTTGTGAAGTTCAACTCCAACAACGCTTTGCAGATCGACGGACAACTTATCGCAATCGGAACACCAACGCAGCGTATTGTATTTACATCCAATCAGACATCACCACAGCCCGGTGATTGGGCAAAACTTCATTTCTCTGATTTCAGTGTTGATGCAACTTACGATGCATCGGGTAACTATGTTTCCGGAACAATAATGAAGTATTGTGATGTGCTTTATGCCGGATCGCTCATGTGGGGTTCGGTGGATGTACAGCAATGTTCACCGTATTTCAATCATTGCAGAATTCACAATGGTTCATGGAACGGAATTAATTTCAACGGCGAACATCTGACGATTGATTCGTCTTCAATTAAAGATTGCGCAAAGCGCGGCATTTATTATCAGGGAGGGCATTTTCTCATGCGTAGCGACACGTTCTATTCTTGCGGAGAAGGAGCATTGCATTTTATACACACACCTGACGGGACACAATCACGTATAACTAACTCGTTTTTCAGACAGAATTACGGAGCGATCAGTTGGCAGAACAATGGATTGCAACAAGTCACAATTCAGAACAGTGTTTTTATTTACAACAACGGGCCTGCAGTAGTATCGTTGCAAGGGCAAAGAGATACGATCAGATGCAATCGTTTTCGATACAACACCGGCGGACCCGCAATCGAATGGGGCGATATGGCTTATCCGCATTGCGGAGGAATCATTGACAATAACCTCATTGAGTACAATGTTAACCAATCGGGTCCTTCGGTTTTTTCTATTGGTGCCGGCTATTATACCGGAGCAGGAGATACATTGTTCATCTCAAAGAATCTTGTAACGCATAATTCTTCACCGGGAAATACGTGCAGCTACTTTTACGCTGATCTATACAGCAACACAACTCGATGTGTTCAGATTTACGACAATGTATTCACAGAGAATGACGGAAACAGTTTCATGCGTTTCTGGGGGCAGCAGAATAATGATCCAACGTATGACTTTCTTTATTTAAAGAACAACTCATTCATCAATCCTTTGTGTCAGTACGAATTTTACAACGACATTCCTTACGGATCACCGAATCTCTTTCTATCCAACAATTATTGGGGCACGTCAAGTACTGCTGTTGTTGACACAAAGATTTACGACTACTTTGATTTCGCGAATCAATCTGTAGTTTATTACATGCCGATTCTACAATCACCGATCATTCCTGATACGCTGTGCAATCCTTTTGTGCAGCCTCCTTCTTCTGTTGATGAGTACAGCAAGTCAGGAAGTGAATTGGAAGTGTATCCGAATCCGGCGAGTGAAGATGTGACAGTGAATCTTGCAACGTACGATTATTCACGTGAAGGACGCGTGGAAGTATTGAATGCACTTGGAGAAGTGGTGAGTACATTTGCTGTTGCGAACACAATCACTCTTCAGGTTCGATTGCCTGAGGACGAGGGTGTATATTTCATTCGTTATATCACGAAAGAAAATGTGTACGTTTCCAGAGTTGTGAAAAAGTAAACGTCGGGGATATGAAACGTTATCCAACTGTATTTGCAACTGTTGATGTTGTGATCCGCAAAGGAGATCAGCTATTATTGGGTCGCAAGGCGCATCAAAGCAAATTTCGTTTCGTTGGAGGATTTGCAGATCCTGCATTCGATAATTCGTATGAAGATGCAGCAAAACGTGAAGCGAAAGAAGAAACGGGAATTGAAGTACAAACCGTAAAGTATCTCGGCTCCACGCGCATTGACGATCCGCGATACAGAGACACTCCTGATTGCATCATTACACATTTGTTTGAAGCAACGGAGTGGAGCGGAGAACCTGTTGCGTCGGATGATATTGCAGAGTTGAAATGGTTTAAGCGGAGTGAATTGAGTGCTGCGGATTTTGTTCAGGAACATCATGTTTTATGGGAATTACTGATGCCGCAGTAGTTTCAGTTGCATCGCTTCATTACGTTTCTTAACTTTCCCAATGCGAATTCTGTTATTGATTGTTCTTCTCGGACTTTCAAAGTCAATTTACGCCTGCCACGGCATGGCATTGGTTTCTCCATCAGTGACAATGAATTCCACTTCATTGCTGATTAACGCAAGTTCTGATCCGGCCGCATGGATGTGCGGACCGTATACAATGCAAGTGGAACTCAGCTATACCGGAACCTTTACAGGTACTCCGCCACAGGGATTTTCTAATCCGGCATGGCAAACATTTCCGTTCTATCACTCTTTGCTGAACATCCCGAATTACGGTCCGCCGCAATGGAATGATGGTGCGGTGCTTGAGCCATATGAAACGATCTGGATTGACTTCATTTATTTATGCCCGGGCTCGACAGTATATTTACGAATGCGTGAGTATGTTGAAGCGAGCGCGAGTCCCGGACCATGGTCAACACCATTTTCGGTTACAATACCCGGAACTCCTGTGCTGTTGAGCGGAAGTATTTTTGCTTCTGATACCGTTATTTGCCCCGGCGATTCAGCGCAGCTGCATGTTACGCATAATGGTTGCAGCGGGAATTATTCGGTAAGTTGGTTGCCTGTTGCCGGACTTAGTGACGCCTTTAACGACACAACATCAGCTGCACCTTCGATGGTTACAACGTATACTGTAACTGTAACCGATCTTACGTTCAATCAAACATTCAACTCTCTCGTTACTGTTTATCCGGACAGTTGTTTGACGACGAATGTTGCGGATGTGCAATCGGGTATTTTCACTGTACTTTATGAATCCGATTATCAGCGGATTCTGGTACGCGGACAAACACCCGGCAGTTTACAGATCTATTCTGCTGAAGGACGCTTGTGTTACAGGAAAGACGAAACATCCGAACCGGAATTGACTGTAAGCACGAACGGGTGGAGCCGCGGAGTATATTTTGTTGAAACGGTTGGCGGGACACAGCGTTCCGTGCAACGTATTGTAGTTTATTAATCGCGTGTAATCTGTCAAGTTGATTACATTTGATCGTGATTCCGATTGTCAGGAAAAGTCATAAGTTATTTTTTACAACCGCATTGGCGCTGATCGCCTTGTGGTTTGTTTATCAGCGCCCCTGGAATTCACCTTGGCAACCATTTATTGCCGGCGATGGACTCGGGTACTATTCGCACCTTCCTGCTGTTTTTATTTACGGTGATTCCGAACTCGAGTACAAGTGGTTCAATGAAGCACACAATAAAAACTATGCTTACAGCGCCTTTGAAAATCCGGAAGATAATTTGTTGGTACAATACGGTGATCGTAAGATCAACAAGTATTATCCCGGATTGTCGTTTGCGTGTATGCCATTTTTTTTCGGAGCCCATGTATACGCTGCGTTAACAGATTATGATGCAGACGGATATTCAGCACCTTATCAATGGGCAATTGGAATTGCTTCGCTCTTCTGGCTGATAGCCGGATTGATTTATCTGCGAAAGCTCATTTTCGCGTTAACGGGAAATGAGAACATTGCAATTGCGATTCCGTTGTTGTATTTCTTCGGTACGAATCTCTATCATTTCGGTATTTTCAACAATACTGCATCTCACGTTTACTCCTTTTCGGTGAATACAATGTTTTTGTATTTCGCACATAGTTATTTCCGGAGTGCGGAGAAGCGAACATTGTATTTCGTACTTGCTGCAAGTGCACTATTGCTGACGATCTCTATTCGTCCGTTGAACGGATTGATTCTTCCAGCTGCAATTGCGTTCATCCCTTCCGGATTTTTCCTCACACAGAAATGGTTTTCCGGTTTCGATAGAAAGATTATTGTACCGATTGTATTTTCCATTTCAATTTTGATGTGGCACTTTTACATAGTGAGTGTTCAAACAGGTTCGCTCTTTGCCTACACATATACGAATGAAACATTTGATTTTACACACTCCAAATTCACGGACGCATTGTTCAGTTATCACAATGGATTGTTTTTGTATTCTCCATTGGTGCTGATCAGTTGTGCCGGAATATTCTTCATGCGCAATGCCAAGCAGTTTGCAGTTCCTGTTCTGTTCTTTGCGATTGTGTTTATATATGCTTCATGGTGGTTCTGGCCGATAACCAGAAGAGCATTGATCGATTTCTATACTTTGCCGGCAATCGTGCTTGCATTGATGCTGAGTAAAGTGAACATTTCAAGAATGAAATGGGTAGTTGGTGCGCTGTTATTTTTCAGTGTAGCACATTATCAACTGAAAAATTATCAGATGAATAAGGGAATACTGAGTGAATATTCCACTTACGATGATTTGTTCTGGAGAAATTACTTCCGAACTGATCCGGCGAATATTTATCCGATTCCACCGGCAACTATACTTGCGATTGAAGAACATTTTGAAAACTTCGATAAAGATCCGGGTCCATGCCAATGGACAGACTCCACATCATTCTCAGGGAAGAGATGCCTTATGCTGGATCGTGATTGGTCGAGTTGCGTTATCATCAGCAGAAAGTATCCGCAATTGTTTGAACGGAACGGTTGGAAAAAAATCCGCTTATCTTTTCAAACACTTGTAGCAGATAGCGTGGATCTTGTGAGTATGTATCTGGAATTTCGCAAGAGAGATTCAACTATTGTCACGGCAGATTTTTATCTGAACAAGGATTACATTAATTTGGGGAAGTGGGATTACAAAGAGTTTGGATATGAGATTGCGGACACTGCATTGATAAATAGCCGCACAGTAGATGAGATCAGGTTTATAATCTGGAATGCGGTTGCACCTAAAGGCAGAGTGTTTGCGGATGATGTGAAGATGGAGTTTCTTATCACTGACAGAAGTTTCGAAACGATACGCTAAAGGGAGCCGGAGATGTTTCCATCCCCGGCATCTTCAATTACATTGCGTTGAGGATGGCCTTGCACTTCAGTTGTTCAATCTGAAAGCGCAGATTGGCTGAAAGTGTTGGAATGAATGGTGTGAATTCCAGTTTATTCCATTTCGCATCGGAGGCGAGAGCAACGTTGAGTTGATCAGCAGCGGCAGACACTTCGTTGTTGAATGCCTGAAGATCTTCGCCGGTAATCGGATCATTTTTCGGAATAGCGCCACTACCTTTTACTGACGCGTACGTTTCAACAGCTTTGTCGCACGCAGCTTTGAATTTTTCGATGGCGGCTGAGGAAGTTCCTGTTGTGTCCGACAACTTCAACTGTTCTGTGAGTTGCATCACCATTGCCGTGTTGTTGTTTTCAATAGTTGTCATGGAGTCCATTACATTTTTGCTGGAACTATGAAATGACAACAGCATCATGAATCCGCCCACGCATGCAAAGAGAAAACCGTTACTGATGGAAGCCAGACGTGTTGCAGGATTGCGCAATCCGTTCATCATATACAACGGAAGGAAGATGATGAAGAAGAAACCGAAGGCAACAATCATCAGCGACGCTCCGGGCCAGTGCATGATTTTGAAAAATGCGCCGTTACAGAGAAGGAACGCTGCGATGAGACCGATAATGGAAACCACTCTTCCTTTTTTCTCCGTTTGTTCTTTGAATTGAGTGTAGAAGAAATAAGGAACGAAGAGGAATGTGAGAACGAGTGTTCCTGAAATGAGCAGGATATTTGCTCCGGGCCAGTGTTGCAATTTAAACAGCGAGCCCAACACAAGCGCCATGCTTGCGAATGTTCCGGTGATATATGCTATTTTTTTCATTTTGTTGAAATAAGGTTGGTTGATGAGAAAGAGCGTTTCATCCTGAATCAGTTGCAGTCCGTTATGGCCAAAGGCTTCCAGTGCCTTGAGGTAAACCTGCTCGAACGGCCGTTGATCATCTGTTTGTTCAATGAAACAGCAGATGTGATCGAGCAGATCATCCTCAAGACTTTTCAGAGAGATACCGCGCCTGCGGATATCTTCTGCAATGAAATCGATTTGTTCGTCCGACAGACTACGCATGCAGTGGCCCCGGTGTACCTTCGAAGAGAATGCGCATCGTTCCCAGGAAATCGGCCATCTCGCTGAGTTTGCGTTTTGCATTCGCGCGACCTTCTGCGGTGAGTTTGTAGTACTTCCGAACACGTCGGCCGATGTGCATGGTTTCAGTAACTACAATTCCTTCCGCTTCGAGTGCGTGCAATGTAGGGTAGAGCGCACCTTCCGTGATCTGAATTTTCCCGTCGGTCAATTCTTTCACACGTTGCGTGATTTCGTATCCGTACATTTTGCCTTCTTCTTTAAGCAGTTTCAGAACAATCGTTTTCAGAGTTCCGCGAACTAATTCATTTGAATACATATGCAATTATACATAAGAATGTTATGTATGGTTACACTGATGCATAAGAAACTTAGGTAATGCTTCGTAAGTTGCTGAAAAACAAATTAATAAAATGATTATTACGGATTACGAATTGCGGATTATGAACTACTAATTGCGAATTCGGACGTTGAACGATTGAACATTGAATGCTTCAACGGTGAACCGAAATAGTAGCTTTCGGAATCATGTATCCCGCGTGAGGGATTGAGGCGGCACCCCGCAGTTTACGAGGAGTAGAGCCGAAAGCCCGACCCGACGCAGGAGGGACACGCCATGAAAAACAAACTCAGCATTGTTATGTTTCTGCTAACACCGTTGCGAAATTTGCTAATGACGTGAATGCTTCCTTTCTTTGTACCACTTCAACAATGACAACGTTAAGCACATACAACAGCTTTAACTGCAATCAGCCGATTCGATTTATTGGCTGGTATTGCCATGTCATGCGTCCGATGGTGATGAATTGCCGATAGGCGGTTGCACCGGTTTCCGAAAAAGAATTTCTCAGAGTATTAACAGACACGGTAACGTGTTTAAATGTATTACGTCATGAACACATTGGCGGATAAAGTACTGCAACAACTGGGCAGTATAGTGGTGATACTGGATGAAGAAGGCGATGCGCAATATGTAAGTCCTTCGGTGAAGAATGTTTTGGGATTTGAGCCTCACTTTCTATTGGGAAGCGGATGGTTGACGCATACGCGCATGAATGAAGCGGAGCGTGTGATTGTGAAAACGGATTTGAGAAAAATTGCGGAAGGAATTCAGAAGAATCATTCTTACGAACGTATGTTGCGCACTTCTTCGGGCGGACAAAAATGGATACACTGGAATACAGTATCAGCAGATGATGGAAAATTCATCGGTATCGGTTACGACATCACGCAGCAGAAGCAGCGCGAAGATTTGCTGACGCAACGCACGAAAGATTTACAAGAGCGAAATCAGGAAATGGAAAGCGGATTGCGTTATGCGCAACGAATACAATCTGCAATACTGCCGCAGGAGAATGAACTGAAACGGAAGTTCAGAGATGCGTTTGTGTTTTACAAACCGAAAGATATTGTGAGCGGAGATTTCTGGTGGTTGCATGAAACGGAAGATTCCGTTTATGTGGCGGTGATTGATTGTACGGGTCATGGAATTCCGGGTGCATTGATGTCGGTACTGGCGCATTCTGTTTTCAGAGAAGTTTTTATCAATAGAAATCCGGGATGTACGTCGCGCATATTGGAGTTACTGGATGAAGAGTTGTTCATTGCATTGAACAAAGAGCATCCGCACAATCCGTATCCGGACGGAATGGATGTGGCGTTGTGTCGTTTTTTGAAACACAGCAATACGTTGGAGTATTCCGGTGCTTATCGCCCGCTTGTACTTTTCCGTGATGGCGTGATGCAGGAGATTGCAGCATCGCGATATCCGATAGGTTATTACAACAATGTGCCGAAGAAGTTTGAATCCACTACGTTAGAGTTGCGCAGTGATGACATGCTGTTTATGTTCAGTGACGGATACGCTGATCAGTTCGGAGGTGAGCGGGAAAAGAAACTGAACAAACGCGGATTCCGTGAGTTGTTGCAAACGATACACGCAATGAAAGGCGAGGAGCAGTCGTCGTTTCTGGATTACGCACTAATGAACTGGAAGCAGCAGTATGCGCAGACGGATGATATTACGGTTTTAGGGGTGAGGTTGTGAAAAAGTACAGTTGTATGCGGGGCCTGCGTATTAAATTCTATTTAATACCATACGTGAATTCTTCAATCTCATTCTCATTCCCATTTCGAGGTTGTAACCCGCGTCAAAGATGTCGTCCACCTTTTTGGTGTCGAACATTCCGAAGCGTGTCATTTTTTCGGGTTCGATGAAAAGGTTGCAGTAATGTTCTTTTCATTTTACAGAAGTGCTCAGCGCGAGGTGAAAGCTTCAGTTAGCCTACCTTAATGGCTGATCTGAATTTTCTGATGCCAAATTGTATTGTCAAATTCAACGCTCAGCAAATATATTCCTTCTGCAAGCGTCGCTGTGTTGATGTATGTTTTGTTGGTTTCCTGCAGCACCACGCAACCTTTCGTGTCGCGTAACGTGATTGTACTCGACGCTGCATTCGGAATTTTCACTTCGAAGAAATCTCCTGCAGGATTCGGGAATGCAAACGAAGACGGCTGCGCAATTTCTTCCACACTTGTCGGTGAGCGGTAACGCAGATAGAGTGCGTATGTGCCGTTGGTTTTCTTGTGATAGTACATCAGCGATGCTGACGAATCAACTGTTGCTGCTTCAGGGAAATTCGGGAAGTCGGAATACAGTACCATTGGAGCGCTGAACAGATCGTTAGTGCTGCTGCGTACGGAAACACAAATCTCTGTGTCGAAAGAACCAATGAGTAAACGCGTGAAATACAGTTCGAGTCCGTTTGCGGAAAGCTGAGGTGCGTACACCAGATAGTTGGTGTCGTTCACATTCTGCAAAATGTACGAAGAGTTCGCATTAGTGTTGAAAGTGGAATCATTTACACGATCTGCAATTCCGAGTCGTGCTTCACAAGGACCGAGACACGTATCGAAGCGCGCGTTGCAATAATACAGTTGACTTCCGTTGTAAGTGAGCGCTGCATCCATGATCAACCAGCCAGGCTGATAGATGTAAAAGTTTCCGTACAAACGTCCTGTTGATGTGCAGGAGCCGTTCGAATAGTTTCCTCGGTGAAGATTTTCGGTAATCACTGGCCAATTACGTGTCGACACCCACACAAAACGATTAGCGGTATCCATGGACGCCACGGCATTGAGTTGCGGATTGTTCGCTTCATTAACCCCGTTTACTTCTCCGACATACGTGAATGTGCTATCGTCAATTTTCGTTGCGTAATGCACGCGCGTGTTGATGCCGTCGTTGAGTGAATTGAAAAACATGGTGTTCCCATCTGAAGAGAGAAACGGTTCCATAGCGTCGAAGGAGAGTCCCTGAACGAACACTTTAATTTCAGGTCCGAAGAGCGGCATTGTTTGTGTGTGCGCAGATTGCGTACGAATGAAACTGCATAGCACGATAATAAGCAGCAGTTTGATCTTGACTGTTACCATGGAATAATATTTTTGTCGCGGAAGAATTTTCCGGTGAATTTGTGTTCTTCATTGATGAGCCAGACAATAGTTTCTGCGCCTTGAGACACGTGTCGAGGAGCAGCACTTCCACCCATATCGGTGCGTGTCCAGCCCGGACAAACAGCGTTCACTCGTATGTTTTCCGATTGAAGTTCATACGCCTGATGGCGTGTTAGCGCATTCAGTGCAGATTTTGAAATGCAGTAAGCAGGAGACCAACCGCCAACATCATCGCTCATCGAACCGCCTCCGCTGGAGACATTGATGACTTGTCCGCCGCTTTTCAGAAACGGAAGAAATGCGTTTATAACAAGAGCGGGACCGAGAACGTTAGTTGTCAGAGTTTCAGATAGTATTCCGTTATTACCGGAAGTAATGCTAATATCGTTTTTCAGAAGAATTGCTGCGTTGTTAACGATCGCATCAAGCGAGAGTTTTGTTTTTTCAAATACTGCAGCTGCTTTTGAAATGGAATCGATTGAGGAAACATCAATAACGAGAATATGATCGGCATGAATCTCGGAAGCCGTATCGTTTAGTTGCGATGGATTTCTTCCGGCGATGATCACAAAATTTCCTTTGTTTTTGCATTGTCGGGCAGTTTCCTTTCCGATTCCTCTGTTTCCGCCGGTGATGAGTACAGTTTTCATTGATGTTCGCCGTCTAAATTTACTATTTTTGAACTACATCTTAACGGCAAACATTATGAAACACCTCTACACCTTACTGGCTATTGCTTTGCCCGCACTTTTCGGCGCAAGTTTACACGCGCAATGCGGTTCGCTTTTTTACGACGGATTTGAATCGGGATCATACACTCCGACGTGGAGCGTCGGTTCTGCTCCGACAACTTGGAACGTTACAACTACAAATCCTGCGGTGGGTACGTATCGTGTTGAAGGAACCGGTGGTAGTTCAACTCACTTAACCGGGTTGTCCACAACAATTGCGTCGAGTACACCTTCTGAAATGAGTTGGTGGATTTATCCACAAGGAACAGTTGCTACAAATTATGTGGTTGCGGGAGATAATTCTGTGACGGCAACAAACTGTGTAATGTTCTGTTATTGGCTGGGTAGTTCCAACGTAATACGTTTTGTCTCCAGTTCAACTTATCAATATACGGCAACCGCGGGTATTTGGTACCACATAGAAATGCGCAACATTAACTGGACGGCTCACACTTTCGATATTTGGATCAATAACGTTTTGGTATCAACAGCATTCCCGTTCAGAAGCGCTACTCAGAATTCGTTGACCAGAATTCACCTCTACAATTTCAATGCAGGCGCAACCGCGTCGTGGGATGATATTCGCGTTGGTGGTACGCCGGTAACCGTTGCAGGAACAGCGAATTCAACCTTGTGTAATGGTTCTGCAGACGGAAGTGCATCAGTTGTTGCAACCGGGGGCAATGGTGTTTACACTTATTCTTGGCTACCGTCAGGAGGAACAAGCGCTGCAGCTACGGGATTAACAGCGGGAACTTATTCTTGTATTGTTGCGGATGGAGCGGGATGTCTGGATACTGCAGTTGTTAATGTCAGTCAACCTGCTGCAATCGCAATCACTGCAACACCGTCAGATGTGCTGTGCAACGGAGGATTCAGTGGATCAATTGATGCAAGTGTTACAGGCGGAACAGGTGCGTACACGTACTTGTGGAGCAATGCTGCAATGACGGAAGATATCAGCGGAATAGGAGTAGGAACGTATTCACTTTATGTTGTTGATGCAAACAATTGTGTGGATTCGCTTACCGGAATTACAGTGAATCAACCTTCAGCGCTTACAACATCATCAGTAAATACAAATCCTGCTTGTAACGGAGATGCGACGGGCAGCAGCACTGTAACTGCAAATGGCGGAACAGCAGGATACACATATGCATGGTTGCCGGGAGGAGAAACCACTTCAACAGTGAGCGGAATGTCGGCAGGAACTTATTCTTGCACTGTGACTGATGCGAACGGATGTACAACAATGGAAACGATGACAATTGTTGATCCTGCTGCGATTTCAATTCTTGTAAATGCTCCAGATACAGTGTGTGCAGGTTCTGCAACAACACTTATGGCAAATGGATCGGGTGGAACAGGAGCATTGAGTTACCTGTGGCAGCCCGGTAATTTGTCCGGATCAACAGTTACTGTTACGTTGACCTCATCAACAGTGCATTTGATTACGGTTACTGATTCATTAGGATGTTCATTTACAGACAGTGCTTCTATCACAGTTGAAGCTCTTCCTGTTGTTGTGTTGGGACAAGACATAACGCAGTGCGGCGGAGCTGTTATGCTCGATGCTCAGAATGCAGGAATGAGTTATCTGTGGAATGACAATTCAACTGCACAGACGTTGAATGTAAGTGTAAGCGGAACCTACTTTGTTGGTGTTACCAATGCATTCGGCTGCACAAGCTCAGATACTATCAATGTTACTTTGAATGCAAATCCGACATTGTATCTCGGAGCTGACACCACGCAATGCGGAGGCGCAGTTGTACTTGATGCGCAGATTGCAGGAGGAACATATATGTGGAGCGACAGTTCAACATCTCAAACTCTCAGCGCAACACTCAGCGGCGTGTATTGGGTGAATGTTGTTGATGCAAACGGCTGCAGCACAGCGGATACAATTTCCGTTACGATCAATGTTGTTCCAACTGTGACTGCAAGTGCAAGTGATCTCACGGTGTGTGAACTTGATGGCGATGTATTTATGGTTGGTACACCGGTTGGCGGCATATGGAGCGGAACTGGAGTAACCGGAAATCAGTTTGATCCTTCCGTAGGTGCAGGTTCATATTCTCCGCTCTACACATACACCGACGCTAACGGATGTACAGGAACTGCGGGTGTAACAATTGTTGTAAGTGAGTGTACAGGAATTACAGAAAATAATTCTGCGTCATTAATGACGTTGTATCCAAATCCGAACAACGGACAATTCAATATTGTATTTACCGCTGATGCTTCAGATGTGATTATTGAAATCACAGATGTTGAAGGTCGCACTGTGCAGACACAGCAATTGAACTCGGTAGTTGCAGGTGCGAACAACATTGTCTCAATAGAGAACGCCGCAAACGGATTCTACTTTGTGAAAGTGACTGCAACCGGAACAACAACAACACAGCGTATTTCTGTAGTACGTTAGTTCGGTATTGACTCAATAAAAAAGCGGCTGTATGAAATTCATGCAGCCGCTTTTATTTTAGAAGTGAATCAGATTATTCTTCTGAAACAGGAACCTCAATTCCGATTACAACGCGATCATTCCCTTTTTCGCTCTTCTTCCCAATGCCGTAGTCACCAGCGAAAATATCCATTGATCCTTTGAATGTTGCTTTCTTGCCTTCCTGAATAAATTTGAAAGGAACAGCAATGTTGTGAATGGAATCACGCATAGCGAGTTTGCCGTATGCAACGTATGCAGTGTCGTTCTTGCGGATAGAGTCGGAAGTGAATTTAATCTCCGGATGATTTGCTGCATCGAAGAAATCAGCCGACATCAGATGTTCAGTGAGTTTATCGTTGTCCGCTTTCAATTGATTTACAGCAACTGACGCAACAATCGAAGATTGAGAAGGATCCATTGGATTGAACTCGAAAGTGGTGTTGAGTCCGCCTACAGTTCCGTTGTGTCTGCCGTTAGGCATATCGAATGTGATTTTCGCTTCTTTCACATTCACGTTCCATTTCTGATTCAGAACCTGAAAGGAAAGTAAAGTTGTGCCGAACAAAACGCCGCCGGCAATCACTAAAATGTTCTTTGTTTTCATGACATAAAGGTTAGTGATGCAAATATATGTAAATACAGATAAACGACACTTTTGTTAAAATGCGTTTTCGCGCAGAATTCGCAGAAGTATTTCTGAAATCTGTTCGCCTTCATCCACAACCATCATATGAGAGCCTCCGTTGATGATGATATCCGCAGAAACTGTTCCTGCAGGAATGAGCCGGTCTTTGTTTCCGTGAATATGATGGAGTCGTGCGTGACCGTTTCCTTTCCAGTGCAGGAGTTCATCGAATGCCCAAACCAGGAAGTCGGCATCTGCATCAGCAAGAATCGCGTCGAAAAGTTTACGTGTTTCTCCATAGCGAACTGAAAATATCCAGCGAATTATCGCGTTTGATCTCTTGAACCAGCGTTTGTGAATCCAATGGTTCAATCCGATTGCTGCGCCGAGTTTTGCATACCACGGAAGTTCCCGGCGTGATGCAATTGTTGAGATAAGAATGAAACGCGAGCCCGGGAATAATTTGTGAAATTCTGCAGCAATCAATCCGCCGAATGAAAGTCCGATGAAAACAGGTGCTTCATGCTTCACTTGAGAAGAAATGCGCTTTGCATAATCTTCAATGGTTTCATCTTTGAGTGGCTTCACCCAGGCCACATGATGCACATCGTAACCGGGCAAATTAATTTTGCTGTAGATCCGATAATCTGCACCGATGCCGGGGATGAGGTAGATGGGTTTGTGCACGCGTGATTCCACAAAGCGAAGTTAGTATATCAACGCAAACGGGAATGAAAAATCAATATGCAACTTTGACGAATACCATCTTCGTTTCTCCTCCGTCTTTCATGATGGCACGAATCGCGTACACATATATGTTGCCTGGATGCGGCTGCACATCCACGTAGGAGTTGGTTGAGCCATTCAGCGTTTTCATCGATCGCAATGCTTCACCTTCTTTTGATTTGTAAATGATGAAGCGATCAACAGGTTGTTGAGGTAAATCCCATTGCAGCGTTACAATTTTCTTTTCGAGATTGGCAGTTGCCTGAAAATTTGAAACGGGTTTTCTTACGCGTGAAGCGAGAACATATTCCGGAAAGATCAATTCTGATTTATTCCCCGTGCTGTCAAATACTTCAATCGTATACGTGTATTTCATTCCTGGAATTGCAGACGTGTCAATATATACACTGTGTGTATCGCGCGATGTCCACCGCAGCAATTCTGTCTGTTTACCCTGAGAAGAGCGGTACAAAATATGTCCTTCTACATCGGAACTGGTGCTACTATACCAAGCGATCGTGATTGTTGAATCAGAATGATAAACAGAACGCATTACAGGTTTCACCGGAGCAATTTTGTCGGGACGCGCGAGCTTCGCGGGTTTTGAAAAATCAGAATTGTTCCAGACGTGGTCAACAGCTCGTATGGAGTAGTATACATCACGCGTGAGTGTGTTCAGAGTAACAGAATCTGTAAATGTAGTTGTAGTGATCACGGAGTCGGAAATTTCGACAAACTCTTCACGAAGAGAATTGCATCGGAATACACGATAACCTTTCAGAGCGTCGTCTTTTACCGCATTCCATTGCAATGTCACGCGACCATTGGTGTCAATTTTCCCAATGACATTTTCGGGTGCGGCCGGAGGCGTGTTATCCTGCAACTGAACCATAAACGGGAAAGTTGCTGCGCTGTCGTTGTTAACACTGATGGCAATGATCTGATAGTAATTCGAAAAACCTGCGGATGTATCAATGAAGTTTCCATTTTCAGAAGCTCCTGAGTTCGTTGCAAGTAAAACATACGGTCCGCTCACTTTTGCACTTCTGAGCAGAACAAAACATTTCAAATTGTTTTTGAATTCGGTGTTTTGAATATACGGCCAAGACCAATTGATGCGAACGGTTTTGTTATCAGCCGACCATGCGCTGTCAGCAACAGGATAGCAATTCCAATCTTCACGACCCGAACCATTTACAATTTCAGATGCGGGGCCTTCCATCCCGAAGTAAGAATAACCTTTGATTCTGTACCAATACATTTTGCCGTTCTGCGGAAGCGAATCTTCGAAAGTCAATTCATTCTTTTGTGTTTCGAATTGTGATCTTGTGAAGGAAACAAGTTGCTTGTTGATTCTGCTAAATGATTTTCCGTCTTCAGATCGCTCGACGATATATCCGGAGTAAGATTCGTGTGTTGATGAAACATCAAAGATCAGTCTCATCTTTCGATTTCGAAATTGCACAGTTGGCTTGGTTACTGCTTTCAGTATGGAAGATTTTTCGTCGGCGCTGACAACAGCTTCATATCCTTTTTGCAAATCACTGCGCGGTGTAACAAATTCGATTCGATAGATGTACTGTTCGCCCTTTCTTGTGGATTTATCTACGAAGAATAACCCCGAGGCTTTAGCAACTGAAGGTTCGTCGTCGCAGACTTTCATCGCAAAGCCAAATGAAATATTTTCGCTTTGTGCTTTTTTCTTCGGATCGGATTGAGGTTTTGCCTTAGTGTGGATACCGGAGAATACGAAGGCCGAAGACGGAATTGTTTTCTGTAGACGCGTCCATGTCGAATCCGTTTTAGCAAGCGGAATTATTTTATCTGCAATTACAACACCGCGTCCTGACGAGTTCGGATCAGTCGTTTCGAAATATTCATCGAGATTGAAACGTGTGATTTTGTATCCGACTGTATTTCCGTATTGCCAGTTTTTGTAATCGGAAGGAATCCATCGCAACAGTACCGAATCTCCTGCGTGAAATGCGCGTGCAAAAATAGCCGTGCCGGTTTGTGCCATTGATTCGCTGACAAACGAGATCAACACAATTGTGAGCAATACGCGGAATGATAAAATCACGGATCTGTTCATCAGTAAATTATTGCTGAACGATTGTACATTGATTACCGGCCTGGAAGCTGCAATCAACGTGACCACTTACGAGTCCGCCGAGAATGTCATAGTCGCATCCGATTGAACCTCCGACCCACGCAGGATTAGGCAAACGCGCCTGTAGGATTGCGGCAGCGGAAATATTGAGAATTGTAACATTGAAAGTTTGATTGGAAACTTCACCTGTAATTCCAACAGCGCCTTGCAGATAGGCATAAAGTTGACCGGTTGCATACCAACCATTGATGCCGACAACTGAAGTTGAATTCTGGCAATGTGCATTCGGTCCGTAATTGAGCACCATGATATCGAATCCTGCACCAGCGGCTACATTGTAGTAGATTCCGAAATCTCCAATCGTGAACTGTCCACCCATACCGCAACTGAATGCGGCTCCGAATGCAACACCTGAACCGGCGTTCAGCGCGTTCTCATCGCGTTGATCGTACAGTCCGTTCATGTTCACTACTGAAGTTACCTGCGGCGGCGGCGCAGGCATTGGATCGATCTGTTGACCGGTTTCGAAGTACGCGGTAAAGTTTCCGATGTTGTAAACGCTGATGTTGATGCGTTGTTGCGGACGACCGATGTGTATATACCATAATCCGGGTTCGAAATGGAACGTTGCCATTCCGTTTCCGTTTACACCGGGAAGATGAACCTGTGCACCTAATGCAGCATGCAATGCATCGTTTTGGAAATCATATTGCATTACCATTGATGCAACAATCGGAACTGTGTTCGGATTGACTGATAAGCGCTGATTGATTGCGGTCATGAAGAATACATTACCCGTAAAGTTGATGTAACTCATTCCCCCGTTGCTGTTGAATGCGATCTCGAGCGCAACATCACCGTTCACCGGTCGTTCGGAAGGATAAGAACCTAAAGTTACGCCGGCCTTTACGCCAAGACCTGTGTTTGCGTCAGGAACATACTGTTGTGCATTTCCGAATACGCTGGTGTACAATTGACTTTCGAAGGATTGATTCGACTGTCGCGACATGTGATAATAAATTCCGCCCATGAAACGATAGATCGCCATATTGGTTCCAACAGGAACGGTTATCGGTACGGCAGCATCAACGTAGAAATAGCGCATGCCGTTTACACGACCGAACCACACGCTTGCTACAGCAGGAGCGGACATGACTTTGTCGATGGTGAATTGAATATTACCATAGAATCCTTTTCCGTAAACGGGATCGTTATCGCGAAAAAGTATTGTGCCGTTCAGATCAAATGGTCCGCTATTAAATGCAAGAGAAATGCTGTTGATGCTTACACCATCGAAAATCATTTTCGGTTTCGTAGCACCTGCGCCTTCTGCCGGATTGGCAACTGTTGCGGTAACTGTTTTTATAACGAATCCAGCTGCAGCTCCAATGGAAAGCGCATTGCCATCTGAAAAATTCACGCCGGCAGTGAATGAGATTGCACTTTCATTATTGAGCGCTCCAACCTGAACACCACTTATCGTGAATTGAAAACCGGCGAGTTTATTACTGTCTGGATTTTCCGGAACAAGAGCAAATGTGGCACTGCGCAGCAAAGGAGCTTCGGTAACGATCACCATATTCTGAAATTCCAGATTGGTGATTCTTGCATTGCTGTTGGTGAGTGAAAATTTGCCGTTGATATTTGCTTGCGGTCGCAATTTCCCGTTCTGTTTTGTCACCGCAATAGTTGTTGTGTTGTACAACGTAAGTTTTCCTCCAATGACATTTGCTTCGATGTTTGATGCCGGCGTGATGGCAAATGCGTAATCCAGTTTTCCGGTTTGAAGATTCTGTGTAAGAACGCAGGCATAGGCGAGAGAATCATTTTCGCTGACAGGCAATTTCACATATCCGGCTGCGCTGGCGCCGTTCAGATGATTTGAAACTATGTTCACTCCGATTGTTGTCACGGAAAATCCCCAGCCGCTCATGCTGCCTTGATTAGTGTTGAACAGATTGGTTGCTGAGAATAATCCTGAAACACCTGATTGATCGATGAGCAAATTGGTTGCCATGATAACAGGACGCTGACCATTGCGGGCCATTTCCTGCGGAAGTTTCACGGTGAAGTTGCGCATGTAGAAGCCTGTCCACATTTGCGGAATGCCATTGTACGGTGCGAGGCTGTATCCATTGGGGAAAACCATGTTCGGTGCGTTGGATATTTCGCTGAAGTCGGCAGTGGCATCCAGGGCAGAAAAGGTTAGTCCTTCAAGTCCGCGAACACAGAATGGCTCGACTGAAGCCTGTACCACCATGTTGTGGATGTCGTTGGTGTGAATTTGAAACGAGGCGCGCACGACGGAATCAGGTTGAATGTTGTCGGGATCAGGATAGATCATTCCCGGGTCAAATTCGAAATATCCTTTGAGGTTTACTGCAGTGAAGCCATTGCAGTCCCATTCCACATAATTGAAACCATCCGGTTTGAGCACCATTGTGATTTTCGGTCCGAGCGCAATTCGATGCTCGCTCACCAATACAAGTTTGGTGTTCGGTCCGGGCATAACACCACGCGGATTGAACGCGATGTTTTGAGCGGAGAAGCAGAGCATTTGTTGTGATCCGGGGAATTCCATTGCCATGTACGCTGACATGGAAGCGCTGTTGTTTCTGTATTCAGCGGAATCAATGCAGATGATGTAACGCGTAGTGCCTATTTCTTTTACAATTCCGAATGGAAGGTTCGCAGCGCTGTCGGGATCCATTTCGCCGACGATTTTATTTTCGGTTGTGACTTTGTTGTGCAGTGAGAGGATGTAGCTCTGGAGTGGATCGGCAATGGAGTCCTGTTGTGCAAACAGTTTTAATCCTGAGCACAGTAATGAAAATATGACGATGCAGAATTTCATTTTTTTAAAGTGCGGCAAAGAAATAAAAAAGGTTTGGCGCTAGTCGGGAGCAAACGGATAAAGTTTTGGAATGATAAGTTGAGGTAGGAAGAAGGGTTGGGGTTGATGTTGTTGTTTGGGATATGTACAATGGTTTAAACCATTGTACACGTCAAATTCGATGATTTTCATGGGGAGGCAGGAATCTTAGGAATTCTTTTTTTGCTTATTCAGTAATTTTCGCCACTCCTTGAACCCGAAGTACAATGGTTTAAACCATTGTACTTAATTAAAAGTGCGACCAATTTTCTCGCACCTTCTTCCCCAATTACTCTCCAAACGTAACTCCTGCTTCGTTTATCTTATTCCTTCAAATTCCCGAAATCAATCAAACATCTATCAGTTTTCGACCTTATTGACGCCGAAATCAAACAGAAGCTTTCCCGATTATTTAATTACTTACGATCTGAACAACAATATGTTATTCATTTTTCCACCTGGCACAGACGCAGTCAATGGCAAACACTTACTTTTGCGTCAAACTTAACACATCAAAAAATGAAAAAACTTTTACTCTCAATGTTCACGGCATTGTCTTTTGCCGGATTGAATGCACAAACTCAGGTTCTCGCTGACACAAGCCTCGAAGTTTCAGGCGGCGGCGGAACTGATTGGGCTTCTACTTCTACTAACTTCGGAACTGTATTGTGTGACGCAGGTTCATGCGGCACTTGCGGTGGTCCTTGTGCTCCCGCTACTGGAACTTGGTATGCATGGTTCGGTGGTGCAGGTGGTGCTGACGAAATCGGTACGCTTACACAATCTTTCACTACAGCTAGTGCAGGTGCAGCTATTGTACGTTTCATGTACTACCTGCCTATTACTTCAGGTGTAACAGCTGATTCTACAACAATGTCAGTTGACGGTAATCAGTTGTGGTACTCAACAGGTGTTGATAGTGTGTTGTATGGATCGGCTTACACACCGGTTGTTACTACAATCCCTGCTCTCGCAGCTGGAGCGCACGATATCGAGTTTTATGGTCACGAAACCGGTACAGGCACTAACGCTTACAACTCACTCGTTGATGACATCACTATTTGGGTTGGTGGTGCTATCGGTTATACTGAGTACGATCTTACTGAAGGAGTTGCAATCACTGTTAACAATCCTGACCACTTCGTGAACATTGCGTTCACTTTGCCAACTGCAATGGATATGAATATTGCTATCACTGATATGTCAGGCCGTGTTGTTGCTACTCAGGATATGAAGCAGGTAACCAACAATTACGTTAACTTCAACACAATGAACTATGCTGCTGGTGTATACAACATCGTTATCAGCAATGGTTTCTCTACAAACGTACACAAACTCGTTATTCAGTAATTCAAAAACTGGTTTAACAAAAAAGCCATCCCTTAATTGAGGATGGCTTTTTTATTTGTGATCGTTGCGATTACAACATCGTTGTCGGACAAACGTAATCCGTCACTTTGTACAGCCCCGATTTTTTCATTGCTGAAAATCCACCTTTCACGTCAATAAGATTTCTGTATCCGCGCGTTTGCAGTATTGAAATGAAAATCATCGAACGGTAGCCAGCAGCGCAATGCACGTAGTACGTTTTGTTCTTATCTACCTTCATCATACTTTCGTTGATATAATCCAACGGTGCATTCTCGGCGTCAACAATATGTTCGCTGAAATGTTCACTGGCTTTGCGTACGTCGAGAATGTTCACATTTCCGTTTTTCATTTTCTCCGCAACTTCTTCAACACTTACCGAAGTGATCGTGTCGGTTTCTTTGCCCGAAGCAATCCAGCTTTGGTATCCGCCTTTTAAATAGCCCAGTGTGTTGTCATATCCTACACGCGACAATCTTGTAACCGCTTCTTCTTCACGTCCCGGATCACACACTAAAAGTATTTCCTGCTTCACATCCGGAATCAAAGTTCCTGCCCACACAGCGAAACTTCCGTCTACACCTATGTTAATCGAATTCGGAATGAAACTTTTGGCAAATGTCTGCGCATCACGTGTGTCAATAATTACAGCCTTGGTTTCATTCGCCGCAGCTTCAAACTCCGTTGCTGAAAGTGCACGTGTTCCTTGCTTCAAAACATTGTCAAAGCTATCGTAGCCTTTGATGTTCATGATTACGTTCTGAGGGAAATATCCCGGAGGCGGAGTAAGTCCTGTCAGAAGTTCTTTCATGAATTCTTCTTTCGTCATATCAGCACGCAACGCATAATTCACCTGCTTCTGATGACCGAGCGTATCCGTTGTTTCCTTGCTCATGTTTTTTCCGCACGCACTTCCTGCTCCATGTCCGGGATAAACAATCAGGTCATCACTCAATGGCATGATTTTATTTCGAAGTGATTCGTAAAGATGTGCAGCGAGTTTCTCCTGCGTCATTTCAGCAATTACTTTTTGCGCAAGGTCAGGGCGACCTACATCACCAATGAAAAGTGTGTCTCCTGTGAAAATCGCTTTCTCTTTTCCTTCTTCATCAATAAGAAGAAAACATGAACTTTCCATGGTATGACCGGGTGTGTGTAACAACTTCACTTGTACTTTCCCGATTTTGAATATCTCATTGTCTGATGCAATGTGAGATTTGAATCCCGTTTCCATCGAAGTAGGACCGTAAACAATCGTTGCTCCTGTTTTAGCTGCAAGGTCTACGTGTCCCGAAACGAAATCAGCATGAAAATGCGTTTCAAAAACATACTTGATTTTAGCATTGTCTTTTGCTGCACGATCCAAATACGGTTGCACCTCGCGCAACGGATCAATGATTGCAGCTTCTCCTTCACTTTCGATATAGTATGCCGCTTCTGCAAGACAGCCTGTATAAATCTGTTCTACTTTCATCGCTTTCTGTGTTTTTGATTTTGTACAGCAAAATTCGGCAGACCCAGGATGCTGCAACATGAGCATTGTCAGTTTTCGGTCTTGTGTAACATGAGTTGCAATGGTTTGTAATCTGAGTTACAATCTGCACTTATTCGGTAATTCCCGTCAGAATTTCGAAACACAGGCTGATTCTGTTGTTTATTGAGGAATTTCATTTCATGAAAACAAAAACAATAATCGTAATCACACTGATCACTCTCGCCTCAGTGATCGTGGCTATCAGCGGTGCTATCGCCTTCTTCTCTCTCTTTGCGGAAGATTACTCACGCGGTCCTCTCGGTTGAGCTGGTCGTTCATATATTTGGTGAATGAACAATCATGGATATCGCCTTTTGAAGCCGGATAAAAGCGTTGCGGTCAGTTCGACTGCAATCAAAGCACACAAAGAATACGATCATGTATTTTTCGATGGCGATTTCGACGGTGCTGATTTCGGAACAATAATCTGTGCAGTTAATTGTCCTGCCTGCGAGTCAAATGCCATGCGAATCGGTATTCGCGAGTTTCTAGGCAATAAAGTTCAAACGCTCATTTCCGAAAGGATTTTGACCGAAGAACAAGTGCTTCAAAACGGAATTGCTGATCGTTATTCATTCGCGGATTTCCTGAATTATGTTACCAAGTTGGGTGGAACAGCGGAATATGTTGCTGCAGAATGTGGGAATTGCAATGCACATCTTCTCATTGTTGTGTCCGTAAGAGAAACGCAGCCAGCTCGCTATATGGTCGCTCTTAATGGAGTTTGGATCATTAACTGATGCGATGATGAGTTATCTCATATTGAATTATCGAATCATCTGAACTTTGAATCACTTATCTTTGCATTATGGCAAAGTTCATCAAACGTTTCTTCGTTATTCTTCTCATCGCACTAGTGGCAATTCAGTTTGTCCGTCCTGAAGGTAATCAGCATGAAGTTGTGGCAGTTAATACACTTAACGCAGCACTTCCTGTTTCAACGGAAGTAAATGACGTGCTCAAAGCAGCGTGTAACGACTGTCACTCCAACAACAGTGCACCTATGTGGTACATGAAAATTCAACCTGTTGGTTTCTGGATTGATCATCATATCGAAGAAGGAAAAGGGGAATTGAACTTCGACGAGTTTGCAACGTACAGCTTACGTCGTCAGTATCACAAACTGGAAGAAGTTGCTGAAATGGTGAACGAAGGTGAAATGCCGCTCGACTCCTACACCTGGATGCACAGCGAAGCAAAACTCTCTGATGCGCAGAAAAAAATGCTCACGGATTGGTCTGCAGCAATGATGGACACACTCGAAGCACGTTGGCCAATGGATTCACTCGTGAAGCCGCAACAACAAAGCGAACAGCACGAAAGTGAAGAGCATAAAGAAGGAGAGTCGCACTAAACAACTACTTCTTCCCTTTCACCTTCTGCATTTTTGCAAAGTGATACCCGCTGAATTTGTAAACGTTCACTTCAGGAACTTCTTCTGTCCCAAGTCCGCTTTTGTGATCCGGTTTTTCGTTGAATGACCAGATCTCCATGCACAATTCTTCTCCCTCAATCCAGTAACAAACCTGAACGGCACTGCCCATTACAGCAAACGTACTCGTGAACTTTTTCCCGGTCACGAAAATGTCCAATACAATTCCGTCTTTTTCGTCAATTGCCCAATGTCCTTTTGCGGTGTCCACGGGAATGAGCATGTACGGACGAACGTCTTTTCCACTGTCACCATAGGTGATTACCCAATCGTATCGTCCCGAATCCAGCGGCATCACATCCAAAGCAACATTAATGGTTTGTGCCAACTTCGGACCTTGATAAATGTTCAGCTTGCCTTTCCAGTTACCAATGAACTGATCCGGGAAGGACTGCGCGTTCAGCATTGAAACGAAAAGTATCAACACTGAAAAAAGAATGTTTTTTCGGAGTGCAAAAGCAGGGATTCGTCGATGAATTGGCATGGCTGTTTCTTTATGGTCAATACTGATCAATGGTGAAGCAGAATAGGCTTAGTGTCAGCAGTGAAGTTAAGTGTATTTTCGGAGACGATTTTCCCGATATCATGAAAAATATATTCGCTTTCCTTTTCGCAGCTGTCTGCACATTGAACGTTGTTGCTCAGAATAATCCAGGCGACACTATCGTGGTACAAACTTTCACATTCGGTTCTCCGCAGGACGCCTGGTTTCTTTTTCCTTCGGATACCAACCGATACGAAAAGATCATCATGAAGTACACCTTGAAGTGTAATCCTGCGCAGAATCCGGCTTGTGGAGAGTGGGATTATCTTACCAACACTTACGTGTACGATCACACCGGTTTGACGGATTCCTCAGTTGTCGTTCAACCGATGCTTATGGTGAATGGGAATACACCTGATAGTGTTGCATACAGTACGCAACCTACCTACGCGGTGGATTCGTCTTATCAGTATTTCATCGTTCATACCTCAACCACTTCTCTGGACACTGCAATGATCGGCGCAGGAATGGGTTCTGCAAACTATCCTTTCGGGGCTTTACAGCCGATTTCCAAAACGCAGATGATCTGGAGAGCTTCTGAATTGACAGCAGCAGGTTTGACCGCTGGAAATATTACAGGATTACAATGGAATCTCTTAACAAATGGAAGTTTGATGCGCAACATGACGGTGCGAATGAAACATACAACAGAAGATTCACTTTCCAATGCCAATTACAGCGGATCAGGGTTCACTCAGGTTTATTCGCAGAACACGCAGTTCATGTCGGCAGGTTGGAACTCCATTCAGTTGACGACTCCATTCACTTGGGACGGCGTTTCTAATATCATTGTTGAAGTTACTTATGATAACACGAATACAGGAGTGTCGTATCTCGCTGCCGCGGACGCAACACCATTTCAATCTGTGCTCACACTTTCGCACAACGATCGTGCTGTAGCTGCTGATCCTAACGGTTACATTACAGTTCCTGTAAGCAACGAGCTTGCTGCAATCGATTCATTCATCACAGTGGCATTCTGGAGTTTCGGTGATGTTGCTGCTCAACCTCAGGACGGAACCACATTCGAAGCGATTGATTCACTCGGACAGCGTGTGCTCAATGTTCACGGACCATGGAGCAATGCGAATGTTTATTGGGATGCCGGTAACAGCGGGAGCGGTTCGTATGATCGTATCAACAAAGCCGCAACAGTGAGCGAGTATGAAGGTCAGTGGAACTATTGGACATTCACCAAGAATGTTGCAACAGGTCAGATGAAAATTTATCTGAATGGAGTACAATGGCACAGCGGTACAGCAATGACGCGTACCATGAACGGAATTTCTCACTTCCGTTTGTTGCGTGGCAATTGGGGTGGTTCTATTTCGTACGCAGGTCGTGCGGATGAGTTCATGGTGCTCAATAAAGTTTTAACTCCTGCTGAGATTCAGAACTACATGAACAATCCGATCACACCTTCAGATACAAACTACGCCAACCTCGTGATGCATTTCAACTTCAACGATGGCAACTACGTAACGGCTGCTGACGACGCTGCCGGAAATCACGCTGATGCTGTGTTTACGGGAGTTCAGAATCCATTGAAACCTTCTTCTGAAATTACACGCAACTTCAACGAATCATCTTTGCGTGTACAGATTGGTTTTGAGCAAGGAGTTTACACGTCTTACATAGATTCTGTTCTGGTGATCGATTCAACATTGAACACACCTTATCAAATCCTTGTATTTGCTGATTCAGTAAACGCTCCCGGTGTTGCAACAGATACAATCATCGGTTGGCCGGTTGCAGCGAACATTTCTGCAGACAGCACAATTTATCAGAGCAGTTACGATTACTTCAACTATTTCCCTCAGGTGATCCGCTATGAAATGGCGCGTTATATCACTCCTTACGGAAACGGATTGAGTCTTGGCAACGGCTGGACATGGACATTCGATGTAAGTGATTACGTTACTTTGCTGAGTGATTCCGTTCACCTTGCTGCAGGAAATTGGCAGGAACTTCTCGACGTAAAATTTCTGATGATTCTCGGTACTCCACCCCGTGATGTAATTGAAATCCGTAACCTGTGGAACGGTAACTTCGATTACGGATTTGCAAGCAACCCGATTGAAAATCATCTCGTGCCGTTAACTGTTCCTGTTCCTGCGAACGCAACGAATTCTCGCTGGAAATCGCGTGTAACCGGTCATGGAATGGATACGCCGCAGAATTGCGCTGAGTTCTGTCCGAAGAATCATTATTATCTCGTTGACAACACGCTTGAGTACACACAATTGGTGTGGCGCGACAACTGCGATCTGAATCCTTTGTATCCGCAGGGAGGAACATGGGTGTACGATCGTTCGAACTGGTGCCCTGGAGCTGAAGTATGGACTTACGATTTCGAACTGACTCCGTTTGTAACTCCGGGCGACACCGCTGTATTGAATCACGATGTGCAGCCATACACTAACACGAGCGGATGGGATTATTATCAGATCGAAGATCAGGTGGTTTTCTATTCTGCTCCGAATTTCACGCTGGACGCTTCATTGGAAGAAATTCTTGCGCCGGGCAATGATCAAATGTGGAGTCGCTTCAACTCGGTGTGCATGGAGCCTGTAATCAGAATTAAGAATACAGGTTCAACTGCACTGACTTCATTGACGATTACATACGGAATGATTGGCGGAGTTCCATCCGTTTATCAATGGACAGGTAATCTGGATTTCATGGAAGACACTGTGATTACACTTGGAAATTTCCAATGGGTGACCGGAGCAACGGATTTCAACGTTACAATCAGTGCACCTAACGGCGGAACCGATCAGTATTCATTGAACAATTCAAGAACGAATGTGTTCCCTTATCCGCTTGTGATGCCGGCTACTTTCTGGATTGAATTGCGCACGAACAACAATCCTTGGGAAAATTCATACACTTTGAAGGACGAAAACGGAAATGTTGTCGTGTCTCGTTCAGGATTAAACGCATCTACTACGTATCGCGACACTGTAACATTACCATACGGTTGTTACGTTTTTGAATTGAATGATAGCGGCGAGGATGGATTAAACTGGTGGGCAAATACGGCTCAAGGGACCGGTTACGTGCGATTCAGAAATACTACAACGACTCAAATCATTAAATCATTCAACTCTGATTTCGGCGGGCAAGTATACCAGCAGTTCACTGTCGGTCTAACCAACAGCATCGACACTGTATCAAGCACTGCTGCTGATGTGTTTAATATTTATCCGAATCCATCTGATGGGAAAGTTGCATTTGATCTGCAAATGTCGCAACGCAAAGACGCAACAATTCAGGTGTGTGATCTGCTTGGTAATGTAGTGTACAAAAAATATTACGCCAATCAGGATTCTGAAGTTGTTGAAGCAGATCTCTCTTTCCTCAGTAATGGTGCTTACATTGTTTCTCTGATTACAGAAGACGGAACGCAATCGCAGCGCATGATCATTCAGTAATTCTTACTGTGCCTTGGGCCTTCCGCAAATCATTTTTACTGTTTTGCGGAAGTCGCCGGCGCGCATTTCGAAGAAGTACATTCCACCGGCAAGTCCCAGTGCTGCTGCATCAAGTTGCATCGTGTAATTTCCCGGAGCTACGTAACTCGAAGATGGTAAAGGTTCACTTACCAGTCTTCCTGAGATATCATACACACGAATTGTAACTGCCGAAGCTTCACTCAATGAGTAATTCATTGTAAGCACATCGTAAAACGGATTCGGATAAACTGCGAAACCTGTTTCCGGAGGCGGAATGGTTTTGTATACCGCACGGAAATAATCTGCGGAGTCTACATCAATCTTCAATGTTCGTCCGTAATATTTTGTTGTGTCTGTTCCGCTCACATATTCCCAATAGAGAAACTCGTATCCGTTGTTTACTTGTGCAGTCATCGAAATCGGATTATTCGTGAAGTAAACTCCGGACCACGGTAACGAATCAGGCTGTATAGTATTGAGTTTAATCGTTCCGGCTCCGGCAGGGAAAACATCAAAGGTCGTTGTCACTTGTTGCGGTAAATTGAATTGCTGCTGCAATTGCAAGCGTGTATTATACGGACGAGCCAGCATCACTGCCGCGAGATCAGAAACATTCAGCATCCAATCGACAGTGTCGACAGGAAATTGCAACCACTGTGGCGTGTAAGGCGATCCGCCAACGCCCCATTTCTGAAAGTGGCGATACATTTCCGGACGCATTACATTGTATTCATAAAGAATCTGGTTGTACATGTTCGTTGGATAGAATGTTGTGTTCAACAGGTCGGCATAACGATTTACAAAATATTCTTTGAACGAATCATTTTGTAACAATGCGTTCAGCATGGCCGAGTGCGGGTTCGCAACCGGCGGATTGATTGCTACAGAAAGCATGTTCAGCGTGTCTGAATTCAATGCAAGATCCAGATCCCACAGGACGTAACGCCATTTTCCATCCGGACTTTGTTCTCTCCAGAACTTGATGTTGTTGGTGTAGCCGCCAAGCCAATCGGTATTACCGTAAAATGTTTCAATAGCGAAATAATCAGCAACGTTACTCACATCAATCATCGTTGATGCGGAATCAAACAACGGTTGTTGCGTCATGTCGTTGTTCGTGATGAAAGTGTAAGTATCCAGAAAATCTTTGTTGCTGCCTTCAATGATATCTCCGTTGAACTGCAGAAAGTCCAGACTGTCATCATCTGCATCGGAATTATTCGCGATGTAATGTTTGTCTTGTTTCTCGCGCATTTCATACACGCCCCAGTATTCTCCATTGATGAAAACAACGCAAGCGAATCCATCCATCATTTCCACATCACAATCTTCCTGTACGGTTTTATGAATCATACGATCGCGCATATGACAATTGTTATAATCCGTTCCGGTGTTACGTAGATTGAATCCTCTGTATTCATCAGCGGGTTTATCAGGGAACAATTGATATTGCAATGGCTTCGCTCCGTAGTCGTCATCGAGATCAATGAAAAACCCTTTCTGCGCAAATATCTTCGAGTAGTTTCCTTGAATGCGGATGGACGCCGCTGTTTCAAATTTTAAAGTATGCGTCGTGTCGAAGAATGCAACGTTGCATGGTCGTACCCATCCTTGCCAGAAGTTTGCATTTTGAAACGGGATGTCCGCGAAGTTGGTATCCGTCGTATTCAATACATAAATCCCGTAATTCTGATCGAAAAGATTGTACGGATCAGTTGTCAATGAAACTACAGGCAAACTCACATTTTCATTGAGGAAATACGAAGATGCTGCCGGAGGTCCGGGCAGAAGCAACGTGTCGGATGGAATCAGTTTAGCACGCAACACAAGTGTTGAATCAATGCTTACGCTTCCGGAATACTGTGCTGATGTGATTTGCGGAACTTGTCCGTTGTAGGTATAGTAAACACTACCCGGAGTTGAATAAGTGATTGTTGTGCTTTGCGCGCCGTTGTAGAATCCTGATGTCAAAGTTATGACAGGAGAATTTCCGTAACCGGAATAACATGACAACGAGAAGTTGGTCGTGTCAGGTGTTGGTTGTGTGAACACACACCAGTTAGCAGATCCATCCGGCTGTCTTCCGCGCGAATGATTGTTCTGCATTCCGCCTAGCGTGATGGAATCCGAAATCGCATTCAGTGCATTTCTGAGAATAAGTTTTTGTCCGGTGCTGTTAAGCGAAAAGGATGTGTGAAGATTCACCTCTGCAGGAAACGGGAAGTAAGTGACGGTTGTATCTGCAATTCCTAGCAACAAAGCAGGGTACATGGTCATGTCATCCATTCCGCTCGCTGCATTGTGCGTCTCCACGGAAAAAACATTTGTACCAAGTCGAATGATTGTATCGAGCGATGTTGACGGAACAAAAAACAATCCGGACCAACCTCCGTTTTGATATTGATACGCTTCGTGATCGTCGTACGCATATTCGTTGTACATGGGAGCAACACCCGGCGCGCCTACATTGTATCGCGCTATTTCTTTCCCGTTGAGATACGCTACAAATGCATCGTCGAAGTCAACAAGAAATGCAGCGGTTACAACATTGCCGGTATCAGCAATGTTGAACGAAGTTCGCTGGTACAAAGAAATTGCAGGCGCAATTACGGTTGAATCATCTCCATCTCCATAACCGATTGGTCCCGGCGCAAGTAACCACGGAGTATCATTGAATCCAACCTGATTCCAGTTTGACGGCGGTTGCGAAATTCCCGGCATATATCTGAACTGCAACTGCGGATATACCGGTACTTCCCAATGATCAAAATAGTCGCGACGATTCTTCCCTGAGAAAAAAACAGTCAGATGATCTCCGGGTTGAATGTAAATCTCCGGAAACGTCCAGCTGCGCTGTTCCAATCCTTCAATACACTGAATGGTGTAACCTTGCATGTTAACCGCAACAGACCCGGCATTGTAAAATTCTATCCAGTCTTTGTGGTCACCGTCTTCGTCTGCAAATTGCTCGTATCCGGCGCTGGAAACTTCGTTGATGAGAATCTGCGAAAAGAGTGGAGTGCCATTGAGAGCAAGAAAGAATAATACGGCGAGTAAACGTGATATCATGGGTAGGGGCTTAACCATATAAAGTTAATGAATCATTATTAAACCTGATTCGACATGATTTTAACATCTACTCGCCATCAAATCCTTAACTTTGCGGCTCCAATTTTAACTCCAAACCAATGAATAAAATTTTTACTCTGGTTGCTGCCCTTTTCGCAGGGAATGCTGCCTATTCACAGTGCTCCGAATTGTTTTTCTCAGAATATCTTGAAGGTGCTTCGAACAACAAGGCTGTTGAGATTTACAATCCGACTTCCGCTACTGTCAACCTAACGAATTACGTATTCTATCGTTATAACAACGGATCTCCAACACCAACGGATTCTTTATTTCCACAAGGAACCTTGGCGCCCGGTGCTGTTTATGTTGCTGGAAATCCTTCTGCTATTCCGGCAATCACGGGTGTTTCAGATACACTGCATACCATAACATTCTTCAACGGTGACGACGTATTGTCACTGAAGAATATCGCAACAAATACCGTTGTCGACATCATCGGAATTGTAGGTGTTGATCCCGGAACGAACTGGCCTGTTGGAAGCGGCGCAACGTCCGAGTTCACATTGGTGAGAATGATTGGCGTTCAGCAGGGTAATACGAACTGGGCTGTTGCTGCAACACAGTATGATGTATATCCGCAGAATACAACTACTTTCATTGGCAACCACTCAATGACTCCATGCTGCAGCTCGGTATCGGCTTCTGTTGCTTCTTCTGCTAACGTAGCTTGCTTCGGCGACAGCACCGGAACGGCTACAATCTCGGCTACAGGTGTTGGTCTGACATATACTTGGACACCATACGGAGCAAATTCAGCTACTGTTTCAAATCTTGCTGCCGGAATATATACAGTAATAGTTGCTGATGCTTGTTCAAATGCAGATACAGTAACTGTAAGCATTTCGCAGAATCCATATCTCGATACAATCAATGTGGTTGCTGTTTCCCCGTTGTGTAATGGTGATGCAGACGGATCAATTTCAATTGCTGCTACCGGCGGAGTAAGTCCTTATACATATTTGTGGTCAACAACAGCAACAACAGCAACAATTACCGGACTTACTGCGGGTACATACACCTACACAATTACTGATGCAGCAGGTTGCACACACACGGATTTTATTAATCTTATCAATCCGCCTGTTCTTACATCAACAATAACTGCAACAGACGCAAGTTGTTTTGGTGCAGCTAGTGGTTCGGCGCAAATTGCAACAACCGGAGGAAACTCCAATTGTACTTTCCTTTGGAGCAACAACGCTACCACAGCAACGATTAACGGATTGGTTGCAGGAACTTATTCTTGCGTAGCTACAGATATCAACGGATGTTCAGTGACAAATTCAGTTACTGTTACTCAGCCGACGCAGCTCTCGTCTACTGTTTCATCGTCAACTAATCCGAGTACATGTACCAGCACAGATGGCTCTATTGACATGACAACGAACGGTGGTACACCGGGATATTCCTACTTGTGGAATAATTCAGCGACTACTGAAGACATTGCCGGACTTGGTGGCGGTATATATACAGTAACAGTGACAGATGCTAACAGTTGTACTGCTTCTATTTCGGTTACGCTTTCAGCACCTAACGCACCATCTGCTTCGTTAGTTCTCACGGACACTTTGTTGTGCGAACAGCCTGGTACGATTACTTTGAACGGCGGTTTTCCTGCCGGAGGAACATGGAGTGGTCCGGGTGTAAGCGGAAGTCAATTTGATCCTATGGCAGCCGGCGCGGGAATTCACACTATCGTTTATACAATCTATGATTCTTTGAGCGGATGTAGCGGTTTTGCAACAGACACAATCGAAGTGCAAATCTGTATTGGTGTTGAGGAATACCAATTGAATCAGGTAAGTGTTTATCCTAACCCTAACAATGGAATGTTCACTGTGATCACATCAACATATGCAGACATGATGATCTATGAT
>JBJOKQ010000001.1:0-67699 GCA_046046005.1 Bacteroidota bacterium | reverse complement strand
TACTGTCAACGTTACTGTGTAAACACCGTTCTGTGTGTACACGTGTGACGGGTTCTGCAAGCTGCTTGTAGGTGATGAATCGCCGAAGTTCCAGCTGTACGTTACTGCGCCGTTCGACTGGTTTGTGAACTGTGCCGTTACTCCGTTCAATGTGTAGGTGAACAGCGCCGTAGTCGAAGGCAATACGTTCACGATTACAACATCACTCGCCTGACAGCCGTTAACGTCCGTGCCGGTTACGTAGTACGATGTGGTGGTCGTCGGTGATACGATTGTGCTCGATCCGGTTTGGTTGTTGCTCCACAAGTAGGTTAAGCCGCCTGTTGCGCTAAGTGTTGTTGGTGATCCGGAGCAAATAGATGTTGTTGCCGGTGTTGCCGTGATCACTGGTGGAACATTCGTTATAACGGTTATCGTATCGCTGTCTGCGCAGCCTGATGGATCGGTTGCCGTTACTGAATACGTTCCGCTGCCCACTGTTACGCTCTGGCTTGTTGCGCTTGTGCTCCATGCATACGTGCTGCCCGGGTTGCCCGCATCAAGAATTACTGTCGCAAGACAGATTGATGTATCCGGTCCAAGGTTTACTACCGGCTGGTTGTTGATCGTAACAACTACTGTGTCCATTCCGGAGCAACCCGCCTGTGTCAATACGTTTACTGCGTAAATGCCGCTTGTGCTTACGGTTGTCGTTTGTGATGAGGTGCTGTTCGACCAGAAGTACAATGATCCTGCGTTACCCGCATCCAGTGTTACGCTGCCGCCGCACTGTGTTGTGTCCGGTCCAAGGTTCACGGATGGTGCCGGACTCAATGTTACTTCGATTGTATCTGTCAGTACGCAGCCGTTTGCATCAACTACTGTTACTGCTACCGTATCGTTGCTGCTGATCGTCTCGTTCTGGCTCGTCCCGCCTGTGCTCCATGCATAGCTCACGTAACCGCTACCCGCATCCAATACAACGTTACTGCTGCATGAACTTGTATCATTGCCTAAGCTGTAGCTCGGTGGTGTGTTTAATGTAACTACGATGTTGTCGTTACCGATACAGCCCAATGGAGTTAATACTGTTACGGAGTAATTTCCGCTTTGTGTGATTGCAAGCTGTTGAGAACCGGCTCCGGTGCTCCAGAGGTAAGTGCTTCCGGCGTTGCCGGCATCCAATGTATATGCAGTTCCGCACACTGTTGTATCTGCACCAAGATTGACACTTACAGATCCTGCAACATTGACGATGACCGGTATGTACGGGCTGTTACATCCGCCGCTTACACCCGCAACCCAAAACGTGTCCGGTCCGACTGTGGTTAACACAGGCGTGGTAAATGATGATCCCGTTCCTAACGGTGTACCTCCTGTTGCGGAGTTATACCACGTCAATGTTCCTGATGAACCCGAAGCGGTTAGTGTTGCTGTATTGTTCACGCAGGCATTTACGGGTGAAGTTGCTGTTGGTGATGTTGGAATTGTGCAGAATACCGCACCGTAATCTTCAACCTCACCGAAAGATGCAGTGACACATGGCCCTGTAGGAACACTTGCGTAAGTACAAATCACACGCATTTTAGAAACTCCTACTGCTGTCAAAGGAACTGTAATTGATCCTGTAAATGCGGAAGTAGATGAAAATCCTGAGTTCCAAGCGTCTTCTCCGGCGTCAAGAAAATCTCCGTCACTATTGTAATCCAGGAAAATGCGGAAACCCTGACCGAAAGTCAATCCTGCCTGTACGGTAAAGTTGAAAGTTCCACCCGGCGCGATTGTAAGAATTTGGGTTGCTGAGAAGTCGGTGTGGTTATTCGGCAAGCTACCGTTACATCCTGTTCCGACATTAGAAATGTTTGTTACACCGCCCGTTGTAGTTACAACGTCAATGTAATCGTTACTGGAACAACCAATAGAATATGTTGGCAGGCAGGCTTGTGCACTTACAGAATTTGCGAAAGCAAACAGTGTCACTATCGACAATAATGCAGCGTAAATTTTCTTCATGATTTTCAAGTGTAAAGCGCTAATTTACAAAAAAGGGCTGGCATTTTGCCAACCCCTTGATTTGTTTCAAATTAGGTGTTTATCTCTGCACTACGATCTTCTGTACAGCCGAACCGTCAACTGTGGTGATGCGTACGAAGTACACGCCATTAGACAGATCCGTTGAGCCCACTTCGTTGCGGTAGCTCGTTACTCCGTAACGCTCTTCGCTGCTGATGATACGACCCGTTACATCTGTAAGATCTACGCGTACATCTTTCGCATTCGTAAACTCAAAGCTTACGGTAAACACTCCGTCGTTCGGGTTCGGATAAATGCTCAACGTATTCGCAAGATCTGCATCTACAATGCCCACCTGTGTAATGGTGATCGTCTGCGTGTAAGTGCTCGTGCCGCACGGTCCTGTTACTGTCAACGTTACTGTGTAAACACCGTTCTGTGTGTACACGTGTGACGGGTTCTGCAAGCTGCTTGTAGGTGATGAATCGCCGAAGTTCCAGCTGTAGGTTACTGCCCCGCTAGACTGGTTTGTGAACTGTGCTGTTACTCCGTTCAGTGTGTAAGTAAACAATGCGGTGGTGCCCGGTAATACGTTCACGATTACAACATCACTCGCCTGACAGCCGTTAATGTCCGTGCCTGTTACGTAGTAAGAGGTCGTTGTCGTTGGTGATACTATTGTGCTCGATCCTGTCTGGTTGTTACTCCACAGATATGTTAAGCCGCCTGTTGCGCTCAGTGTTGTTGGTGATCCTGCACATACGGAGGTCGTCTGTGGTGTGGCTGTGATTACCGGAGGTACGTTAGTTGTAACGGTTATCGTATCGCTGTCGGCGCAGCCGGATGGATCCGTTGCCGTTACTGAATACGTTCCGCTGCCTACTGTTACGCTCTGGCTTGTTGCGCTTGTGCTCCATGCATACGTGCTGCCCGGGTTGCCCGCATCAAGAATTACTGTCGCAAGACAGATTGATGTATCCGGTCCAAGGTTTACCACAGGCTGGTTGTTGATCGTTACAACAACTGTATCCATGCCGGAGCAGCCCGCTTGTGTCAATACGTTTACTGCGTAAATGCCGCTTGCGCTAACTGTTGTCGTTTGTGATGAGGTGCTGTTCGACCAGAAGTACAATGACCCTGCGTTACCCGCATCCAGTGTTACGCTGCCGCCGCACTGTGTTGTGTCCGGTCCAAGGTTCACGGATGGTGCCGGACTCAATGTTACTTCGATTGTATCTGTCAGTACACATCCGTTTGCATCAACTACTGTTACTGCTACCGTATCGTTGCTGCTGATCGTCTCGTTCTGGCTCGTGCCGCCTGTGCTCCATGTATAGCTCACGTAACCGCTACCCGCATCCAATACAACATTACTGCTGCATGAACTTGTATCATTGCCTAAGGTGTAGCTCGGTGGTGTGTTTAATGTCACTATGATGTTGTCTCCTGCCTGACAACCGGAAGGATCCTGAACGGTTACGGCATAGTTCCCGCTCTGCGTAACTGCAATAGTTTGTGTTCCCTGTGCGGTGTTCCACAAATAGGCACTACCCGGATTGCCCGCATCGATTACAAATTGAGTTCCGCAAACTGTTGTGTCGGCGCCCAAGTTAACTGTCGGCGCCGGTAAAACGGAAACCTGAACTTCGTCTGTGGCAGTACAGCCGTTGGCATCAGTAATTGTAAGCGTGTATGTTGCATTTGACGTAACAGAAGTTACTGCTGTTTGAGACGCAGTTGGTGACGACAGGTTCGTGATCGGAAGCCATGAATAGTTATACGGAGGTACACCTCCGGAACCGTTTGAAACAACCCCAATAGTAGTTGTTCCTCCGAAACATTCTGCAGAATCCGAAGCAGGAGTTAGAGTAGGCGCTCCCGAACCCGCGGTATTCATTGTCATTGTAACATCCAAAGAAGAAGTTGATGTAGTACAGAAATACTGATCCAGCAAAATCCTGACAGTGTTGCAATTTGTTGCTGTGAACGAAACCGTACTGAGGACTCCGCAGCCATCATCGTTGTATGCAATGAAAGCTCCGGTAACATCATCGTATACGGTAATCTGAGAATCGAATGAACTGTTGCTGCAAGTCGCTACAGTGTAATTCGCACCGCTTACAACTTGGGCCACTACATACTGACCGCATTGGAAGTTCTGTGTTGTTGACAAAGCCACCCCGGGAGGTGTAAGATTCCCCGCTGTGAGAACGTTATCGTTAGCACACTGCGCGTTAACTTTTGCGATTGAGAAACCGCAAAAAATAAGGGCAACCAAAACGGCTGGTAAAAATTTCTTCATTAAGTGATGAGTTTGACCGCTTCAAAAATAGGAAAATAACTGTATCAACACGTTGAAATTTGTACTTTCGGCAGCATGAGTTCGAAAGTGAAAAAGAGTCCCATTGAAGCTAAAAAAACGCAGCAAGGCGGTCTTAAGGCCTGGTTTCAAAAAAACAGACTGCGCGTCTTGTTGTTTGTGCTCGTTTTCGCTGTATACGGAAATGGTATTTTCAACGAATATGCTCTGGACGACGAGTTCTACACTGCCGGCTCCAATAAACTCACCCAGCAAGGAATCAAGGGAATACCTGAAATTTTCAAGTCCAGAACCTTTTTCAACACCGACGGTTCAGGCTATTCGTATCGTCCGGTTTCTGTAGCTTCTTTTGCATTGGAAATACAGTTTTTCGGCGAGAAGCCGCACGTCAGTCACTTCATCAACGTGCTGTTGTTTGCAATAACGGTTTTGCTGTTTTTCAGTTTGTTGAGGATGTGGTTTCCGAATAAGTCGAGGTGGTTTCCGTTCTTCATCGCTCTGCTTTTTCTGGTTCACCCCATTCATACAGAAACGGTGGATAATATCAAATGTCGCGATGAAATTCTTGCTCTGTTCTTTGCAATTCTTACGATGCGCAGCGCCTGGAAACACGGTCAAACCGGATCAATTTTTCAATTGGCACTTGCTTCGACCTATACACTTCTCGGAATACTTTCTAAAACATCCATTCTGCCTGTTGTAATACTGTCGCCATTTTCGGTTTGGTATTTTTCAAATCAAAAGTGGCACAAACCTGCGTTGTATTTGGGAGTGTTAGCTCTTCTCGCCTTTATCGTGAAGCTCTCATTGACTTCAAAATTGCCTGAAGCTTCAAGAGATCTCCTGCCATTTGAAAATCCGTTAACCGACATGGGCTGGTTTGAAATTTTGCCTGTTGTGTTTTATGTAATGGCCCGGTATCTGTGGCTAATGTTTATTCCGCATCCGTTGATATTCTATTATGGTTTGAATGAGGTTCCTCTTGCAACATGGTCGAACCCTGTTGTACTGGCGGGTGTTGCGGTATGCGCGGTTCTTGCGGTTTATACATTTCTGGAATTCAGAAAACGCACTGCAACCGGTTTTGGTTTGATTTTTTTCCTGCTCAATGCGCTGGCATTTTCAAACATTTTAGCTCCTGCGCCGGGAATTATGGCCGAACGTTTCATGACAATCGCATCAATGGGATTCTGTATTGCTGCGATAGATGTTTTGTTCCGTGTTTTTAAAACGAACTCGGAAACATTCGAATGGAAAACAACAACTTCCTCAAATCTGAAACTCACACTGGCTGGAATTGCTGTGCTTTTCAGCATCCGGACAATTGCGCGTAATGAAGCGTGGGAGAACAAAGAAACACTTTACAGAAACGATGTGGAGCTCGCACCGGAGTCTGCTAAAATCAATATGCTCCTTGGCTCGCTGTTGTCTGCTCAGGCTGCACAGGCCAATTACGAAGCACAACAGATTCTGATGCAGGCGCAGCAATTTATGATGCAGGGAAACAATCCTGCGGCGCAGCAAGCACAACAAATGGCACTGGAGAAAAAACGTTTCGCAGTTGAACGTTTCGGAGAGGCGCGCGAGTATTATACACAGGCGACAGAAATATTTCCGACCTATTACACCGCCTGGAGTAACCTCGGGACCGCCTATTACTTCACTGAGGATTACAGAAAGGGTGTTCCGTATTTTAAGAAAGCGATAGCTATAAAAGCCGATTACGCCGAAGCTTATTTCAATCTCGGTATGTCGTATGAACAACTTTCGAAAACAAAGAATGTTGTAACGGATTCCGCGATGCTGGATTCCTGTGTATGGTATTTTTCAGAAGGATTGAAACAGGATCCGGAATATGTGAACAGCGCAGATCAACTGAGTCGCGTTTACATGACACATTACAAAGATTCGTCCGCAGCAATGAATGTTTTGCGAAATGCTGCTAAGGCAAATCCAAAATCCGATGTTCCGTACAATGCGATGAGTACTGTATATCTGCAATACAACGATACTGTTTCAGCAGCGGCAGTATTGGAAAAGGCGGCAGCAATCAATCCGGAAAATACTCTTCGGCTGGAGCGTTTGTCAATGTACTTTTTCCGTCAGGGAAACAACGAGAAAGGCGCATACTATCGGGATCTCGCTGTGCGCAAGAACAAGGAGCGGACCGCGATTGAAAAGCGGACTGGTAAGAAGAAATAATCAATATTGCTTTCCAGCTAGCCAGTTGTTGTAGTTGATCAGATCTCCAACAGGATTCGGCATTTTGTCAATGAAATTTGCAATCTTTTTCTGAAGCGGTTTGTTGCGGAGTACAGATTCCGCCCGCGCAAACTCGTCGAGAAGAGCAAGCATTTCTGCATGACGCTTTCCTTCTTTGGTTTTTAGTGCTTCTGAATATTCTTTACCAACCTGATCTATTCGTTTGCTCAGAAAATCTTCATCTTTCAGTTCGTAACGGATAATCAATTCCGCAATTGCAATTTTCATTCGGAGATACACATCGAGATTCTGGAATCCGTCTTCCATTGTCAACCGAACAAGACTGCGCAAAGCAGATTTATAATTGAAATTATCGAAATAAAGAACGGTCAGATTCAGATAAATGAAAACATGGTAATGCGGCTGTCGCGTGATAACCTGATTTTCTTTAATCTCGTTCAGTACTTCAATTGCCTTGTCTCTGTTGTGTACCGAATGATTAATTACTAGAATGTTGTAATAGAAGAACAGGTATTTATCATGAAGCAATCCTCCGTATTCAGAAAGCGCTTTTCGTAATTCTTCTGCAGTGGCGAGCGAAGCTGTTGAGTGATTGTTTTTAAATTGTGCATTCGCCAGATAAGTCAGCATTTGCAGACGCGCATCGTGGGTATTTCTGGTGAATAGTTTATCGCGGGAAAATTCCGCAAGCGTATCAACCAAATATTTTTCCAAAGATTTATAGTCGTGCTTCTGCAGCAGAATGCGGCTTAACGAATGATAAATTTTAAAACGCAATTGTGCACTCTTCGTGCCGTTGCTTTTTTTACTGAGCGCGGCAACACGTTTCCGCAAATTCTCAATAATGCGATAATCTTGTCCTGTGAAATTCTGCGTGGTGCGCACTTTATAAACCACTTCCGCAAGAATGTCGTCTATCTCCTGAATATCATTCAGCTCTTGGCGGTTTTCTCTTCGCTTGCGGATATATTCTGCCGGATTAACCCCAAGCGTTTCCTGAGAGTAACGTATATATTCAGAATATATCAGCTCCAGTAATTCGTGGTTTTCCGCAGCAACCGCTTTCTTTTCTGCTTTTCCCAGAAAATGCAACGCAATCTGAAATTGCGAATTCCCGATAAAATGCCTTGCCAACTGCAACGCTACGGATATGTGATTGAAATCGCTTTCGTCGCTGTACTGCAACGTCAGGCTCTTCCCGATATCATCAAGCAAACGGTTCTTGAGTCTGTACAGCGCGTTCTTGTCTGAAGTTCCGTAAAGCTTCGCCTGAATCTTAGTTTCATCATAATCTTCCGGCCGCTGACGAATGTAATCGAACAGTTCTATATCTTTTCTGTCAGATGTAGCGTTAGTCCGGCTCATAAAAAGCTTTAGATGCCGCACTTCCTCTTTGTTCATCGAGGCAATGATTTGCTGAAGAATATTCATCTTGAACGCGTAAGAATTAACCAAATCTAGGTGTTTTTTTGTTTCCCTGCATCTATTTTTGTATCGGATATAAACTTCAAGAACAAACCATATGAAGCTCGGAAAACAAATATTGAAGCTGCTGATCTTTGTTTTTTCAGTAGCGCTGACTCCCTCGGGCCTCAAAGCTCAGGACACGATAGGCTTCACTCCTAATGGTATTTCAGGATGGCCGGATACTGCTTTTGCAGGCGACTCCATTCCGATTGCAGCATATATCAAAAACTACAGCGACTCCGTTACGTTTGTGGATTCTATTGCAATTGAAGGTTATGTTGACACGGGCCTCGTTGTGCCCTTCTCGATTACTTATTATCAATTGTATCAGTTCTTCTATCTGTTGCCCGGCGACAGCAGTTTATTTATTATACCGGTAGATTTTCAGACCGGAAGCCAGGGCGGAAGATTTCACATCGGGAACAACGTGGTTGTCGTCTGGCCCGTTTCGCATGGATCCAATTCTTCGTTTGCAACAAAAGATTCCATTACGCTCAATGTCTTTCTCATTGATACGCTTAGTTCTCTCGGGCCGGAAAGGGAAGTCGCGGACATACGAATGTATCCTGTGCCGTCAAATGGACCGTTGTATATAAACAGTGTTAACAGTAATCTGCGTATCGAAAACGTAATCATACGTGATGCGCAGGGTAAAATAGTTCATGAAGCACGCGGGCCGAATCCGGTTGTTGAAACGCAACATTGGGCCTCCGGAATTTATACTGTTGAAACGCATCTCAGTAACGGATCAATTAGTCGTTACAAGATTATACGACAGTAAGTTGAATAAGAATTGGTTTGGTTAATGATAATGAGGATGTCCGTAAACGACATCCTTCTTTTTCACATTAACAGCAACTCATTATAAAACGAAAGCGGCAGAAATAATTCTGCCGCTTTTCTGTTTCAATAGATTCTGCGATTACGGAGTTGTGATCAACTGTACAAATCCCTGCATCGGATAAGCTTTTGTATCGTAACCGATCGCAGTGAGTACGTAGTAGTAAACGCCGTCTTCACAAACTTTTCCGCCTTTGGATTTACCGTCCCACAAGTTGAGATCCTGCGGTACCGGGCTGATTCCGGATTGACTTCCGCTGTAAACTACACTGCCCCAACGGTTGAAGATTTCAATATTGATTTCTTTAACTCCGCTGATTGTTGCCGCGAGAATATCATTCGTTCCATCAGCATTCGGTGTAAATACGTTTGGCATAGCAAGGGTTGCCTGTTCCACCACTTCGATGTAGATCGTGTCTGTAACTGCGCAAAGCGGATTATCGTTCCATGCTGTAACAACAACTTCATACACTCCGGGAGCACCGTATGTGTGCGAAGGGTTTTGTGTGTTAGACGGCAAGGTGGCATCTCCGAATGTCCACACGAAATTATTTACGCCGGATGATGCCTGTGCGCCGAAATTAACCGGCAAAGGATACGTTCCGAATATCGGATCTGCTGTAGCCTGAACACTCGCAGTATTCTGCTGAAACACGAAAACTGAAGTAGTGTTCGTACATCCGTTCGCATCTGTGTAGGTTACATTATAGCTTCCCGGTGCAAATGATCCCAATGGGAAAATCACGGGTTGAGAATTCATTGTATATGTGAACGGCCCAGTTCCGGCTATTGGTCCATCAACCGAAATGATTCCGCTGGTGTCTCCGCACTCAGAAGGCAGAGAAGAGAAAAGAACATTAGGAAGCGGATTCACATAAATAGTTACCTGCGCCGTATCTGAGCAACCGTTACCATCTGTTCCTGTAACGGTGTAAGTTGTATTGCTGGTTGGGTTAACAGAGCTGCCGGACTGGTTTGGTGTAGCGATGTTGATATTCGGCGTCCATACATAAGATGCTGCGCCGGCCGCCATCACATTAGAGCTCTGTCCCACACAAATTGTGTTGTCAGTAGTTGAGGCTGTAACGGTCGGTATTCCGTTTACAGTAACGGTGATTGTATCTGCAGAAACACATCCGCTCGCATCCGTAACATTCACTGTATATGAAGTCGTTCCGGTTGGGTTAGCAATTACTGACTGTGCAGTTGTGCTGCCTACAATTGAAGCTGTAGGTGTCCAGCTGTATGTTCCTCCGCTAACTCCAACGTTCATCGTGATTTGTGTTCCTGCACAAACTCCGAAGTCGGGTCCTGCATAAACTGCAAGCGGAGGAGCCACGGTTACGATGATTGTATCATTGCTGATACAGTTGTTTGTGTTTCCTACAACAACGTAAGTGGTCGTGGTTACCGGCGAAACTGAAATCGAAGATCCGCTAAAATTTCCCGGCTGCCAGGTATAAGTTGTTGCGCCGCTAGCAGTAAGTACGGCTGCTCCGCCGTTACAAAGTGAAGTATCGTTGCTTACTGCAAGTGGTGGTGCGGTGGTTACCGTTACTAATACCGAATCAGTAGCTGTACAGCCGAATGAATTCGTTCCTACAACAGTGTACGTTGTTGTAACGGTAGGTGTAGCAGTTGGGTTCTGTGTGGTTGCTCCGGTAAGTGTTCCTGCCGGCGACCAGCTGTATGTCATTCCGGAAGAACCCGAAGCAACAATTACAGTTGAGTTTCCATTACAAACACTAACCGATGGGCTGGCTGTAATTGTAGGAATTGAAATGTTTACGCTTACCATGTCGGAGTCGGAACATCCGCTCGCATCGGTAACATACAATGTGTATGTTGTGTTGCCCGATGGTGTCACAGATACGTTAGATCCGGACAGGTTACCTGGTTGCCAGGTGTAAGTTACACCTCCTGAACCCGTAAGATTGGCGGTTCCCCCGGCACAAATTGAAATGTTCTGTCCGGCATTGGCTACAGGTGAAGGATTGACCGAGACTTGTGTAATTGTAGAGGTACTGGATCCGCAACCGGTACCGGGCCAGCCGCTACCTGTAACAATAGCCTGATAGAATAGCGAAGAACTGATTGGTCCTGTATTGAGAGAATCGTTTGTTCCACCCGGTACGTTAAACCAGTTGGTTCCATTTGGTGAAACCTGCCATTGAATTGTCGTGCCCGGCGTTTGCCCGGAAAGTACAACCCATGCAGATTGTCCGGAACAAAGTCCTGTTGGGAAAGCTTGCGGAGTACCGGCGATCGGCGGTGGGCCGATTGAAAGGTTCACGGTATCGTCGGCAGTAGTAATAGTGAAGCACCCTCCGGAAGTTGTAACGGTATAAGTAATATTAGTTGACAATGTACAAACCGGGTTTGGTATGTTCGGATTGCTCAGTCCTGAAGCAGGAGTCCAAGTGAAAGCATAAGTTGCACCTGGGCATCCGCCGCTCACGCTGGCATCAAGTTGGAATAGGTCTCCTGGGCATCCTGAATACTGCGGATTACCGGTTGAAAGCAACTCCGAAGTAGCTACGAGAATTGATGCGGGAGGTGTTCCCGGAGTAGTGAAGTCTGTAAGGTTAAACCATCCCGAAGGGGTTCCGGTAGCCGGGTTTTCGCGATATCTCCAATGATAAAGTGTTCCCGGGCATAAATTGGCGAACGGAATAACAAGCTGAGTATATGGTTCCACTGAACAATTGTCTGTCCATGACGGAGCAGAATAGCCAGGAATATTCAATATTGAATGGTAGTAAGGCTGACCGGCAGTATTCCATGAAGGATCTGTCCAAACCGGAGGCGTACCCTGAAATGTCGGCTGGCAAGTAACTTCCACTTCAAGGTAATACGGACCGCAACCACACGTAGCTGCATCGGATGAACCGTCCAGTGTCATTGAGGTGCCGGTGTTATTTGTCACTAGACCCACAAGTGCAACCCCGTGACAAGCCTTTGCGTCCTGCGCTCCTGCTAATGAAAACAGCACGGTAAGCGCAATTACAGACTTAGAAGCATAAGAAAAAAACGTAGCGAATTGTTTCATGTTTTTTCAATTAGTTAGCTGCGCTTCAGCATGATTGCCGCAGGTTAAAGCACAGAACTGCAAATCAACGAAATTTTCGTTGGATTTTGTTAAAAAGTTTAGAAAAAATGAAGGGGATTTCACAGGGGGATTAGGGTACATTTAGCAGAATCTCATTATGTGTTTAACTTTTAGCGAGAAAATGGCGAGAAAATCTAAAAAAGAGGGTAATTTTTTATTTGAAGACGTGTTGAAATACTTCACCTCGCAGCGCGGCAAATCGCTGAATTACAAACAAGTAGCGGCGGGCTTAAACATAGACAAGCCCGAGGAGCGGCGCATACTTTCTGAATTGCTTGACAATATGGTGACAAAAGGCGTCCTGGAGGAGGCCGATCGCGGGAAGTTTATGCTCGCAGGCGGTGGACGCGAAGCTGTTGGTGTAATTGAGATGACCGCAACCGGCGCAGCCTATGTTGTGGTTCCGGATTTCGAAAAAGATGTATTCATTTCACCGCGCAACACGAAGGCAAGTTTGCATGGAGATACAGTTCGTGTTAAACTTTTCGGAAGAGGCGGCGAAGGAGAAGTAATTGAAATTGTGAAGCGCAGCAGAACTGATTTTGTTGCAACACTTGAAGTAGAACGTAAAGTGGCTTTCGGGATTACGGACAACAGAAAATATCCGGATTTCATTGTACCGCTTGATAAAATCGGGAAAGCGAAGCACGGACAAAAAGTTGTTGTTCGTTTTTCTTCCTGGGAAGATTATTCTGACTTACCGCAAGGAGAAGTTGTGGCTATTCTCGGTGAACCGGGCGACAACAACACAGAGATTCATGCAATAATGGTGGAATACGGTCTTCCGTATGAATTTCCTAAAGATGTGGAGCGCTTTGCTTCTCTTATTCCGGTTGAAATTACTGCCGAGGAAATTGCGAAGCGCAGAGACTTCCGCTCCATTACAACTTTCACTATTGATCCGTTCGACGCAAAAGATTTTGATGATGCGCTGTCAATACGAAAACTGGATGACGGTAAATGGGAAGTTGGTGTTCACATCGCTGACGTTTCTCATTATTTGCATCCGGGAACAATAATGGACAAAGAAGCTATTGAACGCGCTACGTCTGTTTATCTCGTTGATCGTGTTGTTCCGATGTTGCCTGAAGTGCTTTCAAACTTTGTTTGCTCACTTCGTCCGAATGAAGAGAAATTAACTTTCTCTGCAGTATTCGAACTTGATGAACAAGGAAAAATTCATCGCGAATGGTTCGGAAGAACGGTGATCAACTCCGATCATCGTTTTACATATGAAGATGCGCAATTGATTATTGAAGGAAACGACGGCCCGTTTAAGGAAGAAATTCTGACTCTGAATAAAATTGCACGTAATCTTCGCGAAGAAAGATTACGCAAGGGCTCCATCACATTTGATCGCGAGGAAGTTAAATTTCATTTGGATGAGAACGCAAATCCTACAGGCGTTTACTTCAAGGTAATGAAAGAGTCGAATCAGCTCATTGAAGATTTCATGTTGCTTGCGAACAGACGCGTTGCAGAATATGTTGCGCTTCGCAGAAAAGCCGGTGAAGAAGCGAAGAAACAAACCGACAATCGCAGACCGTTTGTCTACCGAATTCACGCAGCGCCGAATCCGGACAAAGTGGAAGAGTTCTCGAATTTCGTTCACACCTTCGGATATAAAATGAACGCCGGAAGTGACGCAGCAATTGCGCAATCGTTGAACAAACTTCTGAAAGATGTACAGGGAAAACCGGAAGCGAACATGATTGAAACGCTTGCTATCCGTACAATGTCCAAGGCGGTTTATTCCACTCAGAACATCGGGCACTACGGATTAGGATTTCAGTTCTACTCTCACTTCACCTCTCCTATCCGTCGTTATCCGGATGTACTTGCGCATCGTTTGTTGCAACTGTACCTTGATAAAGACGCAGGTAAATCAAACGTGGCTCCTCCCGATATCGAAACTCTGGAAGCAGAATGTAAACATTGTTCCGAAAGAGAAAAACTCGCGGCAGAAGCTGAGCGCGCCTCAATAAAATATAAGCAGGTGCAATTTCTTCAGGATAAAATCGGTCAAACATTTGAAGCCATGGTTTCAGGTGTTACCGAGTTCGGATTCTTTGCTGAACTTGAAGGCAATAAATGTGAAGGCATGGTGCATGTCCGCAATCTTAAAGACGACAGATATGTTTTTGAATCTGAAAGCTACCGATTGCGCGGAGTAAGAAGCGGCAAAACAATTTCATTGGGCGATAAACTTCATGTGAAAATTAAATCCGCCGATCTTATCAAGAAGCAAATTGATTTTGAGTTGGTGGATTTCCAAAGCAAGGCTTCCGGTACAACATCAAGAAGAAGAAATGATGACGATGATGAAGGCGGAATGTTTCACCCTACGAAACCGCAGCTGTGGAATCCGGGTGGCAATTCTTCCAACCGAAATGATAATCGCGGAGAAAATCGCGGAAAAGGAAAAGTGCAACGTGGAAGGAAGGGCAGAAAGTAGTTCAAAAAAAATCCCCGCAAAATTCGCGGGGATTTTCATTTATACCTGATTGATCTTTTTCGTCAGTTCGTCTTTGTAAGAACCTCCGATAGGAATCGGTTTCTTTTCGTCTTCGAGCAACAAATTCGGTGATTCAATTGCTACAATTTTGTCAATGCGAACAATGAAAGAACGGTGTACGCGTACAAACTCGTTAGGAGAAAGTTTACGCTCAATATCTTTCATTGTGGAGTGAATGGTGTAACGCGCATTCAACGTATTGATCACCACATAATCCTTCAGCGCCTCAATGAAATAAATGTCTTTGGTGCGAACTTTTACCAGTCGTGAATTTGATTTTACAAAGATGATGTCTTTGAAATCCTTGTTCTCCACAATGGAATAGAGGAAGTCACGCTCTTTGCGTACGTCCGTTTCTTTCTGGTGTTTGTATTGCGCCATTTCAATGGAAGTGCGCAAATCAATTTCCTTGAACGGTTTGATGATGTAACCGTAAGGCTCAGTAATTTTTGCTTTGCTCAGCGTGCTTTCGTCTGCGTATGCTGTAAGGTAAATAATCGGCATGTTGAATCGTGAACGAATTTGCTCCGCCGCTTCAATTCCGCTCATATCGCCTTTCAGCATAATATCCATCAACACCAAATCCGGAGCGTGTTCTTCCGCGGCGCGAATTGCGTCTTCTCCATTGGAGCAAATTGCCACAACGTTATAACCAAGTTTACGAAGACTCATCTGGATGTCCTTCGCTACTATGCTTTCGTCCTCAACGATCAGGATGTTGGTTTTAGACATTTCTTTTAATTGTTGGTTCCGGGTGGAATGAAATCGATGGTGAATTTAGCGCCTTTTTTCGTTTCAAGCTCAATTTTGCCGTTGATTTGATCAACCAGCGTTACTACAAGCTGCAAGCCGAGAGATTCCGTGTTTCTGAAATCCACATTGTCGGGAAACCCTTTACCATTGTCAGCAATTACAATTTGAATGGCGTTTCCTTTGGTTTTTACTGTAACGTCCAGCTGTCCGCCCTTCTTGTCCTTAAACGCGTATTTGAGCGCGTTTGAAATCAGTTCGTTTATAATGAGTCCGCATGGAATTGCAGTATCAAGATTCAACTGAATCGGGTCGAGGTCAAGTTTGAGTTGCGGAGGATTATCGGGATTGGAATACGAGTGAACCAGATTGCTGGTGATATTTTCAACGTACGAAGAGAAATTGATATTGGAGAAGTCTTTTGTTTGATAAAGACTTTCGTGGACGAAAGCCATTGACTTAATGCGATTCTGACTTTCAAGCAGCAGATCCAGACTCTTTTTGTCTTTCACATACGAAGACTGCAAATTCAGAATACTGGAGATCACTTGAAGGTTGTTCTTCACGCGGTGATGAACTTCTTTCAGAAGAACTTCTTTTTCTTTCAGCGACTGTTTGATGTTTTCTTCTGCCAGTTTCTGATCGGTGATGTCATGCGCAATACAGGATATTTCCACCACTTCATCGCGTTCGTTGCGAATCGGATTGAGATATATTTCTCTCCAGTATTTTATTCCCTTCTTACTTTCAAAAAGCGTTTCGAATTTCAGAGTTTCTCCGGCAAGCGCCTGATCTGCTTTTGTTTTCCAGAATGAATTATAATCTTCGGTTGAAATCATGGCTCCCGACATCATCGGCATTCCGATATACGGTTTCAGACCGTAAACATCTTTGAGCCATTTGATCTGGTTGTTGTTGAATGATGTGAGTTTATACTCACGATCCATTGTCCAGATCATGTGAGAAGAACTTTCAAATACCGCGTTGAGTTTTGCTGCCTGAATACGGATCTGTTCTTCGGCCTTTCTCTTCGGAGTTATATCTTCATAGATGTAAACGAAAAAGAGTGGTTGCCCGTTTTCATCTTTGATGAGTGAAATTGTAATGTTGAATATTACTTCTTCACCGGCCGCGTTTCTGTAGCGTTGCTCATCGAAAATACGTTCGAATCCGCGACGTATAAAATCTTTTCCGGAAGGCAATCTGGAAAGATCTCCTTTTATACGCAGGTCTTCAATTGACTTCGTCTGCAATTCCTCCATTGTGAATCCGAGAATATCGCAAAGACGTTGATTTACCTGTTCGAATTTTTCATTCTCTTTATCAACAAGTGCAATACCAACGTACGCCTGACTGTAAATGGCGCGGTATTTTTCTTCGTTGAGTCGAAGTTCTGTTTCGGAATTTTTAATTGCAGAGATGTCGCGCGATACACCCATTGAGCCTATCACATTGCCTTGCTCATCTTTGAGTGTGCTTGCAGAAAGAAATGCTGTGAAAATGCTTCCGTCCTTTCTTCTGTTCTGCACTTCGCCGGAAAAAAATCCACTTTCTTCGTTAAGCTGCCGGGTAACTTTATTTCTTTCATCAGGAATAACGTAAAGCATTGTTACGTGCTTTCCGATTACTTCACTTAGCGAATAGCCAAAAGCGTGTTGTGCCGCGGCATTAAATTCGGTAATATATCCATCAGGGTCGGAAGCGCAGATCATATCCAGGGAACTGTCGATCAACAAACGCAGATTTTTTTGTGCTGCGCTGAGTTCGCGTTCCGCTTTAATACGATCGCGGATTTCCTGTTGCAATTTTCTGTTGGCTTCTTCGGCCAACTGCAGACGAACCTGTTCGGTGTGCAGTTTCCTTTCTGCGCTGATGTCACGAAGAAAAACCAGAAACGCGGGTTTACCCAAGTATTGATATTTCATCACACGGGATTCCATTTCCAATACTTCTCCGCGCGTGTTGAGCAGTTGTATAATTTCAAAAGGAACTTCTTCTCCCCCGGCAACCTTCTTCATTCTTTCGGCTGAACGTTGTTGTTGTTCGGGCGTGAGGAATTCCGTAAGACTTTTACCTATTATTTTTAATTCAGAATTTATTCTGGTAATGCGCAAAACTGATTTGTTCACGAATGCAATTAATCCGTCGGGAGATGCGATTACAATTCCGTCCGGATGTTCATCAACCAGCGAGCGATAGCTTTCGCGACTGTTCACAACCTCCTGCTCCGCAGATTTTCGTTCTGTAATGTCGCGGGAAATTCCTTCAATACCGATAACCATTCCGGAGTTATCGATTATCGGTCGGTTGTTGGTTTCTGTCCAGATTAATTGTCCGTCTTTTCTGTAAGAGCGGAAGATCAATGGTGCTGCGTCGTGAGAAAATATTTTTCCGGAGTTATTCCGCATTAATTCCACGGAACCCTGCATTTTGGGAGCGTCATCCGGATGAACGGTTTTAAATCCCAACTGCGCATCATTGTAATAATCCTTCGGAGAATATCCGGTAATACGCTCGCATGAATCGCTGATGAATTCATAATGCGGCTCCGGATAAAACATCAGGCGATAAATAATGTCGTCTGCATTCTGAGCCAGCAAACGAAAACGCTCTTCGCTTTGCTGAAGTTTTTGCCTGTTGTTGATTTGTTCGGAGACATCGCGCGCTACGCCGAAAATTTCAGTTTGATCACCATTTGCATTGTAGTACGGTATAACGCGTTCTTCAACCCAAATGTATTGACGATCAGATTGGCGGAAATAACGATAAACAAATGTTGCTGGTGATTTCGTTGCCCGCATTTGTGCGGCTTGATTTCGAATAGCCTCAACATCTTCCGGATGACAGTTATCGATAAAGGAAGTGTTTCCTTTGAGAAATTCATCAATCGTAATTCCGAAAACTTTTTCAATGTTTGTTCCGACGAAGCGAATGCGTTGCTCCGGCGGTTGTGTGAGATCCATGTGATAGACAACTTCATCAATGGAGTTCAACACTCTTTCCAATGAAATCTTTGCTTCGTTGATCAGCTCTTCGTTTCTGATACGATCCGTTACGTCGCGATAGATTCCGAGATTCGCTGCATATCTTCCGTCTTTTTCAAATTGCGGATATACTTTCTCTTCGAGCCATATATATTCGCCTTTTTTCGGATGGAGATAGCGGTAAACAAACGCAAGAGGCTTCTTCGTTTCCCGAAGTTTTCGTGCAGCAGCAAAAATTTCCGGAGCATCTGATTTATGAACACGATTAATCAACGCGGCAGGATCGGCCATGTATTCATCGTGATTTATTCCAAGAATTTCTTCTGTCGATTTACTGAGAAATCTCAACGTGCGGGAACCATCTTCGTTGATGCGGATGAAATAAACAACTTCATCAACCTGATCAAGAATTTCAGTAATCAGAAACGGATTCTTCTGAACCAACTCCTGATCCATTTCCACATTAACTTCCGGTCGGTGATTTACATCGTTGTACTCCAACGCACGTAAACGCTCCGCCATGTGTTCAGCTTCACTTAAAAGTTCGGCGTGACTGAGGTCCTTAAGTTGTTTTAGTTTGGATTTTCCGGAGCTCATTCTATTTCGGATCTGGATCTTCCAGTTTGATTTTTACTCCGTCGAATTTTATTTCCACTCCATCTTTATAAGTGATGGTTAACAGTAATATTCCGTCTTCCTGATAATGTTTCCAGTCGCCTTCTTTGCGACCATAGATGTACTTTCCTTTCTGCCACACTTTACCGTTATCATACCAGTAAATGTGTTCTCCGTCGGGTTGTCCATTGATAAAATTTCCTTCAAATCTTTGCTTGCCTGTTGTGGTGTATGTGTGTTTCCATAATCCGTTTCTTTCACCTGCAACGTAATTTCCTTCTTCGCGGTAATCATCAATTTCAAAAAACCAGAAACCTTCTTTTTGTCCGTCGATATATTCTCCTTGAGTAATCACTTTTCCGTTCTCGTCATACTCAATGAGCATTCCGTTTCTCAAACCATCAGTATACTTTTCTTCACGAAGAAGCTGACCGTTTTCATAATACCATTTCCAGGTTCCTATCGGTCGTCCGCGTTGATCGTATTTTCCTTTCTGATCTATTTTCCCTTCCGGATAATAGAACGTCCAATCACCTACACGAACACCGTTGACATAATCACCTTCTGCTTTCAGTTCTCCGGTTTCATGAAATTCTTTCCAATGACCTTGCTCTCTTCCTTTTTCATCAAAAATTCCTTGACCAACGAGAATGCCATCTTTATAAACTTCTGAACCAATCAGTTTTCCTTCTTCAGAATACTGACGAAAAACTCCTTCAGGAAAACCGTCTTTGTAATTTCCAACTTCTTTGATTTTTCCATTACTATGATAAGATGTTACTGTTTCGATCTTTGCCAGCTCCGGCGGATTTTCAACAAGAACACCATTCTCCCATTTGGTCGCTACAATGAGATTTCCGAATTCGTTGTATTCTTTAAAGTATCCGTTCTTCTTGTCGTTCAGATAACGACCTTCCGATTTTACTTTTCCGTTCGGCCAGAATTCTTTGTACACACCTTGACGCAATCCGTTAATATCACGACGGTTGATGCGTTCAGTACTTTGAACAAATCCGGCTTTGTATTGCGTTATTGTGATAATTGTTCCGGTTGAATCATATTCATAACCGGTTCCCTGCTCACGACCTTCAGTGAACGGAATTGTTTTATGCACTTTTCCATTTACATGAAACTCAGTAGTAACACCATGTTTTGTGTTGTTCACAAAAGTTTCTTCCGTGATGAGTCGACCATTCGAATCGTAGGTACGTGTCGGACCGTTTTTCTTTCCTTCGCGATATGTGTATTCGAGTGAGAGTTTTCCTTGATCGGTATAAAATTTCCATACAGAATCAAGCTGAAAATCTTTTCTGTTTCCTTCTGATTTCAATTTACCATTGAGATGATATGTTTTCCAGTAACCATCAGGCTTACCATCGCGCATAGGTCCTTCACTGGACAACTTACCGTTTTCATAATAAAACTTATTGTATCCGTTCGGATCATTGGAAGTTTGAGCATTCACAAATGTGAATACACACAACAACAATGCTGTAAAAAGGATCCGGATATTCAGTTTCATCATTTCAGCTCTTACATTCCGAACTGTGCCGACAGTTCAAGCATTCGTCTGATCGGCTTTTCTGCACGGCTTCTCAGATCTTCCGGAAGAATGATTTCCGGCTGTTCGTGCTTTAAACAAATATACAGTTTTTCAAGTGTATTCAGTTTCATGTGCGGACAGTCGTTGCAGGCGCAATTATTGTTCGGAGGAGCAGGTATGAATGTCTTATCAGGTGATTCTTTTTGCATCTGATGGAGAATTCCTGTTTCTGTTCCAACAATGTACTCCATTGCTGAATCTTTCTTCGTGTAATTCAGCAGCGCAGTTGTTGAACCGATAAAATCTGCCAGTTCAAGAACCGGTGTTTCACATTCGGGATGTGCAATGAATTTCGCTTTCGGATGCTGCGCTTTGAGTTTCACGATTCGCTCCAACGAAAATATTTCATGCACCATGCACGAACCGTCCCACAACAACATATCGCGTCCGGTTTTTTTAGCAATGTATCGGCCCAGATTTTTATCAGGTGCAAATATGATCTTCTGATCTTTTGGTAAACTGGCAACAATCTGTTCTGCATTGCTTGAAGTACATATAATGTCGCTCAAAGCTTTGATCTCTGCTGTGCAGTTGATATAAGTGATCACAATGTGATCGGGATGTTGTTTACGGAAATCTTCGAAGGGCGCTGCGGGACATGAATCGGCAAGCGAGCATCCGGCATTCAGATCCGGCAATACAACTTTTTTATTCGGATTGAGAATCTTGGCTGTTTCAGCCATAAAATGCACACCGGCAAAAACAATTAAAGAAGCATCTGTGGCGGCAGCTTTCTGTGCAAGTCCCAGACTGTCTCCGATAAAATCCGCAACATCCTGAATATCGCCGTCCTGGTAATAATGCGCGAGCAGAATTGCATTTTTTTCGCGCTTGAGTTTTTTGATCTCTGCAAATATATCAAGAGTAGGATCAATTTTAATATCGAGATATCCTTTGCTCATTGGCCCTGTTATCATTAGTAATCTTATTTTATATAAAATCTATTATTACTATTAGCTTGTCAATATGGTGTAAAACTCGTTTTCAGTTTCGTAGGATTTCAAGTTTGTTACCACCTTATAACATTCTATGAACATATTATTCTGATGTAAGATGTTCATTTTCAATAAACGTTGAACTTCATTCACAATGCTAACAAGACTGTTAATAAAGTTGAATGTGCGTAATTAAACAGTACAAAGGTCGTCAACTTTATGTGCATTTCTTCCTTCTAACTCTTTTTCAACAACTATTGTGATTCTGAATATTAAATGCACTGAACATTTGTTAACCGGAATCCAAATTTCTTTCTCTTTAGTTTATACACAGAAAAACAAGTTATACACCGGAATTGTGTTTATAAAGTTAACTGTAAATGATTCAAATTCAGACTGCTTTTTTATGCCCAATGCTCTCTTTGTTAATTAAGTTTTTGTATTCGCAAGAATTACCACTGTACCTTTGGAGAAAATCACCATCATCATGGCTAAAATATCGATTGGAGCTGATCACGCAGGCTATAAATTGAAAGAGTTTATCAAGAATTATCTCATTTCTAATGGCCATGAGGTTACAGATCGCGGAACCAATGGTGAAGCGAGTGTTGATTATCCTGATTATGCGCATCCTGTAGCAGACGATATTGAATCCGGTCGCTCAGAATCCGGCGTATTGATTTGCGGTTCTGCAAACGGCATCAGTATGGCCGCTAACAAACATCAAGGAATCCGCGCTGCAATTTGCTGGCTACCAGAGATTGCTGAATTGGCTCGTTTACACAATAACGCCAACATCATTTCATTGCCGGCTCGATTCATCTCTGAAGAAACAGCTAAAGAATGCGTGGACGTTTTCTTCAACACCGCATTCGAAGGCGGAAGACACGCAAATCGCGTTAATAAAATCAGCTGTTAATTTTCTTTCTATCTTGAGCATGATTTAGTTTCATCCGTGCTCAGAATAATTACATTTTTCGTTTTTATCCTTTCGATTTGCGTAAGGACTTCAGGGCAATCACAATTGCTTTCTTGTATCAATTGCGGACCCGCGCCGGCAGTTACTGATTCTATTCAGCAATTTGTCCCTTACATAGACTCCACTTCTTTATTCATAAATGGCGGATACCAGCCCGGAAACCCGGTTGCAGACCTTATTGTTTATGATACTTCGGGCAACGCTTTGCAATTATCACAGCTTATCACAGATAATAAACCCGTCCTGCTCATCTCAGGATCGAGAACTTGTCCGGCCTATCGTTATACTGCAACACAAATAATACCGGCCTTAGTTTCAATGTTCGGTTCTCAGGTGAATATTCTTGTCGTATATCAATTAGAGACGCATCCGGTAACTCCGGACATTTCTCCTTACACCGGTACAGTTTGGACAACACAACAGAATTACACAGACAATGTTCTTATTCGGCAACACAAGGTATACAACGACAGAATAAACTGCATCAAACAGACGATTCAGAACGAAGGCTCTTCATGCCCGGTATATGCGGATGGACCAGGAAATGAATATTGGCAGAACTTCGGCCCTTCACCGAATAACGGCTACTTATTACGCCCGGATGGAACGGTTTACAATAAGTACGGATGGATCCAAGACCATGAAACAGATGTAATAACCGACATACAACAGTTATTACTTGCAGGTACAGGAATAAACTCAGCAACGGTACACATTCTTTCGGCCATTCAGAATCCTGCGAGTGAGAGTACAGAATTAAAGCTTTTACAATCCGGAACAAACCGGGTCATCATTTTTTCAGCGAACGGCTTGTTGGTAAGCGACCAAGTATACAACGGGCAATCAATTGTGCCGATTGGAAGTATGCTAAAGTCCGCAGGCGCTTACATTCTGTATATCGAGAATGGAGAAGTTTCTGAGCGCCGGATCATTTTCAGAAGCGCCTCAAACTAATTCACAGCGACACTGTGTATAAGTAACACGTTACATGTGCTATTGCGTGGCGTAACACGTGTTTATATTTGTACATGTTGAAACTGAATTCTAAAGTTTTCCTGTTATCAATTTCTATAGCAGCAATTGCGTGGACAGCCGCAATAAAAAAAGCTCCGTCTGACTCTGATAAATACGCAGCATCAATCACGGCTGCAGATTTAAGAAAACATCTTTCCATTATTGCCTCAGATGAATATGAAGGTCGAGAGACCGGCGAGCGAGGACAAAAAATGGCAGCTGAATATATTGCCGCTTTTTACAAAGCGCTTGGAATTCCACCGCAGGCAGACGGGTCCTGGTATCAGATTGTGAAACTTATAAAGATTTCAGGAGGTGAAGGAACTTTCTCTGCCAAGAACAAAGCAGGAGAAGAGAAAACGTATGAGAAGATGAAGGATTTCTTCTACACTTCTTATGCGCAACCGATCAAAACAAATGTCACTGAGTTTGTATTTGCCGGTTACGGAATAGATGATAAAAATTACTCTGATTACGCCGCAGGAACAGCACAGAACAAGGACTTCTACCGAAATAAAACGATCATGATTCTCGACGGAGAACCGGTTAACGGCGGAGTTTTCAAACTCACAGGAACTGACAAACCGGGAATGTGGACAACTCAGCGTCGTGCAAAATTGAATGCAGCTAAAGCGGTCGGCGCAAACGTGGTTCTGGTAGTAACCGAAGATTTTGAGAAGAGTAAAGCGCAGGCACAACACAGCATTGAAGGTTATTCGCTTAATCTTGATGAGCCCGCGGAACCGAACGCAGAACCCCAGGTTACGATGATTTACATCAGCAGTGCTATGGCAAACAGTCTTCTTGCGCAGTCGGGATCTGCAGAAACCGTTGAGAATTTCCGCAGCACAATTAATACAGGCGGGAAAACAATTTCTGCTGTGTATTCTTCGAACTTGAGCATCAACATTTCCCGCAAGGAAGAAAAACTGACAACGGAAAACGTACTCGGATTTGTAGAAGGGACTGATCTCAAGAATGAGATTATTGTAGTTACCGCACATTATGATCATCTTGGAATTCATGATGGAAAAGTGTTTAACGGTGCAGATGACGACGGAACGGGAACAGTTGCAGTGATGGAAATGGCAGAAGCATTCATGCAAGCGAAGAAAGACGGTAAAGGCCCGCGCAGAAGTATGCTGTTCATGAACGTTTCGGGGGAAGAAAAAGGATTACTGGGTTCTTCGTGGTATACAACCCACCCTGTTTATCCATTGGAGAACACAATGTGTAATCTGAACATTGATATGATCGGTCGCGTTGACGATATACACAGCAAAGACAGCAACTTTGTTTATGTAATCGGTTCTGCGATGATCAGTTCCGATCTGAAAAAGACCTTGGAAGCGGCGAACAAGAAACACACAAAACTGAAACTGGATTATCGCTTTGATGCGCCCGATGATCCGAACATGTTTTATTATCGTTCCGATCATTACAATTTTGCCAAGCGCGGAATTCCCGTTGCGTTTTTCTTCAACGGTGTGCACGCCGATTATCACAAGGAGACGGACGAAGTATCGAAGATTAATTTCCGATTAATGGAAGTGCGTACACGTCTTGTTTTCTATACAGCGTGGGATCTTGCAAACCGTACGCCGGCATTGCGCCGCGACAAATTGAAGAAGTAACATGGCAGATCTCCAGCAATTCAATCGCGATGCAGAATCACGCGTGTTCGACGCAAAAGAGCGCGCAACTGTGCAGCACAACATTGCACAGTATAATCAGGCTGTTACTTCCGGGAAGTCGCAATACGTGCGTCTTGATGTAGCCCGTTCGCGCGCAGCAGTTCTTCGGAATCGCGTAATTGAAAATCTGGATCGTTATCTGATCGACTTCGAAACCAATTTCACCCGCAGAGGCGGCAAAGTGATTTGGGCTCAGGATGCAGAAGAAGCAGGAAGAGAAATTCTTGAACTTCTGAAATCCAGAAATGTGAAAACGGTGGTGAAGTCGAAATCAATGGTTACGGAAGAAATCGGCTTGAATGATTTACTCAAGCGCGTAGGAATCGGCTCCGTTGAAACCGATTTGGGAGAATTCATTCAGCAAACTGCCGGAGAAGCACCGTATCACATTGTAACCCCTGCGATGCATAAGTCGAAGGAAGATGTTGCACAATTGTATCATACGAAGTTCGGGACAGATGAGAATCTTTCTCCTTCGAAAATTATGCAATGGACGCGCGCGCACATTCGCTCCGAGTTTCACAAGGCAAGTGCGGGAATTACCGGTGCTAATTTTCTTGTTGCTGAAACAGGAAGCGTTGCCATTACCGAAAACGAAGGCAACGCCTGGATGAGTTTCGCAGCGCCCGATTTGCACGTTGTAATTACGGGCATTGAAAAGATTATTCCATCTCTCGCAGATCTCGATATTTTCTGGCCGCTGCTGGCTACTTACGGAACCGGACAGAAGATGACAGTTTACAACAGCGTTGTCAATGGTCCTGCTGCCGCAGGAGAATCCGGCCCGAAAGAAATGGTGGTTGTGCTCATTGATAACGGCAGAAGTAATCTGCTCGCACAAACCGAACAACGCCGGGCGCTTTCCTGTATTCGTTGCGGAGCATGTTTGAATGCGTGTCCTGTTTTTGAGAATGTAGGCGGACATACATACGATGCTGTTTACAGCGGCCCGATCGGATCCGTAGTGATGCAGCATTTGAAACCGGAAGGCAACTATCGTCACTTAAGTTTCGCGACAACATCCTGCGGAAAATGCACAGAGGTTTGTCCTGTGAACATTGACATTCATCAATTGCTGCAGTACAATCGCCGCGAGAGTGTACAACAAGGTCCTTCCAGTAAAACAGAAAGTATGATGTGGTTTTTCTGGAAAGGCGCTATGATGAAGCGCTCGAATATGGACAAAGGCGGCGCGAAGCTTAAAAACTTTATGCTGCGTCAGTTCTTCAGAAAGTCGTGGGGCGAACGCCGCGAACTTCCTGTTGTAGCGCAGAAAACGTTTAATCAGATGTGGAAAGAGCGGAAAGGAATCCGCTGATTAAAGCACATCAAATATTACCAGAAGCGCGATTACAACAGCTGCCAGTGCCGCTCCCCAGAGGTAATATGAAAAGCGGAATAATCCGTATCCGAGAATAAAAAGGATAAGATCAATCCAGAACATGTTTGTTACGCCTTGCTTAAGGTAAACAGCCAACGGTGGAATAAACAGCGCCAAAAGCACATATACCCAAAGCGGCACATCAGAAGCCGGAGCGGAAGAATTTTCCTGTTCTGTGGTTACAACTTTATTTTCTTCTGCAGTTGAAATGTTCGTTTCGGTCTTTCCTGCAGGCGTAGTGCTTTTGATTTTGTCAATAATCACTTTTGCTACGCTGTTCTTTTCGGACTCTTGTGATGGAGCGGAATTCTCTGATTTAGCAACACATGGACTCTCCAATGATTTCGTTACCCGAAGAGCGGAATTCGGCTCGGCATTGTTCTGCTTAATAGCAACAGATTCTGTTTCGATTTGCTCTGCGTTGCTTCTGTTTTTTGTGCCTGTTTCAACATAAAAACCGCCGCTGTAGTGTCGTTTTTCAATTCGGATTCCAGAGCACGATGTTATAGTGAATGCCAGAATACAGATAAACGGGAATAAGAGTTTTTTCATGGTTGTTCGGTTTTGAAGCAATAAAGTTCCGAAAAAGTTTCACTCTTTTCAGAATATTACACAGATGAAAATTCAGAACGATCATTGTACTTCTTAACTTTGAGAACCAAATTCTGAAAACATGTTATCAAAGAAAATAGAATCCGCACTCAACAAACAAGTTGAACTTGAAGGCAACTCGTCACAATATTATCTTGCAATGGCTTCTTGGGCTGAAACTCAAGGCATGGATGGCGTTGCGCAGTTTCTTTATGGTCACGCCGACGAAGAGCGCATGCACATGATCAAGTTGATTAAATTTATCAATGAGCGAGGCGGACATGGAATTGTACCCCCAACAACTGAGCCGCCGAAAACATTCAAGTCGGTGCAAGCGGCATTTGAGCTTGTGCTTTCTCACGAAATCAAAGTATCAAACGAAATCAACAAACTTGTTGAAACCTGTTTGAAAGAGCGCGATTACACTACGCACAACTTTCTGCAGTGGTATGTTTCCGAACAGATCGAAGAAGAAGCACTTGCACGCAAAGTGCTTGATAAGCTGAAGTTGATTGGCGGAGAAAAAGGCGGACTGTATCTGTTCGACCGCGACCTTCAAACACTTGCTGCCGCAGACGCTGCGGATGCAGGAGCAGAAAAGTAGTTGCCGCCACAGAGTAATTAACAATTTGCGCCAATCGGTTAATAACAGTTAACAGGTTGGCGCGTTTGTTTATAAATGAAGGCAACACAATCTGGCTTCTCAGCGTTTTAATTGAGAAATTTGAGAAAGCCGCATATGACCCGCAACGAATTTATTCTAGTTAACGATCGCCCCTGTCGCTTCAAATTGAAGTCCGGCAAAGAAGTGTTCGGTGTGATCTGGGAGAACAGCACGGTTGGAACGTCGTCATATTTCTTTGCAACATTGAGCGAGCGATTTGACGCGCGCAACAAAGCGAACTTCGGAATGGCAATTGATCTTGATGATATTGTTGGCGCCGAATTGATCAACAGCTCCATGGTGGGCTAAGCATCCAATTGGTTTTCGTGTTGTACCTTGAGCGGAAATTAGCCTCTGCATGAATTTCTATGTTACTTGTCCCTGGTGCAAATCTCAGTTCTATCAACCTTCACATAGCAATTGTCCCAATTGCGGCGGGTCGTTACCTGTAAGTGACGGATCGGGTGCCGGCGCTCCTCCGCCTCCGGCGCCAAGAGAATTGCCCAAATCTTTCATTCGCGCAACGAAGTACACCAACAACGTGAATACGATTATCGGTATGGTGTTTACTCTTGTGTTTTTCTGGAGTATCATCTTCCCTATCATTGGAGTTTTCCTGTGGAGAAAAGGTTTGCGTGATGCAAAAAATGAGCTCGATCCTTTAAAGGAAGGAGCGCATGTTCAGGGCGAAGTGAGCAGCATTCGTGTTGATGGTTCTAAGAATATCAACGGAAAACACCCGCGCATTATCGAATTCACTTATGTTGTTGGCGGAAGACCTTACCGAGGGGATGTTCCCAACCTTATGGACCCGATTGATCTCTGGAAAAAACCGGGCGATAAAATCTGGGTGGTTTACATGCGCGATAATCCTGAAATTAGCAGCGTATGGCCGCCGATGAAATAACGCTCTTTAACGCATTTACAGCGCAGCAGAATTCATTATTGACTGCCGGCATAGCCATGATAGCGGCCGCAGTATTTGCGCGCGTATACGGCAGGAATTCCATCGCTATGCTCCTGCTCTGCTGCGGCGCGTTCATTCTCCGTATGCTCATGACGCAAACGGATCCATTTCTATACGATTGGGATGAACAATATCACGCGCTTGTTGCAAAGAATCTCATCGCACATCCCGGAACACCAATGCTCTACAACGATCCGGTTTTACCTGTTGTAATGGAAGATTGGGCGCGGAATCATATCTGGCTGCATAAGCCTCCTTTATTCCTTTGGATTATCGCGGCGTTTGTAAAACTGTTCGGCGCTACTCCTTTCGCAGTAAAACTTCCTTCCGTCATTCTGGGAACACTTATGGTTCCTGCCGTTTACGGAATTGTTAAACGCATTGCATCATCTCCTGCTGCGTGGATTGCTGCTGTGCTCTTTGCGTGTCATTCTTATTTCATTCAACTGGTAAGCGGATTCCGCAACACTGATCATAACGATCTTATATTTTCAGCATTCGTGATTTTTTCTTTCTGGTCGTGGCTGCGCTATACCGACACCGGCTCATGGCGACAGGCATTGTTTACAGGTTTTCTCGTGGGTTGCGCAGTACTTGTTAAATGGATGCCGGGCATGCTTGTTTTCGGCTCATGGGGATTGTGGTTATTGTCTCGCGAGAACAGGTCGGACAAAAAGAAATGGTTGCATTTATTTTTGGCTGCTGCAACAGTTGTTGTTCTCGTTCTGCCTTGGCAGATTCACACGTTTCGTTATTTCCCTGCTGAAGCGGCGTATGAAATGGAGTACAATTTTCTTCACTTTACAATTGCTATCGAAGGTCACGAAGGCGAATGGTATTACCATTTTGATGCGCTGAGAGAATTGATGGGATGGACTTTTTCATTACTATCTGTTCCCGGACTTTTGTTTCTTATGATGAGTGACACAAGACAAAAACGCGGGTTATATATTCTCGCAGCTGTTTTATTCTTCTTCGTGTTTTACACTCTTGCCAAAACAAAAATGCCGTTGTTTATGTTGCCGATCGTGCCGTTTTTGTTAATGGGAATCGCTATGCTATTGTCCCGGTTTTTCGAGAGAATTGCAAAGCAGAAGACGTTAACGGCATTGACCGTTTTTCTTGTTGCGGTATTTACACTTGATCCTCCGCATATCATTACTAATCACAGTTCGCTTTCAGAATTTGCAAGGTACCGTGATCAGTTGCGAGATGATAAATTGCGGGCAGAGCATATTTCCTCGGTATGTAAAGAAGGAAAATGGATTGTGTTCAACTATCCCGATAATTCCCGCGCCGCATTCATGTTTTACACCGGACATACTGCATACAATCAAACGCCGGATGCAGAGTTCATACACCGACTTGTGCTTCGCGGATATAAAATCGGCTGTATTGATCTTGAGAACATTCCGGAAACATACAGAAACAATCCGGAGATCACTCTCTTTACGGTGAACGGAATATTAAAGTGATTCCGGTATGCGAATCATTTCCGTAAGAGCGGAAAAATCGAAGTTGCGCGTATCAAAGAGATGTGAAGAGTGCACGTTTGCAAGAGCCGTCATCATGATTTCCTTGCGGTTCGGATATTTCTCCTCCCATTCCGCCATCATTTTCTTCACCACTTTGCGTTGCATATTTTCCTGTGAGCCGCACAGATTACAAGGAATGATCGGGAAGTTCTGCTCTTCGGAATAAGCAATGATATCTTCTTCTTTGCAGAAAGCAAGCGGGCGGATTACAACATGCCGGCCGTCATCTGTTCTGAATTTCGCAGGCATTGCTTCTAATTTACCAGCGAAGAAAAGATTCAGAAAGAATGTTTCCAGAATATCTTCACGGTGATGTCCGAGAGCAATTTTCGTACAGCCCATTTCGCTGGCAGCATCGTAAAGAATTCCTCTGCGCAGTCGTGAACACAAACTGCACATGGTTTTTCCTTCAGGTGTTTTTTCAGTCACAACCGAATACGTATCGCGTTCCAGAATACGGTACGGAACGTTTTTCGATTTCAGATATTCAGGAAGAGTATGCTCGGGAAATCCGGGTTGCTTTTGATCCAGATTAACAGCAATAATTTCAATGCTGTTATCCATTACTCGTTGCATATGCAACATCATATCAAGCATGGTGTAACTGTCTTTCCCGCCGGAAAGGCAAACCATCACTTTATCGCCGGGCACGATCAACTCGAATTTTTCCTGTGCTTCCCAAACGGATTTGCGCAGGCGTTTCAGTAATTGTTCGGATGGAGTGTGAACCGGCATGGTGCAAAGGTAATCAATGCGGAGAAGAGCGGGCTATTTGCATGATCGCGCATTGGTACAAGCTGAGTCACAATTCAAATGCTCCGCTGTTGTGCGGGTTATTTGCATGATCACGCATTGGGACAGGCTGAGTCACAAAACTTCAGCCGCTGCAGTCGCATCGTTTTTCCATTTGCTTCAGCAAGTGCGGGTTATTTACATGATCGCGCTTCGGGACTGGCTGAGTCAGAATTCAAATGCTGGCTGTTGTGCGGGTTATTTGCATGATCACGCATTGGGACGGGCTGAGTCACAAAACTTCAGCCGCTGCTGTCGCATCGTTTTTCCATTTGCTTCAGTCTTCGCCAAAGCAAGCTTTGCCTCCTACCTCATCAAATGAAAAACCCGCACTATGCAGTGCGGGCTTCATTTTTATCGAGGTCCCGAGCGGATTCGAACCGCTGTAGCAGCTTTTGCAGAGCTGAGCCTAGCCACTCGGCCACAGGACCTTGTTTTTACAAGGGACACAAAAGTAATAATTTCCCTGAACCTGTGTACCTATCCTGAAATCACAAAAGAAACGCTGTCTACGGGTCCGTTAATCGGCGGATTGATCTTCGTAACCTTTACATCAAAACGGCTCACACCGTGATATTCCTTTTTCAGGCCATCCAGAATACGCTTGGCAACATGTTCAATCAGTTTACTTCTGATTGCCATTTCGCGTTTTACTACATCAAATACAACGCAATAGTCAACAGTGTCTGCCAATTCATCCGAATGTTCTGCCTGATAGAAATCGGAAGTGATTGTGATATCCACAATGTAATCTCCGCCGATTTTTTCTTCTTCCGGCAAACAACCGTGATTGGCTCTGAGTCGGATTCCGTTTACATGAAGTACTCCCATGATTCTTGTTTATTTAATGTTATTCAATGCCGCTTCCAGCCTTCTGATGATCGTTTCTTTTCCAAGCAACGCAACCATTTCAAACAACACAGGACCTCCTCCTGCTCCGCTTACACAAACGCGGAACAATTGCATCACGCTTCCCGGATTTGTTCCCGTTGCTTCTGCAGTGGCTTTGAATGTTTTCTCCAGCTCCGCAGCACTCCAATCGCTTGTTGATGCAAATGCATCTTTCACAGCCGCAATAAATTTTTTCGACTCTTCATTCCAGCGCTTTTTAACAACACCGTCATCATACACTGTCGGATCTTCGAAGAAGTATGTTCCCTGCTCGTAAATTTCACGAACGAAATTCACTTTCTCTTTCATCAACCGACAAACTTCTGTGAGGTATGCGTTGTCTTTTGAGCCAACCTGTGGAAACTCTTTAACCAGCAACGAAGCCAGCTCACTATCTGCCTTCATTCGCAGATATTGCTGATTGAACCATTTCGTTTTTTCAGCATCGAACTTCGCACCGGATTTGCTCACGCGCTCCAATGAAAATTCATTGATCAACTCTTCTTTACTGAACAATTCCTGATTTCCGCTGCTGTGCCAGCCCAGAAGCGCCAGCATGTTAATGAACGCTTCAGGAAAATATCCGCTCTCTCTGTAGCCCGTAAACTTCTCTGGCTTGCCCGATTTAATATCAAGCAACTCACCTGTCAATGGAAAAACCGGGAATCCCAGTCGATCCCCATCGCGTTTGCTCAACTTACCGTTTCCATCCGGACGCAACAGCAAAGGCAAATGAGAAAACTGCGGCATTACGTCTTCCCATCCGAGAAAACGATAAAGCAATACATGCAACGGCGCCGAAGGCAACCATTCTTCTCCACGAATCACGTGTGTGATTTTCATGGTGTAATCATCCACAATGTTCGCCAGGTGATATGTTGGCATTCCGTCACTCTTGAAAAGAACTTTATCATCCAGCTGTGATGTATTCACAACAACCCATCCGCGAATGAGATCGTGAAAGCGAACTTCTTCGTTGCGCGGCATCTTCGCGCGAACAACGTAAGTTTCACCCGCATCAATGCGACGCTTCACTTCATCTTCTGAAAGTGCCAGTGAGTTTTTCAATTCCTGACGTGTAACGGCGTTGTAAGAAAATGTTTTGCTCATTTTCTCATAACGTGCACGCTGCTCGTCCAATTCTTCTTTTGTGTCGAATGCATAGTATGCATTTCCCGAATCAATCAACTGCTTCGCGTATTGCGCATACACACCCGCATCCTTGCGCTCGCTTTGTTTGTAAGGCGCACACGGACCATCGCCGAAACCCACACCTTCATTAGGCTCAATGCCGCACCACTTCAATGCTTCTATGATGTATTCTTCCGCTCCCGGGACAAAACGATCCTGATCGGTATCTTCAATACGGAGAATGAAATCCCCCCCGTGTTTTTTTGCAAATAAATAGTTGTACAACGCCGTTCTCACTCCACCCATGTGAAGCGGTCCTGTAGGACTTGGCGCAAATCGCACACGCACTCTTCTGTTTTCTGACATAACGCTGCAAAGATAGTTATACAGTTGTAAGACTGCTTACTGTCAAGTGACAACTGCTGACTATCTTTGCCCCATGCAGCTGCTCTCGCCCGCCAATTGGAAAGATTACGAACTTCTGGATTCCGGAAATTTTGAAAAACTCGAACGATTCGGAAAACAAATAACTATCCGCCCGGAACCGCAGGCCGTATGGTCGCCCGTTTTACCAATGAAAGAATGGGAGAAACTGGCGCACGTAAAGTTTGTTCCGAAAAGCAGCTCTGCCGGCGATTGGGAGAAATTAAAGCGTGATGCTTTGGAGCGATGGACCATTTCTTACGGTCTTCCGGATGGAAAATCCATTACGCTAAGATTGGGATTGACCTCTTTCAAACACGTTGGAGTATTTCCTGAACAAGCCGTGAACTGGGATTTCATTTACAGTTCCATCCGCGAAATGAAAACGCCCAAGCCGAAGTTTCTGAATCTGTTTGCTTACACTGGTGGCGCTACACTGGCAGCGCGCGCAGCAGGGGCAGAAACTACACACGTTGACTCCATTAAACAGGTTGTAACCTGGGCAAACGAAAACATGCAACTGTCCAATCTCGACAACATCCGTTGGATGGTGGACGATGCGTTGAAGTTTGTAAAAAAAGAACAGCGTCGCGGAAATTTTTACAACGGCATTATTCTGGATCCGCCGGCGTACGGACACGGACCGAACGGAGAGAAATGGAAACTCGAAGAGAATATCAACGAGATGGTGCATTCTGTTGTGCAACTGCTGGATCCCAATGAGCATTTCCTTATTCTTAACGCATACTCGCTGGGCTTCTCTGCAATGATTCTCGAGAATCTTTTCCGAGAACAGAAACATTCTCTTGAAACAGGAGAGTTGTTTCTCAAAGCCAAACACGACGGTGTTTTGCCTCTGGGCGTCTTTGGCAGGTTGAAGAATTTTTGATAGCTTGTCGGTGTGTTTCTGCGCCGCATATTTTCATTCGCATTCATTTTCCTTTCGCTTGGTTTGTTCGCGCAACAAAGCAAAGCCGACTCTTTAATGTCTGCAGCCGATCAGGCAAAGGATGATTCATTGCAAACCATTACTTATCGCAGACTGTTTACGCACTATGTGGGTTCAAACACCGATAGCGCGGAGTTGTTTGCAAAACTGGAACTGAAGACGGCGATCAATGCCGGATTGAAAAGATGCGAAGCAGATGCGTATGAAGATCTTGCGCGCATCTCATGGCAGAGAAGCAATCTCAATGATGCGATTGAGAAGCTGCAGAATGCACAACGTATTTACGAATCGCTGCATGATCAACGTGGTGTTGCGAATTGCGAAAATAACATCGGCATCATTTACTGGAATCTGAAAAGTCCCGATCAGGCGCTGGAGCATTACAGAAACGCAATGGCTGTGCGCATCGCTACAAATGACTCTGCAGGCGTAGCGGCTTGTTATGGAAATATCGGGTTGATTTACAGAGAGACCGGAAAGATCGACAGTGCAGATTTGTATTACCGCAAATGCACCGCTATCAGGGAAAAGCTGGGCAATCCGGCAACACTGGCTATTGCTTACAACAACATGGGCTCGATGTTTCTTTATCACAAGAACGCAGATTCCGCAATTGTTTATTTCGAAAAATGCAGACCGCTTTACAGTATTACCAATGATAAATTCGGTTATGCAGGATTTCTCAATAATCTGGGAAGCGCCTATCGCATGAAAGGTGATCTTCCGAAAGCACGCGATCTTCAATTGGAAGCGGCAAAAGTTTGTATTGAGATTGACAATAAAGACGTGCTCAAGAATTGCTACGGAGAACTTGCATCCATCTATGAAGACGAAGGCGATTTTAAAACCGCGTTGCGCTATTTCTCAATGAAAGATTCTGTCAAGAGCATCATCTTTCAGGAAGATATGTCGCAGCAGATTTCCGAAATGTCGGCTAAATATCAGACCGAACGAAAGCAGCGCGAAAACGATCAGCTCAAGGCAGAAGCTTCCGAAGATGCGATGTGGCGCAACTTCCTCATCGTTCTCGTGTTTCTGGGATTGCTCGGTATTGCCGCAATGTTTTACGCATACACCAACAAACGTAAATCGAACCAGCAGCTTGCATTGCAGAACGCCCAAATTGAAGCGCAGAAAAACGAAATCACCGACAGTATCAACTATGCACAACGTATTCAACGTGCTATTCTGCCTCCTGTAGAATCGTTACGCGCGCACTTCCCTGATTCATTCGTGTTCTATCTCCCGAAAGCAATTGTAAGTGGCGATTTCTGGTGGATGCACAGTAAAAATAATTACCTGTTTTTCGCTGTTGCGGATTGCACCGGTCATGGTGTTCCCGGCGCTTTCATGAGCATGCTTGGAATGGAAATACTCAATGATATTTCACGTGAAACGGATGAGCCTTCAGAAATTCTTGCTCAACTCAGCAAAGGTGTTCGGAGATCTTTACGTCAAACTTCAGACGGTGATTCGCAAAGTCGAGACGGAATGGATATTTGTCTCGTGCGCATCAACACTGTTACGCAGGAGGTTGTTTTTGCAGGCGCAAACAGACCGCTTTGGATCAAGCGGGCTTCCGGCGCATTGGAAGAATTGGCTCCGACCAAAGCACCTATCGGAGGTCCTGGCGCGGATGATCAGGTTTATATTTCGCATCACACCAGACTTTCATCAAGCGACACGCTTTATCTTTTCACGGATGGTTATGCAGATCAATTCGGTGGTGCGAAAGGAAAGAAGCTGAAAACTTCAGGACTGCGTGTATTACTGGAAGAACAATCGATACGCCCAATGCTCATGCAGGAAGGAGAACTGGAAGGACATTTCCACCGCTGGCGCGGCGCTTTAGAGCAGGTAGATGATGTTTTGATCGCAGGAATCAGAATGCCGTAAGCTCAGCGGCGATTCATCTTTTTGTATTTCTTCGACTCTTTTCCCTTACCGAAATCGTGATTTCCCGCAATGAGTTTCGCGTTGGTTTTGCTCATGCGTTTGCATTGCGAAGAGCAGGAAACTGCTGTTACGAGAATGCACACGACTAACACAAGATGAAGCAGTCTGAACATATGCGCGTTTAGCATTGCAACGCAGCAAGCAGTAAAAGATTGCGCAACAACTGAAAATATATTGTGGAATCGCGGCGCTTCATGCATCTTTTAACAAACTATTCCCAATGAAAAACGTATCATCTCCTAGGGAAATGGGTTATATTGCAGTAAGTTTGTGGTAGGTACATGGAAAATAACAGCGCATATGGAATTCTGATTGCGAAACTCGACGAGTTCATTCGCAAGTACTACAAGAACCAGCTGTTGCGCGGATCTCTGTACACAATTGCCATTGTGGTCAGCGGTTATCTTGCTATTTCATTGCTGGAATATTATGCTCACTTCGATACGCTTCCCCGCACGATTCTTTTTTGGTCCTTCATCGCTGCTGCGGGCTATGTGATTGGCAGATTCATTGCTCTTCCCCTCTTCCGAATCAATAAAATCGGCAAAGTCATTTCGCATGAACAAGCCGCGCTGATCATTGGAAAGCATTTCACCAATGTTGAAGATAAATTGCTGAATGTGCTGCAGCTGCAGAAAGACGGCTCTGGTACAGGCGCTAGTAAAGAACTCATTGAAGCCAGCATCAATCAGAAGATCAGCGAACTCAAACCTGTTCCGTTTACATCTGCGGTTGATTTCAGTCAGAATCGCAAGTATGTAAAATGGGCACTTCTTCCTTTGCTCGCCATTGCTGTAATCATTTTCACCAATGCAAGCTTGCTTACAGAAAGCACGAATCGCCTCGTGAATCACTCTGATTACTTCGAAGAACAAGCGCCGTTTTCATTTGAAATCAATGGCAATCTAGAAGCAGTAGAGAACGAAGATTTTACACTGAACGTAAAGCTTTCCGGTGCCGAAATTCCGGCTGAAGTGAAACTACTTGTTGACGGAAACGAGTACCGAATGAACAAGGAAAATACCATCAACTTCAGTTACGTTTTCCGCAATGTTCAGAAAGAAAAATCATTCCGCTTTTTCGCTGACGGATTTACATCCAAAGAATATCTTCTCAAGGTAATTCCGAATCCTATCGTTCTCAACTTCGATGCAGAGCTTAAATATCCTGCATACACAGGGAAGAAAAACGAAACAGTTCGCAATACCGGAGATCTTGTTGTTCCTGCAGGAACAGTTATCAATTGGAAGTTCGCTACACGCTCAACGTCTTCATTTGTGATGGCGTTTGCTGATTCGAGCTTCAAGTTGCGTCAGGACGGAGAAGATCGTTTCTCTTTCTCAAAACGTCTGCTCGAAAGTCAGAAATACTCATTGCACACTGCAAATCAATTTCTCAAGAGCAAAGATTCCATTGGCTACTCCATTACTGTAATTCCGGATTTGTATCCTGCAATCAACGTTGAGGAGAAAAAAGATTCTGTGTCGAATCTGCGCATGTATTTCACAGGAGAAGTTCGCGACGACTACGGCTTCTCGCGCATGCAATTCGTGTACCGTCTGCTCAATGCAAAAGATTCATCAGGCACTCCTGCTGAACCACGAGCAGAATTCGTGAATATTCCATTGCGCCCTTCACTCGTTCGCGATCAGTTTTATTATTACTGGGATTTGTCGACGTTCGGAGTGCAAGCCGGCGATGAAATCGAATATTATTTCGAAGTGTGGGACAACGACGCGGTGCATGGCGCGAAGTCAACTCGCTCACAGCGAATGATTTACAAAGCTCCGACACTGAAAGATCTTGCCAACATGAACGATTCGGCTAACGCCAAGATCGAAGAAGATCTGGAAGCGGCCATCGAAGAATCGAAACAACTTCAGAAGGATATCGATGATTTGCACAAAAAGGTGCTTGAGAAGAAGAGTCTTTCCTGGGAAGAGCGGAAGAAGCTTGAAGCCTTGAAAATGCGTCAGCAAGCCTTACAACAGCGCATAGATATGCTCAAGCAGCGTAACGCAATGAATGTGCAGCAGCAGCAGGAATTCATGCCGAATGATCCGAATGCTGAGGAGAACCAGGAGGAAATGAATGAACTCTTCAATCAGCTCTCTACAGATGAGATGAAGAAGATGCTGGACAAGCTGGAAGAATTGCTCAAGAATCCGCAGAAGGATAAAACGCAAAAGACGCTGGAGGAAATGAAGCAGGACAACAAGAATACCGAGAAGGATCTTGATCGTACACTGAATCTTTTCCGCGAAATGCAATTCCAGAATAAACTGGAAGAAGCAATTCAGCAAATTGATACTCTGCAGAAACAGCAAGACTCATTGTCAAAAATGTCAGAGCAGAAAAGCTTGAGCAAAGAGCAGAAAGAAGATATCCGCAAACAGCAGGACAGCCTCAACAAGCAATTCAATGAACTGCGCAATCAGATGGACAAGCTTGATTCACTCAATCAGAAGCTGGAAGAGCCGCATGAATTACCGAATACGGATCTGGAAGAAATGCAGATTCAGAAAGAGCAGCGCGACGCTTCCGACCAGATGAAGAACGGCGATATGAAAGGCGGTTCCAAGTCGCAGAAGAATGCTTCTGATCAGATGCAGGATCTCAAGAAGAAAATGGAAGACGCGCAATCGAAAATGGAGAGCGAAAGTGAAGGCGAAGACATGCAAACCATCCGCACGCTTCTGGATAATCTTATTCAGCTTTCATTCGACCAGGAAGCATTGATGATGAAAGCGCGTAAGATCGGAACAACAGATCCGCAGTATGTTACTTTGGCGCGCGAGCAGAACCGTCTTCGTGATGATGCACGCATGATTGAAGACTCGCTTCTTGCTTTAACGAAACGCAATCCTAAGATTTCTCCGTTGGTGAATAAGGAAATCACCAATATCAATTTCAATATGGATCGCGCTATTCGCGGTCTTGCATATCGTGAACCAGGACAAGCACAGAACGGACAGCAACGTGCAATGACGTCTATAAATACTCTTGCTTTGATGCTTGATGAATCACTGGAGCAGATGATGCAACAGATGAACGCACAGATGAAGAGCAAAGGCGAACCTAAAGATTGCAAAGGAGGAAACTGTAACAAGCCCGGTAGCGGTAAGCCTGGGAAGTCCGGAAAGAACAAACCGGGCATGAGCGGAATTCGTCAGCAACAGCAACAGTTGAACCAGCGCATGCAGAATGCCATGCAGAAAGGCCAGAACGGACAAGGTGGTGTTGGATCGGAAGAGTTGGCGAAGATGGCTGCAGAACAGGAACGCTTGCGTCGTATGATGCAGGAGGCAATGAAAGATTCTGAACAGAACGGCGGTGGAACTCCAGGTGGTGATGTTGCGGAGAAGATGGAAGAAACCGAAACGGATCTGGTCAATAAGAATATCAACGCAGAAACACTGAAGCGTCAGCAAGACATTCTTGATAAGATGCTGGAGTTTGAGAAAGCCGAACAACAGCGCGAACAGGATGAACAACGTCAGGCGAACGAAGCAAAAAATTACGAATTAAGTAACCCTGACGGATTTTCTGAGTATAACAGACAAAAGCAACAGGAAGCTGAACTGTTGCGGACGGTTCCCCCGGCCCTGGTTCCATACTACAAGAATAAAGTGAACCTTTATTTCAGCGGTGTAGAGTAACATGACCCTAACAGAAGAAATGATACGGGAGCAGAAAATATCCATTCCCTCTTCTTCCGGAAACGTTGTAATCGTAGAAAAGCTGATAAACGATATCTGCTCTTCATACCAGGTTTCAGAAGATCACTATGGTAATATTTTGGTTGCGGTAACGGAAGCCGTCAACAACGCTATTCACCATGGCAACAAAGCCGATCCAACCAAGCAGGTGGATGTAGAGTTCAAGGCTACTGACAAACACATTTCATTCGTCATTCACGATCAAGGAACCGGTTTCGATCCTTCTGCCCTGCCCGATCCAACCAATCCGGAGAACATAGAAAAACCTAGTGGTCGCGGCGTGTTTCTCATGAAGCATCTTGCCGACAAGGTCGAATTTTCCGATGAAGGCCGTACCGTACTTTTGGATTTCAATATCATCCCAAACTGATATATGCCAAAGGTTACAAGTCAGATTAACTTCTACTCTGACGGAATAAAATTTACCCTACGCGATAAAATTAAAGTCAGGGCTTGGCTTAAGCGCATTGCAAAGTCTCACAGCTTTTCCATCGACTCTCTTGTTTACGTATTCAAATCGGATGACGGTTTGTTGGCCATGAATCGGCAGTTTCTGAACCACAATACGCTTACGGACATTATCACTTTTCCTGGGGACGCACCTTCGGGAGCGGTTGCCGGCGAGATCTACATCAGTATAGATCGTGTGCGTGAAAATGCAAAAGAGTTTGATGAGCACTTCAAAGATGAACTTTCTCGCGTAATGGCACACGGTTTGTTGCATCTCTGCGGCTTCAAAGACAAGACTACGGCTCAGGCAAAGCGCATGAGACTTGAAGAAAAAAAAGCATTAGATTTACGTACAAACTAACACTATGAAAAAACTCTTCACCCTCCTGCTCTGCCTTGGTGGATTCGCAATGTTTGCTCAGCAAGGCAAAACGGCAATTACTCCGGCTACGAACGGTTCGGCACAAACAACTCCTGTTCTGAATGAAAAGGGCAAAGCCCTCGTTAAAGAATGGAAGCTGAAAGGCACAGAAAGTTATGATCTGCCCCAAACGCCAACTGATGCGCAAAAGAATGACTTGCTTAACCTTATGGAGAATGGTCGTTACCGTTTGATCTATGAAGGAATTGCAGAAGGTGGTACATGGACAGTTGATGCCTCCGGAACCAATATTAAATTAACAACTGACGCAGGTGCGGTTAAGCAGTTTAAAGTTCTCTCTAATACCGGCACTGAGCTTAAAGTGGATTATCGTGATGGCGCAGGCACGCATAACATTTTGATTTATTCAGCACCTTCTTCTCCTGCTCCTGCAGCGAAGTAATCTTGGCGCGTATGATAGCAGAACCCCGGGCAAACAGCTCGGGGTTTTTTCTTGTTCCACGTGGAACGACAACGCAGCTTGTTAATCTTGTAGGCTCGAAATGACCATTCATTACCTTTGCACTCTATGGCGATTTTCGAAGAGTATGATGTTATAGTTGTTGGAGCTGGTCATGCCGGTTGCGAAGCCGCAGCTGCAGCAGCCAATCTGGGTTCTAAGACACTTTTGGTAACGATGAACATGCAGACGATTGCGCAGATGAGTTGCAATCCTGCTATGGGCGGGGTGGCTAAAGGGCAGATTGTTCGTGAAGTTGACGCGTTGGGTGGATACTCCGGAATTGTAACGGATAAAACAGCGATACAGTTCAGAATGCTTAATCGCTCCAAGGGTCCCGCAATGTGGAGCCCGCGCGCGCAGTCCGACCGTTGGCGTTTTGCCGAGGAATGGCGACTGATGTTAGAGCAAACGCCTAATCTGGACTTTTGGCAAGACATGGTGTCGGGGCTGATTGTTGGGGACGGTTATGCTCGTGGCGTAATAACAAGCATGGGCGTTTCTATTCGGGCTAAGGCTGTCGTGCTAACTAACGGCACTTTTCTAAACGGAAAGATTCATATAGGGGAGAAGAATTTTGGCGGAGGAAGAACAGGAGAGAAGGCAGCAACCGGAATTACTGAGCAACTTATTGAACTTGGTTTTGAGGCGGGAAGAATGAAGACCGGAACCCCGCCGCGCGTTGATGGACGCTCTCTGGATTATAGTAAGATGGAAGAGCAGCCTGGTGACGAGAATCCGGAGAAGTTCTCTTATTCTGATACCACGAGTCCGTTAAAAGAGCAGCGCTCATGCTTCATTACGTACACGAATGATTCGGTACATGATATTCTTCGAACCGGGTTTGAAAAGTCGCCAATGTATGCTGGGCGAATTCAAGGTTTGGGGCCAAGATATTGTCCGTCTATAGAAGATAAGATCACTCGTTTTGCGGAACGGAACAGACACCAGATTTTCGTAGAACCCGAAGGATGGAATACGGTGGAAGTTTACGTTAACGGCTTCTCAACCTCTTTGCCTGAGGATGTGCAGATGAAAGCACTTCGTCTGATTCCGGGGTTTGAGAACGTGAAGATGTTCCGTCCGGGCTATGCGATTGAGTACGATTACTTCCCGCCGATTCAGCTGGATTCAACGCTACAAACGCATTTGATCAAGAACCTGTATTTCGCGGGTCAGATTAATGGGACTACCGGATATGAAGAAGCGGCGTGTCAGGGTTTGATCGCCGGAATTAATGCGCACCTTTCTGTTCGTGAAAAGGCCCCATTTATTCTGTCCAGATCCGATGCTTATATCGGAGTTCTGATCGATGATCTCATTACTAAAGGAACAGAAGAACCGTATCGCATGTTTACAAGCAGGGCAGAGTACAGGATTCTGTTGCGTCAGGACAATGCTGATTTGCGACTAACGCCGCGCGGTTATGAGCTAGGATTGGCTTCTCAGGAACGAATGGATCGTGTAAATGAAAAGAAGGCGGCATCAGAAAAGATCATCAAGTTTCTACGTGAACAGGCAGTTAGTCCTGAAGAGGCGAACGCTTTCCTTGTTTCACGTGAATCAAGTCCGTTGAACCAAAAGGTAAAGCTGACATCGGTATTATCGCGCCCTGGTGTTTCCATTTGGGATCTGCGCGACATCAGTTCGGCTACTTCAGATTTTCTGAATAGTTTCCGTAAAGAGGACATCGAGCAAGCCGAAATCCAGGTGAAGTACGAAGGGTACATCCAGCGTGAAAGCGAACTTGCAGACAAGATGCAGCGCCTGGATTATGTACTTCTGGATGACGATCTGGACTATAAAAAGCTCGCATCTCTTTCAATCGAAGCCAAGGAAAAACTCTCTCGCCAAAGACCAAGAAGTCTTGGTCAGGCTTCGCGAATCAGCGGAATATCTCCAGCTGACATTTCCGTCCTCATGATTTATTTGGGAAGATAAGCTTCCAACCTTACAATTATAGAGTAATCGAGCCGGCAAAAACGCCGGCTTTTTTCATGCTCGAAAATTTCGGCTTACACGTTGTTTTGTGTAAATATTTTGTATAAGAAATATACTAATAAACAGTAATACAGATAATTACATAGAAGCAAAAGCAATATTTCTACCTGTATTGCTGATCATATAATGTTTCACGTGGAACATTTCGATAATGTGACAAAAAACATATAAAATTATGTATATAAAATTTGGTTAATATGCGGTAAATCAATATACTTGCATATTCATTAAAACAATAATTGTGGAAAATCAATTGATTTCAATTCAAAATTGCCCGGTGTGCAATTCTGATCAGAAAACGCAATTTCTGAGCTGCACAGACTATACGGTCAGCAAAAAGAATTTCGAATTGCAGCAGTGTTCCGGTTGTGGATTCGTTTACACCTCGCCACGACCTCAGAATTCCGATCTGGGCGCGTTTTATGAGTCGGATGAATACATTTCCCACTCGAACACGAAAAAGGGAATTGTGAGCCGTTTGTATCAGGCTGTGCGCAATCGCACGCTCCGCGAGAAATGCGAAATGATCAACGCCCGCCAGAAAAAAGGGGCGCTGCTGGACATTGGTTGTGGAACGGGAGAATTTCTGAACACGATGAAACTTGACGGCTGGAACGTTCGCGGAATTGAACCCGGCGAGCGCGCACGTGCTGCAGCCAAGTCCAACTACCAGCTGGATGTTCAACCCGAAGAAGCTTTGAAGAATATTGCTCCGGGATCAATGGATGTAATTTCCATGTGGCACGTACTCGAGCACGTTCCGGATCTGCACGGCCGAATCGAGGAGCTTAAATCAATCCTGAAACAAGACGGACTTTTGATCGTGGCCGTGCCGAATCGCAATTCACACGATGCGCAACATTACGGAAAACATTGGGCAGCTTACGATGTGCCGCGTCACTTGTGGCATTTCCGTCCGGACGATATCCGCGCACTGTTCGGTCCGAGAGGATTTGAGGTGAAGGAAATTCTCCCGATGAAATTCGACAGCTACTACGTTTCTATGCTGAGCGAAAAATATCTCACAGGATCAGTAAATTATTTCGGAGCATTCCGCAGAGGGTGGATTTCAAACTCCCGCGCAGGAAAAGAAGCTTGGTCGAGCCAGATCTACCTGCTTCGTAAAAAATAGAATTCAGCATTTCCTGAATTAATCAGGGGCGGCACAGTTGAAGTTACTTTCTTTGTCATGGAAAACAGAAATAACCCAACAGCCGCCCCTTCTTTATTCCCATGAAAAACGAAGACAACATTTCCTGGATTCTCAATCACCTCGGAGAAGATCGTGAGAATTACTACAACGCTGTGAATCCTCCGATGACGCTTACTTCCAACTTCGCATTTCCTAACGTTGCCACCATGCGAAAGCAGTTGGAAACGGAATTGCAGGTACCATTTTATACGCGCGGTTATAATCCGACTGTTGCGATCTTGCGAAAGAAAATTGCAGCACTCGAAGGAACGGAAGACGCATTGGTTTTTGCCAGCGGATCAGCGGCCGTTGCTGCCGCAGTAATGTCGGTAGTGAAAGCCGGCGATCATGTAGTTTGCGTGCAGAAACCATACAGTTGGACCAACACTTTGATCTCCGGATATCTCTCCAAATATGGAGTTGAATCAACATTTGTTGACGCTTCAGATGAGAACGAGGTCTTCAAGGCTGTTCAGAAAAATACGCGACTGATTTACCTGGAAAGTCCGAATTCCATGACTTTTGAAATGCAGAATATAACCGCGATTACTAATTATGCAAAGAGCGCGGGAATCACAACAATTCTGGACAACAGTTATAATTCGCCACTGAATCAGAAGCCGGCTGCAATGGGAGTTGATATCGTTGTGCATTCGGCAACGAAATATCTCAACGGACATTCGGATGTAATCGCAGGAGTTGTTGCTTCGTCGTCAGCGCGCATTTCCAAAATGATGGCGGAAGAATACATGACACTTGGAGCAGTCGTCGGTGCACACGATGCGTGGTTGATCATTCGCGGAATGCGAACGTTGGAATTGCGCGTGAACCGATCGTCAACTTCAGCTCAGCAAATTGCAGAGTGGTTGGAGCAAAATTCCAAGATCGAAAAGGTGTATTATCCAACACTGAAAACGAATTCACAATACAATCTCGCAGTCCATCAAATGAAGCAGGGCGGGGGATTGCTCACCATACAACTCAAAGCGAAAGATGTTTCGGAAGTAGAAAATTTCTGCAACGCACTTCGTTGTTTCCTGCTGGCTACTAGTTGGGGCGGACATGAATCGTTGATATTGCCGGTGTGTGCATTGCGCGCATCTGCCAGTTTGAGTTCGCAGTTGCCATGGAATATGGTTCGTATGTATATCGGTTTGGAAGATCCGCAGTTGTTGATTCGGGATTTGGAGCAAGCGTTGAGCTAGATGAATTGATGACATCCTGATTCGTATCTTTGCCGTGAAGGTTCCGTAGTTCAACTGGATAGAATGACAGATTCCGGTTCTGTTGGTTGTGGGTTCGAATCCCGCCGGGACCACAGAAATAATAGCCACTTGTATGAGAATGCAGGTGGCTTACTTTTTAAACGGGATTCGCCTTTCGCGTTGCGAAAAATCTCTCGCTAAAATCATCCACGGGATGATTTTTTAACGCAGCAATACGTGCAATTGCCTTCCGGCAATCATCGCCCGCTAAAAATGTCCACCGGACATTTTCTTAACGCGGGCTCTCCCGTCCGGGACCACAAAATATAGCCGAACGCAAACTGCGTTCGGTTTTTTGTTGTACGGGATTCGCCTTTCGCGTTGCGAAAAATCACTCGACAAGACCCTTGGAGGGTCCGAACCCTTGGAAATAATCTACGCTTACACACAATAAACAGCCACTTTCTCTGTTTATTACCGGCACGATTCGTTAAATTTGTTCACCATGCTACTTCGTAATATCCTACTTACTGCGATAATGATATTGGCAACTTGCGTTTCTGCTGTTGCTATGCCTATTGGCAGTTGGTCCATTCACCTTCCGTATTTCCAATGTAAAACCGTTACCGGTAGCGCAACACACGTGTGGTCGGCTACGGATAACAGTCTTTTCAGAATCTCGAGAAGCGATTTTTCAATGGAAACCATTACCAAAATTGAAGGGCTGAGTGATCTTTCTATTGGTGCGCTTGAATACAACACCGCTAATAATGTTTTGGTAGTTGGCTACCAGAACGGGAATGTAGATCTGATCAAAGGAAATAAAATCATCAATCTGCCGGATATCAAACGCTCTCAAATCGTAGCAGATAAATCGATCAATGACATTCACTTCATTGGCAATTTCGCTTACCTCGCAACAGGATTCGGAGTAATTGTTATCGACACCGATCGTGAAGAAATTAAAGACACTTATCTCATTGGTCCGAACGGAAACTATCTTAAAACCTATCAAATTGCTTCTGACGGAACAACAATTTTTGTTTCGACCGCAACCGGAATTTCAACTGCAAACTTGAACGATCCGTTTCTGACGAACTATGCCGCTTGGACTCAGATGCCCGGACTTCCCACCGGCATTTACAACACGATGATTTTTTTCGATAATAAATTGGTTGCGAATTTATCTCGATTCCAAATGGGGCTGGGCCTGAATCGTGACTCCACGTTGTATTATGATTTCGATATTGCAGCATGGAACTATGTACCGGCATTCGGAAACGGACACACAGTAAAAAAACTTGCTTGCACATCAACTATGATGTGGATAGCGGACGGAGGAGGACTGATTCCGTTTGACACAAACATGATCTGCCCGGGCCCATATTACGCTGTGGGACCACAGATATTCTTGTATCCGAACGACATGTTTCCGGTGTCCAATACCGAAGTTTGGTATGCAGATGATCAGAAAGGTTTAGTTGACATGACACTACCGTGGTTCGGGACTCAATATCGTCCGAACGGTCCGGTAAGTATTGATGCAGCGAATATGGATTTCTCGGATGGTAAGCTGGTTGTTGTTCCCGGAGGAAAAGATGACGCATGGAATAACATTTACAATATTTCGGGAATTTCACTTTATGAAAATAATTCCTGGAGTGTTCTGAAGAACGCCTCTGTTCCGGCCTTAGACACAACTTATGATATTAATTACTGTGAAATTGATCCGGAAGACAATACGCACATATGGCTCAGCTCTTGGGGTAAAGGACTGGTTGAGTTGCGAAATAATACTGTTGTGAATGTTTACAACCAATACAATTCCATTCTGGAGTCCAAGGTGGAATATCCTTGGTGCGGAATAGGCGGAGTAGAGTATGATAAAGATGGAAATATGTGGATGGTAAACTCCCACACAATGAAATGTCTGAAAGTGAAAAAAACAGACAACACGTGGAGTGAATTTGATTTTCAGGGAATGATTGTCACCGGAACAACTGTTGGTGAACTCATGATTACAGAGTTGGGTCAGAAGTGGATGATTGTGCCGCGAAACGGAGGAATGATTGTATTTGATGATGGCGGAACCATTAACGATATCTCTGATGATCGCAAGAAGAAACTCGGATTTACCAGCACCAACGGGGCAATGCCGGGAACGGATGTTTTGTGTATGGCAGAAGATCGCGACGGAGAAATCTGGATCGGCACTGATAAAGGAATCGGGGTATTCTATTGTGCAGAAAACATTTTCTCTTCTGCAGGGTGTAATGCACAGCAGATTCTTATTCAACAAGGAGAATACACCCAAATTCTGATGGAAAGCCAGGTTGTAACTTCCATTGCAATTGATGGCGCTAATCGCAAATGGATCGGAACGGAAAGCGGTGGCGTGTTTTTAATGTCAGCCGACGGTACAAACGAAATACTCCATTTCACCACAGAAAATTCTCCTTTATTGAGTAATACTGTAACCGGGGTTACAATTGATCCTTCGACAGGTGAGGTGTTTTTTGCAACGGGCAAAGGAATTGTTTCGTATCGTTCAGATGCTGTTGAAGGTGAAGATGAGATGGGCGACGTTTATGCTTATCCCAATCCGGTACAGCCAGGCTATTCGGGGCCGATTGCGATTAAAGGTTTGGTGCGAGATGCCGATGTGAAGATTACAGATATTTCAGGCAACCTTGTTTATCAAACAACAGCTCTTGGCGGACAAGCAATCTGGAACGGAAATAATTTCCAGGGACAACGTGCTGCTTCCGGAGTATATCTGGTGTTCATTACCAATGAAGACGGAACGGAAACGCGTATCACGAAGATTCTCTTCATGCATTGACGGCACTCGTTCGTTCTTAAAGTAAATGCTTCATCACACCCAAGGTATCGTAATACATACTGTTCCGTATTCGGATAACAGAGTGATTGCGAAAATTTACACCCGGGATTTCGGTTTACAATCTTTCATCGTTACAGTTTCGCGCAGCAAAAGCGGAAAAATAAAATCGCCCTTACTTCAGCCCTTAACGCAACTGGAATTGCGTATCGAGGTGAAAGAGAAAAGCTCACTGCACAGCATTAAAGATCTCGCGCTGGGCGTTCCTTACCAGCACCTTCACAGCGATATTGTAAAAACAAGTCTTGCGTTATTTACAGCAGAGCTTTTGCATAGAACCGTGCGCGAAGAAGAGCGCAACGAGCAACTGTACGACTATATTTCAAAATCAGTGCAGCTTCTTGATCTCACCGTGGACGGCACTGCGGACTTTCATCTGCTTTTCATGATGAATCTTACGAAGTATCTCGGGTTTTATCCACTGGATAATGAAGCGGGCGAGAAAAGTGTTTTCGATTTGGTGAACGGAATCTATATCGACGGCGTTCCCGGACATTTCAACTATCTCGACGAACCGGAATCCAGATTGTTCGAACTCGTTTCACGTGCAACATTCGAAGATTTAGGTGCGCTGAATCTTAATGGCGAAAAACGGAAAATCATTTTGAACACGCTACTGCGCTACTACGAAGCGCATATTCCTGCAATGCAGAAAATGCAGAGCCACGAGGTGTTGTCGGTTGTTCTTACTGCCTGATGAACTCGTACGGCATATAATCCACAAAGTCCGCCACGGAAATAGTAATCGCGGTTACTTTCCCGTCTTTGATTTTAAACGGAGCCTTCTTAATTCCCCAAAGCGGCGTGCTGTAAGTACAGAGGAAAGTCGAATCGCCCATATATTCCAATGACCCGTAAATCTTCGGATGGTGCTCAAATAAACAAGTGATTTTTTCTTTCTGCACACCCACAACCATTTTGCCGTAAACCGGATTTACATACGTTCCTGCAAATGCAGAAGCAGGCAAAGGCAATTTCGGTTTTGCTGCAACGGCTTTCTGCCATTCCGCAATTTCTTTGTCTTCAGCAGCGCGACCTTTCAGGAACGGCACAAGGCTCAACTGACTGTAATTTTTATAAGGCATTTTCAGGTACGCATCGATGATCTGCATGCGCAACGCATTGTACAGATTGTTCTGATCGGTGTTCGTAAGGACCACAATGCCCAGATTCAGTTCCGGAACAAAACAAACCGTGGTAACGAATCCGCTCGTTCCGCCGTTGTGCCAGAAAGGCTGTACGCCATTGTAATCCATCGTTTGCCAGCCGAGGCAATAACTTGCCAGGTGAGAGCCTTTCGTGCGCGCAGGAAGCGGCATATGCGGTTTGCGTGTCTCTTGCAACGCAGCAAACGGAATTACCTGTTTGCCATCAAAGCGTCCGCTGTCGAGCTGACACATTACCCAATTGGCAAGATCTTTCACGCAGGAATTAATTGATCCTGCAGGACCGAGATTGTTGATGTTATCATACGGAATCGTAACGCTCTTTCCGAGAAAGTAGGAGTGACCAGTTGCCTTGTTGTTATCGGCCATCAACGCTTCATACGTTGTTGAGGTGCGATTCATTTTCAATGGCACAAAAAACTGATCGTGTACATACTGATCCCACGTTTTTCCTGTGACAACCGGAATGATTTCTCCTGCTGTCAGATATGCCGCATTGCAATACCCGTAAGCTGCGCGGAATCCGTAAACAGGTTTTTGTTTCGCCAATTGACCAACGATTTCTGCACGCGTGAAATTGGAGCCCCAATTCGCAAAATCGCCTTGAAAGGTTTGCAGACCTATTCTGTGACAAACGAGATCACGCACTGTGCAGGCGTTTGTGGTATAATTATCATACAAGCGAAAACCCGGAATAAATTTCACAACGGAATCGTCGAGTGAGATTTTTTTCTCAACGTGCAAAACGGCAAGTGCCGTTGTTGTGAATGCTTTTGAACACGATGCAATCTGAAAAAGAGTTTCGTCGTTTACTGCATCCGTTTTTCCCTGTTCTTTCACGCCGTATCCTTGTGAAACAACAACCTTTCCGTCTTTCACAACAGCTACTGCGGCTCCGGGAATATTCCATGCCGCCATTTCGCGTTTCATGTACGTTGAAAGAGAATCAGTGATGAATGCCGGTTGCTGAGCGCTGAGTGAAACGGCAATGAATAATGCAATGAAAGCGAATATCTTTTTCATGATGTGAAGATAAGAAAATGAAAAGCTCGATACAGCCACGACTGCCCTTTTGAAATTATCAGGAAAAGCTCAGGCTTGGATTCGCGGGAAACTCATTGCAATGACTTTGTTCCGAGAAGAGAAATTCAACTACAAATACAAATCCACTAATTCGCGAATACAGGCATCTCCGCCTTTACGCTGCAGCACCACGTGTACCATTTCTTTAACAGCATCAACGGCATCAGCAGGACAAGCAGAGAATCCGGCAACGCGGATGATATCTTCGTCGTTCAGATCATCACCAATGAAACAAACCTGTTCGAAAGAGATGTTCAGTTCTTTACACCAGCGAGCCAGCGTTTCTTTCTTCGGAACCTGAGAAACTTCAACGTGTGAAATATGCAAACGATCTGCACGACTCTGAATGAGTTTGGTGTTAAACCCGTGAGAAATAATTCCTGTATGAATACGGCGTTGACGTAAACGACGAATCACCATTCCGTCTTTGGCGTTGAATTTTTTGAATTCATCACCGGATTCCGTGTAATACATTCCGCCATCCGTCATCACGCCGTCGATATCGAAAATCACCATGCGGATGTCTTTGCTGCGCGCATTCTCCCGCGTTTCGAGATCTGTTTTCAGCAGCAGATCCGTTGTGAGTGAGAAGCGATTTGCAATCAGCGCAATTTCATCCGGTAGCGGATGCGCGAGATTGGCAACACTGAGCTCTGAGCTCAAACTGTTTTTTTCCAGTTCGTGCTTTCGGATTAAGTAGGCGAGATTAGCGGCGTATTGGCTCATGATTAAATAATCTTTCTTCCGATTGCTTCCGCAACACCTTTGAGTGTTTTGGTCAATGCACGGAATTCATCGTGATTCAATTGCTGTGAAGCGTCTGACTTCGCCACTTTCGGATTCGGATGCACTTCAATCAACAATCCGTCAACACCCATTGCTGTACAAGCGCGAGCGAGATCAGGAACGCCATATGCGTAACCGATAGCATGACTCGGATCGAGAATAACAGGAAGATTGCTGTATTGTTTCATCCATGCAGCACCGCAAAGATCAAGTGTGAAACGTGTTTTAGTTTCGAAAGTACGGATACCGCGTTCGCAGAGAATTACATTCGGATTTCCGCCGGCGAGAATGAATTCCGCGCACTGCAAAAACTCCTGAAGTGTGGTGCCGAATCCGCGTTTAAGCAGAATAGGTTTTGTGGTTTTTCCGCAACGCTTCAGAATACCGTGATCGTACATGGATTTCGCACCGATCTGAATGATGTCGGCGTACTCGATCAGATCTTCTACGTTGGTTGCGTCGCGCACTTCGGAAATAATCTGCAATCCGTACTTCTCGCGCATTTTTGCAAGCAACTTCAAACCGTCAACGCCCATTCCCTGGAATGTGTAAGGAGAAGTGCGTGGTTTGAAAGCTCCCGCGCGAAGAATATTGATGCCGAGTTCTTTCATCAACTGTGCGCTCTGTTCAATCTGTTCTTCCGATTCAACTGAGCAAGGTCCTCCGATGAGTGCCGTGTGATTGGTGTTACCTCCGATTTTCACACCATTGATATCAATCAAACGTGTTTCCTGTTTCCAGGCACGTGAAGAAAGCTGCATATCGTCATTCAGCACGGTAACGCGATCGGCCTCACTGTGATATTTTGCATCAAGTTCTTTAACAGAAGATGAAGTGATGAGGGTGTATTTTCCTTCGTAGTGAATGCAGAAGGCTTTAACGTCAGCAGCAATTTCGTTTGCACGTGTTTCGTTAACGGAGGATTTTAATTCTATGATCATAATTTAATATTCTGTTTTACTGGGCGGTTGTCAGACTGAGCGTAGCCGAAGGATGACAGACTTACGCTTCTCCTTTGATAAGATTGAAAAATGTTAAGGCTCCCGTTACTTGGTTTTCGTCGTTCACAACAGGCAAATAGGTAATCGGGAATTTTTTTGATTTGATCAGTCGGATCAGATCCACAACGCTGGCGTTTTCATTCACCGTCACCGGGTTTTTATTGGTAATATCCGATTCTGATATTGCATTCAGATTCGAAATATTCTTCATCAACCCTTTGCGCACATCCGCATTACTGATGATTCCTTCGAGCTTTCCGTCGTTGTCAGCAAGAATCGTGAAACCCATCTGAAACTCTTCGATGTTTTTCAAAACGTTGGTAAAACTTCTTTCGCCCGGATGCAGTACCGGAATTTCTCCTTTGGTGAGCATGAAGTCTTTTACCAGAAAATGCGATTCATTTTCATGCGTTTTCAGATTGAGAAGCGCCAGTCCGAGTGTATCTGCTTTGAAAAGATAAGAACCCGATACAGAAGCATACACACCCATGTTACGAAGAATGAAAGAAACTTCTCCATTCACTCCGCCGTCAACATGTACACGCTTTTCAGGATACTTTCTTCTGAAGGCACGAATCTTTCTGAAGATTTCTTTATTGAATTCTCCTCCGCTTTTTCCGGGAATGGTTGCCATCATCAGAATGAAATCGAAACGATCGGCATAAGCATCAAATGCATCAATATCCGAAACAGCTGTAATTGCCAAACCGAGTTTCCCTTTTATCGATGCAGGAACATTCAGTTTACCCGGAAGATTTTCGTACTGAAACGTGACATAATCAACTGGTGTTTTTTCCAGCAGCGGAAAATACTTTTCGGGATCATTGGAGATGATGTGCAGATCAACAGGAGTTTTACTGATGCTGCGGATTTTCTCAATGTCATTGAAAACGTTCACGTCATCATTGCAGTCCACGTGGAACAAATCGATGCGGTGTGCATCCAGGTCTTTAACAACCTTTTCAAGTTCAGCAGAAGTAGAGTAGATGGACGCGGAGATTTTCACGGGTGTAAAGATACTATGTATGGTGGTTACCCGAAGAAAAGATACGCCACAAAAATCGCCGCGAGAATTCCTGCGAAATCGGCTACCAGGCCAGCCGTTACCGCATATCGTGTATTGCGCACGCCAACAGATCCGAAATAAAGTGCAACGATGTAGAAGGTTGTATCGGCAGAAGCATACATGATGGATGCAAGTCGGCCAACGAAGGAATCTGGACCGTATTTCACCAGAATATCTACTGTTAATCCTTCTGTACCACCACCGCTCAATGGTTTCATGAGCGCCACCGGGATTGCAGGAACGAATTGCGTATCCGCCTGAAACAAATTGCAGATCCATTCCAATCCCTTGCTCATGTAATCCATGGCACCGCAGTTTCTGAAGACTCCGATTGCCACAATCATTGCCACCAGATACGGAACAATTTTTACCATCGTGCCGAATCCTTCTTTCGCGCCTTCGATAAATTCACTGTATACATTTATTTTCTTCAATGCCGCTGCAATGAGAAAGGCAACGATCACGCCGAACAAAATGAAATTTCCTCCGACAGTTGAAACTTCCGTTCTGGCGTGCGGAGAAAGATTCATGAACAACGCGATCACTCCTGCCATCAAAGCAATTCCGCCTCCAAGCCACATGATGAGCTTTGATGTGAGAATGCGTTGACGCAAAGCAACAGTGAGAATGGCAATGAGTGTAGCACAGAATGAAGTAATCAGAATCGGAACGAAAACATCAGTAGGATTTGCTGAACCATTTGTTGCGCGCAAAGCAAGAATGGTTACCGGAATCAGTGTGAGCCCAGCTGTATTCAACGCAAGAAACATGATCATGGAATTCGATGCCGTTTCTTTTTCTTCGTTGATGTCCTGCAGACTTTGCATGGCCTTCAAGCCCATTGGTGTTGCGGCATTGCTGAGCCCAAGCATGTTTGCAGAAAAGTTCAGCATGATTTGTCCGTGAGCGGCATGACCTTTCGGAACACCCGGAAATAAATGCGCGAAGAAAGGGCCGATCAAACGTCCAAGAAAATTTACTGCGCCCGCTTTTTCCCCTACGCGCATTAGTCCCATCCACAGTGTGAGTGTGCCTGTCAGTCCAAGCGCAACGGTGAATGCGGTTTTCGCTGATGTAAATGTCCCCATTCCGATATCGGCAAATACATGCGCGTCTGTTTCGCTGCCGACTGCATAGCCGTAAACTGTGCGAATCAGAGCCACAACAAAACCGATTACGAAAAAGCCAATCCAGATGTAATTGAGGATCATGCGGTAAATTTAACGGACGCTGCAATACAGCATTAGGACCTCTAAATTCATTATCAACAACAAGTCGTGATATGTGTTGAAGCGTTTGGAAATCAGATTGATATCACTACATTCGCAGCATGATTGACCCCCCTGTTCGGAACAATTTGAGACGGCTTGATAACAAAGCTGAAATCTGGTCCGACGAGCATGGATTATCATGGTTAACATTTGAACCGGGTGTGGAAATTACCGGCGAAGATGCTGCACGTTTACTGGAATTGGCAAAAATCACAGCGAATGATCAGGAATATTTTCGTGTGATCATTGACTTGCGTACATCCCCGGTGATAACAGATGAAGCGCGAAAGTTTGCAGCATCAGGAGCACCATCAGGCTACATTTCTTCGTTTGCAATTCTGGTTAGTGATCTTCCAATGCGATTAGTGGGAAATTTTTTCATTCGCTTTCACAAACCCGGTCAGCCTACGCAGATTTTCGGTGATCCGGAAGAAGCAGTGCGATGGTCGTTGGCACAAAACGGCAGAAAGTAATCGCGATTACTATTTATATTTTCCTGCGAAATTCTTGCGGATTCCATCGAGTAATGCCATATACCAACGTGCATTTTCCGCGCTTTCATCCGGTATTTTCTCAGTGAAAAGACCGTCAGGTGCATAATGAAAACTTCCGTCATCTTCACCGATTAAAACGCAAAGCATATTTCCGCGAATGGAAATTCCGAATGTATTTCCGGAGCTTTCCGCTAAGAACATCAGAAAATCTTTGACTTCTTTCGTCAGTATTTGGTTCATCTGCTGCGGGTGAGAAGTTGCAACAAGAAATGTTTCGTTGAACTCACTTTTATCGCTCTCATTGTAGAAGAACTGCGGAAATTCGGACCAACGCTTGATGGTTTTTTTCTGCCAGTCGTCAGCTTCCGTTTCACTCACTCGCTCACGCATGATGATGAAGTGTTCTCCAAGGAAATTGCGCAAAGGAATCATGATGAGCCACCCGAAAAACTGATTCGTCATTACCGACGTTCTGCTGTAGCGCCCGCCCATGGAGCTCCCGGTTTGTATCGCAATTTCATACATGCCGAATTGCATTCCGCGAACACTGCCCATTATGCAGTCGCGGCGCTGAATCGAGTCGTATTCGCCCGTATAAAGTTTTGAGTCGAGAATGGCAGCTGTTGATACTGTGTGGCTCGAGAACACTTCCACATCTTGTGCTCCGAGCTCGCGAAACAAGCCGGGAATGATGAGTTGTGAATAACGGTGTTTGATTTCATCAGGAGAAGAAATTCCAACGAAAACAAAAGCGCTCACACCGAAAAGAGAAACAATGCAAAGCAGGCTCACCAGCTCCGGCGCCCATTCGAAATCGGGGACAAGAAACAGGCTTGCAGAAACAGCCCACAGAGCCGGAATCAGCAGCAGATACAGGTATTTTCTGCGGCTTCTGCGGTACTGCATTCCGAGCAGTTCCAGATCCTGAACCGGTGCCAGTTCCGCCCCTCTGATTTCGCTTGTAATCATTTAGGAAAAATCCCTGTTTTTATCAAGTAAAAAAACACAAAAGATTTCAACATTGCAAGTGAGTTTTCAGAGCCAAAAACAAGGTTTGAACAATCTGTTAACAACACCTGTTTTCATTGGGGCGGAAAGATATATTTGTTCTCTATGGAGCAATTATCCCTAATCCCGCCGGCGCTACGCACCACACGTCCGCTTCACTTCCCGAAAATTCTGCGCGAAAGATACAATCTTCTCGTGCCGCGTCAGGAAGACGGATTGATCGTTCTGGCTATTTTCCAGAAGGTTCGTGCCGGAATCATTGAGCGCACTTTTCCTGAGCGCATCATTGTGGAAACCATCAAACAGGTTTACGCAGAACTCGGTCAGGCATCAGCGCGCGGAGAAGAAACCCAGAAGTACGATGAAACCATTCACCGCCTGCTGCGTCACTTCATCGACAAGAACATCGAAGAGAAAACATATCAGCTGAGCACGTATGCAGAAAATTTCTGCGACATGCTGGAGCGCGAAGTTCACACTGCAATCAATCCTTCACAGATTCAGAAGACGTTCAACGATCTTGTGATGCTGCTCGGATTGAAACTCGAGAACCTCGAAGATTTCCGTCACTGGTATCACACGCAGTTCTTCAAGCACAAGGCAGATATTTCCGCACAGCTTCGCGCGCTTCAGGCGCAGATCGAAGATACTGTTGAGCAGTTGAATGATCTCGTGAAGAACGAGTACGACAACTTCCGCGAAATGCTGATTGGCTGTGAAGCACTGCTTGATCGCATCAAAGAACAAGCGGATAAACTTTCAAGTGCATTCTCTTCGAAAGATGATATCAAGCAACTGCTTGACGACGCAGATCTTGGTGTGGAGTTTGAGTTTCGCGAAATGAAGCGCGATGTGCGCATGTATTTCAAAGACATTGAAATGCGTTTGATCAACGTGTCGCACACGATCGACAGAATCAAACCGAAGATCAATAAGCTTTACAACGATTTCGAGAAGCGCGATTTTGATCGTAAGATTGAATCGTTCCTGCTGTACCTGATGAAAAACTCAACCAGCAAATTCTACAGAACGAAAAAGCTGAAGGATCGCAAGGTGCACGAGATGGAAGTTTTCCTTCCGAAGAATATTTCTCAGAAAGAAATTTACAGCGATCGTTCCCGCGTTGTGGGAATTGATTACCTGCAACTACTTGAGCCGCCTCCGATTCAGTTGCAGAACTTGAGTTGGGATGAAGATGATCTTGCGCGTCAGGCGGAATTGCGCAGACAGTATCTGGCTCGTGAGAGACGCATTGAAGAATGGTTCAACATCATTTCTTCTGACGTGGAAAAGAAAAAGAAAATCAACTTCTCTGATTATTATTTCAAAATCATGTACAAGGACAATGATTTTGAACAGGCAATCAAGGAAGCAACATTGGTGCTGAAAGAATTCACCAAACATCCGGATTACGAAGTAACCGTGAGCGAAGAATTTAATTTGGATCCTAAACACCCACACATCGGCATATGGAAAATGCAAATAAAAAGTACGGCTTCCTAGAGACGGATGAAGCAGAAGCGTTGTTCGCAGACGTTGATTTCATGTTCAAGAGCGGACAACATATTCAGAACTATCCGCATCAGGTAGAGCTGTTCAATTTTGTGGAGAAGTACGAAGATGAACTTCGTGCGTACTACCGCAATCTTTTCAAAGTGAATCTCGCCGGTAAGGGTTCAGATTACACGCGTTACTACTTCCTCGAAATGGATGAAGAAACACACGGTATCGTAAAGTCGCGCGCGAAGAAGTTGACACCTGAACACACGTTGCTTGGAATTCTTCTTCTGAAAATTCACCGCATCGACAAATATTTCATCAACGACATTTACGTTCCGGATTTCATTCAGCTCCTCAAGACCAACGAAGAGTACAAGAATTTCATCTACAACCTTTTTGCACGTCGTCGCGAAAAAGAAGCAACAGAAATCGACGAGAACACCATTGACGAATGGGTGCGTAACTCACTCAAGGAATTCGAACGTATGGGCTGGATTCATTTCGATCCGCGCAACAAAGAACTCTTTGAAATCATGCCTTCAATTGATCGACTGTTCACCATGTACTCTTACGAAATTCACAACATCGATCGTCTGATTGATGAAACGAATTCGATTGAAGAGCGCACCGGCGGATTGTATCCGGTGGAAGAAGGCGACAGCGAATAATGATCCAACACTGAACTATCAGACATGAAACAATATCCAAGAATATTCTCTCTATCGACAGTAGGTGTGATTTATCACAACAACTGCGATTATCTGTTGCACCCGTTGCGTACGGATTTCACAGGAGGTTCCGGTTCCGGTAAGTCGGTAATCGCCGATCTTCTCCAGCTGATTTTCGTTGCGAAAAAAGAATTCTGGGAATCTGGAACGGATGTAATGACCACCGAGAAACGTACCGTTGAAGGTGTCGTTCTCAAACAAGGTGGCGACGCCGGTCAGGGTTACTACGGATATGCATTTGCCAATGTTGAAGTTGAACACAACAAGTTCATCATCGTGGGAACGCATATTCAGACCAATGCGCGTTCGGTGTATCCGTTCATCATCCAGAAAGGACACGACTTCAATCAGGAAGCGGAAATGAATCTCGAAGCAATGGATCAATTCCTGTTGTATCGCGATTTCCTTCCGAACAATCAGATTCTGCCGATTGATAAAATGCGCGAGCATTTTGAGAAACGCGGCTTCATCATGAAGCAGTTCAATCAGCGTACAGCAGAGTTTCATCGCATCCTGTTCAATAACCAGATTCTTTCAACGGACTTCAGTCACGACGATAAGAAACTGAAAACATTTGCGCAGATTCTTCAATCGTTCGCGCGTGGTAAAGGAATCGGAGCGAAGTCGGAAGATTTGAAAAACTTCCTCTTTGCCAACGACGACGACCAGAACAAAGAGTACGAAAAGCGCAAGAAAGAAATTGAAGAAGCACACGAAGAATACAAGCGTCGTGCACGCGTGTATGAAACGGTGAAGATGAAAAAGGATCGACTTCTTTCATTGCTTGAAGACAAAAAGAAACGTGACGCTGCAACGCATCGTGCGCTGTTGCTCGAAACTTCATGGGCTTATCATCAGCGTGAAGTAATCGGTCGTGACCTTGTGCGTACGCAAAAAGAAACTGCTCACGTGAATCTCCAGCAGATTCAATTGGAGAAGCGCGTGAATGAACTCAACATGGATGCTGTGGAGCGCGAACTCGACAGCATTACAGGTGAGCGCGAGCGTCTCGAAGCGGAACTTGAAAACAGAAAGAAGAACCGCGACTTCGCTGAGAAGAATCGCGCTTCTTATGAGAAAGCATATACCATTGCTCAAAACGAATACGACGAAGCGAGTGCGAAGTGGAACAAAGTAAAATCCGCTGAAGGTTGGGTGCGTATTTACAAAACGGTTGAGCTTGTAAAAGAACAATTCCAGAAGCAGGACGGCACATTGCGCGAACGTCAGAAGATGCGCGAGTTTGTGGACTTCCTCAATCGCAAAGGAATTGCAGAAGCATTCGCAGAATCTTCCTGGTCGCGCGATTACCGCATGGCTCAGGCAGAGTATGACGGAATTATGGATCAGCTCGAAGGCGAAATCAATCGTCTTGAGCAATTGATGCCGTTGTTCGACAGCGACAACAAAGATTCTGTCGTTCAGTGGGCAATCCGCAATGCAGGAAAGCTGACGAAGGAAGAAGAATCTGTTCTCATGCATTTCAAAACTCTCGGAACGAAAAAACCGGGAGAGAAAACAGACGGAGAACGTTTCATTCCGAATCCGGAAGCAGTTTACAAGAATCTGAAACCTGTTGACAAGGATTCAAAAGGATTCTGGGTTGATATGAGCGGAGTGATGGAATACATCACTTATGTTCCGAAACAGATGTTCAACAATCCGGACACGATTGAGAAAGAATTGCAGAAGTATGGAGATACGATCGAGAAAGAACTCGAGAAACTTTATGCGGAACGCAATACACACCGCACACTTCGCGAACATCTCATGGAATTCGGATTCAATACTTCTGTTTCCGATGCATGGCTGAAGCGTGAAGACCTGGAGAATTTCTCTCCTGATGATTCACTGATCATGTCGAAAGACGAATTTGAAATGATCATGGATCTGTACACCAATCCGAAGAACAATCTTCGTTTGGTTTACGATGAAGCGAAGAAGAACTGGGAAGATGCATTGCAGAAACTTCGTGAAGCGGATGATATCATTTCCAATTCACAAGGCGGCTTGATGGCTATTGAAGGTCAGATTAAGCAGCTTGAAGTGAATCAGCTTCCGGAGAAAGAACGTGAACTCAAGAATTTCCAGAGCACCAAGAAGCAGCTTGATGAGCGCTTTGCGGATTGGCAGAAAGATGTTCAGACATATCTCAAAGCCAATGAAGGAGAACAGAGTCTTGAGAAAGTGAACAAGGAAATCCGTGAGATTGAAAAAGAACACGGCTCCAGCACGAAGATGCTTTATAACGCATTCTCACAGCGTTTACAGGACATTTCACGTCGTCAGGGATCACTCGAACAACGTTTGATCGGATTGATGGAACAGATGCCTGCATTGGAGAATCGCTATCAGGAAGTTCTTGCACGTTACACACAACTTATCGGAGAATTCAATCCGGAAGAAGCGGTGGAACAGGTGGAAGAATCACAGGTGAACAAACTGAAAGTTACTGTGATCACCACGCAGAAAGCATACGAGTCGAATTACGACGCTATCATGAAGGACGACAAGTTCAACATTGATGATGAGCGTTTGAAAGGCAATCACAAATACGATTTCCAGACTCTTGCAGAAGTAATGTTGCCGAAGATCATTCAGAATCCGGATCGTGTTGAAGAAGATCTTGCAAGTGATATCGAAGAACACCTGAAGAATATCAACCAGAAGATGAACGAGATCAACGACCACAAGTTGAAGATCATCAACGGTATTTTCTCGAAAATCGAAGAGGTGTATACAGAGTATCGCGATCGTATTGATGACATGCGCGAGTTCTTCCGTTCGAATAAAATTTCCGGCGGTCACTACGTTGAAATCAACTTCGATCCATCAAAGTCGTATCCGATCAGCTGGATTCGTTCATTGAACAAGAACATCGCTGCGAAAGCGGCAAACGTTGGATTGTTCAAGATGTTTGAGAGCGAAGGAGAAGGAGCGGATGCGATCATTCTCAAAGCATTCCTTGAGCACAGCGACGGAAAGAACGTGAAGCCGGACATCAAGAAACTGACGAATCCGAAATCGTACTTCGATCTTTCCATCAGCCTTAAAACGCCAATGGGAGAAGACGCACCGGGATCAAACGGTCAGAACTATACGATGCTTGCGCTTCTGTGTATTGCGCGTCTATCTATCATCGACAGCGATCGTTTGAGCCGCAAAGACAGAAAGATTCGCAAAGGTGTTCGTTTCATGACCATCGACGAAGTTGCGGGTCTGGGAGAAAACTTCGATATGCTTTATGAGCTGGCGAAGAACTACGACTACCAGATTCTGACAATGACGATTGATCCGATCGGACGTTTCGAAGAAGGAAAGCAGAACATTTATACGTTGCGTAAGAATAACAATCCGGAGTTCCACAACATCAATCCGACTCCGCTTGCACAGTTCAGTTACGACAACATCGTTGAAAAACTTGAAGACTATATTCATGCGTTACAAACGCAGAATTAGTGTTTAGTTTAGGTTAGTAATGAAAAGTCCCGCTCAGCTTATCGAGCGGGATTTTTTGTTTTAATACAGCAGACGAGCACCACGGAGAAATGACAAGATAAAAGGAAATCACCACGGAGACACGGCGATATTATTCTACTAATCGTTTCGGGTAAGAAAGAAAGTTTTTTCTCCGTGTCACCGTGGTTATTTAATTAATATCTCCGCGCCAGAGCCCGCACTGAGCTTGTCGGAGTGTGGTTATGAGAAACAACAAATATCTCTCCGTATAAAAGGAAATCACCATAGAGACACGGAGATATTATTTTACTAATCGTTTCGGGTAAGAGAGAAAGTTTTTTCTCCGTGTCACCGTGGTTGTTTTAAACTCTCCGTGCCTCCGTGGTTGTTTTTAAACTCTCCGTGTCGCCGTGGTTGTTAGAAATAAAAAATCCCGCCGTGTAACAGCGGGATTCTATAAAACGAGTCAGTACTTAAAACTTCGCCGTTATACCAAAGTTCACCATCGGTAACCATTGGCCGTAACCGCCTTCAACGAAAGCGCCGATGTTGTCAGTGAAGTAATAATTAGCGCCACCGTGAATCGCCCAGGCGAAACCTGATTTCAATGGCTCCTGAACAAGGTTTACACCTCCTTCATTATAGAATGGAGTTGCTTTCACTTTGTTCAAACCAAATGGAACTGCAACGTAAGGATCGAGCTTCGCCATTCCGAGCGGAACGTGAAAGGCAGGACGAGCACAAAGGTGCATGTACTTATGTTCGTAACCGTAAATGTTTGTAGGCGCCGTTACATCTGTGATTGTGATCTTGTCTTTGTACATACCATACCACAAGCCGATTCCGAGAAAATCAGTTACTCCGTATTCAGCACGAATGCTGAAAGGGAATCCGCCTTTGGTTTCAGTTGTTCCGTAAATCGAATAATCCGATTTGGAATAATTCGTATTAACGGCAAATCCTCCTCCGGCCTGTACATCCATTTGACCGGCTTTGAACGCCACAACTTTTCCTCTTCTCTTTTTCTTCTTGCGGCGCTTCTTCTTCATTTCTTCAGCACCGAGATCTCCTGCGGCAAAAAATGCACACAACAATATCAGAAATATCGCTTTCAGTTTCATATTCGGAAAATTGATTCGTTAAAAAAGGGTCTCAATTACGAGACCCTCTCAATTAATATGTGTTTGAGTTCAGCACGTCTGTTGGTTCTCCTGTAGCAGGATCCATTTTCCAGAGTACAGCAACTACTTTGCAATTGTCTTTGTTGCGTGTTTCAGCAGGAAGTGTGATAGTGTAAGTACCATCAACTTTAGTTCCTTTCGCAGGATTCACAGCAATAGTAGTTCCGAATGCTTTTCCGTCAGCAATTGCGCGAAGAGAATTCACGTGCTCAACTTCTGAAGGTGTTTGTCCGTTTTGTGAGTTCATGATCTTGTCTTCAACAACATAGATTGCAAGGTTGTATGTTCCTGCAACTTCTTCGAAGAAAACAGATTTTGTGTTTACAGTCATTGTGCTGCCTGAAAGCGTGTGGCTGATACCGATACCGGCTTTAGCAACAGGGTTAGCAGTATGCGCTTGATTAATTTTAGTCTTGAACGCATTGTAATCAGGATACATTCCGCCATTCACACCAACAGCTCCGTCAGGAGTGCCGCTGAATCCGAAGAAGTCAACAAGATCTTCCTGTCCTGCAGGAACGTTATCAACGATATCATCAGACGGACGCATAATCACAACAGATGCTTTCGGTGATGCAACAACGAAGTCTGCAATCAGATCATGCATTTCAGGATATCCGTACTGACCGCAAGGTCCGCACCACGTTGCAGTGTATTCGAACATTACTGTACGATACAATGAAGAAACAGAAGTGATTTCTCCTTCTGCCGCAGTTTCTTTCTTACACGCTGCAAACGTAAAGGCAATTGCAGCTGCAGGGATAAGAGCGAGTAATTTTTTCATGTTGATTGGGTTGAATTATGACTTGAGTTGAGCTTTCGTTGTTAATACTTGTTTGATAAAATTAGTGAAACAAAGCACCTTCCCCAAATATTTCCGTAAAAGGTCTTACGGGTTCAGGCGGGAATTTGTTTCTTTGTCGCCCCGATTTAAAACGCCGGATTAATGCTGCTAAAGCACAAAAACATCGATTTTTCGAATATTTTCCACTATTTCGGCGGAATTACGCTCCTTTTTGCAGCTATTCTTTTGGCTTCCTGGAAGGAAATTCCCAATGAAAAGCCCCACGCGAAGGTTAATATCGGACAAGAGATTGCTGATTCCGTGTCAGTGATTTCATTGGGTTTTGTGGGCGATTTGATGTGTCACACGCCGCAAATGACCAACGCAAAGCAAACAGACGGTTCATACGATTTCAATCCTTCTTTCGCAGAAGTGAAACAATTTCTCTCTGCACCGGATATCATGATCGGAAATCTGGAGCTGACTTTTGCGGGACCGAAAAAACCATACGGAGGTTATCCTGCTTTCAATACTCCTGATGATTATATAACCGCGATTACGAATTCCGGATTTGATTTTCTCGTTACATCGAACAATCACTCTATGGATACGGGCGAAGAAGGCTTGCAGCGCACGCTCAAGAAAGTCCGCGAAGCAGGATTGGGAAGTACAGGAACATTTGATTCGCAACGCGACAGAGATTCAATTCGCATTCTCTCGAAGAACGGAATTTCAGTTGCCATTCTCAATTACACATACGGAACGAACGGCGCATATCCTTCTGCAGAACACAAGTACATGTTGAATGTAGCCGACAGTTCATTGGTAAAAGCAGATGTGTTGAAAGCACGTTCACTGAATCCGGATCTGGTAGTGGTGATTTATCATTGGGGCGTTGAGAATGTTGCCAAGCCGATTGCAAAGCAAGACTCCATGTTTCATTGGGCGGCAGACCACGGCGCCGATTTGGTAATCGGTGCGCATCCGCATGTGGTTGGACCGATGAACAAATTCAAAACAGCATCAAATGCATCTCTCGATTCAGGATTTGTAGCGTGGTCGCTGGGAAATTTTATTTCCAATCAGTATTGGCGCTACACAGATGCAGGAGTGATTCTGAATATTTCCATTGAGAAAAATCACACTACCGGGAAGAAATCACTGAAAGAAACCAAAGTGATTCCTACGTGGGTGTATCGCGCTTACGATCCTGCGCTCAAGCAACACGTGATTGTTCCTGCAGAGTGGTGCGCAACCGACACCACACACCAATGGATAAACGCTGAATCAAGAAAACGCATGTGCGAAGCGTTTGAGGATACTAAGGCGATGTGCGGGGTGAGGTAAGAGTATGCTTCTTCAGTTTTAATTTCCGTCAATTAGGGTGCACTTGAATGAGAATTTACCCAGAAAATCATCAACCTTAAACTTGGGTGTAAACAAAAAATTTAATTATATAAATTAAACTTGCGGTATTTAAATCAGTACTTGGCTTTAATATAATATTGTATTAAATTGGTCATTCAAGTAAACACCTCATATGATTCTTTCATTATTTCTTCCGTTACGTAACATTACTTCAAAGCTGGTTCTTGCACTACTAATCCTTATGAGTAACATTCATTTGCAAGCCCAAACAACATTGTTGTGGAATGAAGACAACGGCGCTACAATAAGCAATGAGGTTTCAGTGGTTATACAGATTTACTAGGAAATATTTACGTTGCAAGCACGACTTCTAACAATGGTAATACAGACTGGTTGATTACGTCATTTGCTCCCGATAGTATTTTGCGTTGGACCACAACCATTAGCGGCTCAGCAAATGAAAACGACTTCCCGGTTGCAATTGTTGTTGATAGTTCGTTCGGCGTTTATGTAGCAGGAACAACGTCAACAAGTAATGGAAGAGACATTGCTGTTACTAAGTTGGATTCGGCAGGAAATGTTACATGGAGCAATGATTATGATAGAATGAATTCATCGGATGATGTTTGCACAGGGATGGAAGTTGTTGCGGAAGGCATTGTGCTTGTTGGATACAGTAATTTGAATGGCGGAAAATACGACTACAGTTGCTTGCTATACAACGTTGATGGAATATTAGAGTGGAGTCGACATTTTAACAGCGCGGGTAATCTAAACGACTTCGCGATTGGGGTCGCTTTAAAAGTCAATAAAGACATCTGCATCACGGGGAATTCCGTAGCTACAAATGGGATTTCTGAAATGTTGACGGTTTGTTATGATTGGACGGGAAATTTGAAGTGGAGCGCAACCTATAGCTACAAGAATGGCTATAGTGATTATGCTCACGATATCGGCGTCAATTCTGCACAGGATGTTATTGTAATTGGACAGGGCTATGCCAGCGCGACAAATTCTGACGCGATTGTTTTGAAGTATGGAGGAGGAGATGGATTGCAGAAATGGGTCACAGCGTATGCCGGTACAACAGGTGGTGTAGATTTAGCAAGATGCCTTGTAATGGATGCGGGTAATTATTTTTTTGTAACGGGTACTACTCAAATTGCAGGAAACAACTCCGACTATTTTATCATCAAATATAGAGGTAACGGACAGATAACATGGGCGCAGACTTACAACGGTTCGGCGGATTCTTTTGACGAGGCTAAAGCAATAATAAGTGACGGTGAGGATATAGTTGTTACTGGAAACAGCACCGGGAGTTCATCAGGACTTGACGCCACCACCATAAGTATTAACAAAGGTAGTGGGGCTATAAATTGGATTTACAGATTGAATGGTAACGGCTCAATTAGCGATAGAACTTTCAATTTATGTCGAGATGAAATGGGGAATATTTTAGTTGCCGGCAATGCTCAAATTCAAACAAATAGTTTCGTAAATACAATTTTTAAAATTAATCAGGCGGAGAAAAATGAGTTGGCCATTGAGGAGCACTTGAGGATGCTAGCATTAGGTATACTTGGAATAAGTCAGGACACAAGTAGTAAGAGGTTGATTTACGATCGCGTGGGATTATCTGTAGATAGTTTTTATGTTATACCATTCAATATGCTGCTGGATCTTGCAGCCGTAGAAAATTTACAAACGGATATATTGATCAGAAATTCGATCTCCGACCAATGCAGCTTACGAAATGATCTCAACTGGGAGCGGTTGTTAGGTAAGAGAATACGATTGGCTTGTCATGCGAAAACCGCTTTTCTATTTATACCTGCTTTTTACGAATATTCGAAATCAACATTTGTCCAAACGCTGCCTTTGGTAACTCATTCATACAATGAAGTTGATTTTCCTCTTTTTACTGTGCCCGATAATTCAGAAATCTTCGAAGAAGATATTCGAAATGCTCCCACGATTGTACTTATTTCAAGACCTGTTTTATGGTGGAACAAAAATGCACCGGGACTGCGATACTGTTACGCTTCTCTGAATACAGACTCTTACAACAATTGTTGGGTCTGTGGTGGATATACAAACGCGGACGGGCTGTGGCGTAATAATAATTGTGGTTCCA